>CAZIWX010000032.1:0-1948 GCA_964543125.1 uncultured Lentisphaeria bacterium | reverse complement strand
TGGATGCCGCCGTAATCGAAGAAGCAATCAATGACGCGGTTGAGAAGGTCCTGGCGCGCATCGCGGCTTACTGGAAAGATGATTTGGAACGCGGTCTGCAATACAAGGTAATTATCAGTGTTTCCAAAGATTACGATACTGATGAAGCTGAAGATATCCTTTTCTCCGTCGCAGATGTTTTCAAAGCAATGGCCAAGACCACCAAGGAAACTCTGATGACCGATTATACCCTGGATTACCTGATCTGGGCAGATCCCCAGAAATACGACCGCTCCAGCTCCGTTTACCGTGAACTGAAACGTGCCATCAGGAAAGTTGTACCGGATGGAAAAGTTCGCAAAGTAACCTTAAACCGTAAACTGATCGTCCTTGATGTGGAAATGGAGTAAACGTCATGACGCAAACATTTCGTTACGGCAATAAATATTTGATCCTCCTCATGCTGGTGACCTTTGGGTGCGCAGGCGCCGGCAATTCTTCTACCGCCTCAAAAAATGATATTCCCGCCTGGGCAAAAACTGGTAAACATCCCGGTTATCCCCAGGGAATGTATTGGACCGGCGTAGGTACCGGTGCGGATATAAAGACCGCATCGGATCAGGCGCGCACGGAGGTTGCAGCCCAACTAAAAGTGCAAATCAAAAATTCCACTACAACAATCGAACAGGAATTTACCCGGGAAGATCGCAGCTTTTATTCCAATGCCTTTAATTCAACGACCCAAACACTGGTTGATCAAACGATTCAGGGTATTGAAATTGTTGAATCCAAACAGGCGGATGGGGGGTATTACGTATATGCGGTTTTAGATCGTAACCAATACTTGTCCAGCCTTGAACAAGAACTGGATGACCATGGAAATCGGCTTAAAACTTTATTTCAGGATGCCGAAAGTCTGCTGGATCAAGGGAAAGTGTTTCCCGCCATCGAAAATTTTACCGATGCGCTGGAATTGGTTCCCCAGGTATATCCCCGGCAAAGTTTTTATAATGCTCTGGCGGACATGAAATACACGCTCCCGAATAATCTCACCGGACCAGGATTGCTCTCCCGAGTTAGAACCGTATTAAGCAATGTGCAAATGACCATTGCGTCGGGTGCCGATCAATCGGCCGCACCCGGGCAACCTTTGCCTAAATCAATTCTGGTAAAAGTTGTGCTGCGGCGGGAAGGTGGACTGGTTCCCATCGGTGGAATGCCATTACGAGTCATTTATGAATCAGGGGAGCTGGCCAAGAAGACCATGACCGCGTATGACGGGGTGGCCTCCATTGATATCTCGGCAGTAGCTGGGTCGCGTGCCGGGCAAGGCGCTGTTATTATCACACCCAACCTGGGACGGCTACCGGATATCATGGCGCCCCAATTAAAACACCTTTCCTTAACGGTGAATTATAAGGTAGTGGGAGCTGCACCCGCTTTTTCCATCGTTATTAAAGGTCAGAACGGCAAACGGCTGAATGATGTGGAGCGGGATTTATCGAAAGCCGTTATAAAAGCGGGATTTCGGGTTAGTGAGACTGCACCATTACGGATTGAAGGAGCCGTCAAACTTGGCGCTACACGGGAAATCAATATGGGTGGCCGGCCTTCTTACCAAACAGAAGCCATTTTGAGTTTAATTGTTGTGGAGGTATCCTCGGGTGTGCAAAAAGCTGCCCTGGAAGTCAGCAAAAAAACAGTTAATACCAGCAAATCCAAGGCGGAAGCAGCTGCGATTGGAGACGTTGGAGGTCGTGTCAAACGACGCCAATTGACCGAAATGCTGGGAGCTGCCTTAGCGAAATAGCCTCCGTCGGCAACTTACTTTAGTATTTTAAAAAGCTCATCACAGGGATGAGCTTTTTTCAAATCCGGCTAATTTTCAAAGTAGAGATTAATAGTATAATGTGATCCCGCTGAATCGGGACGCGTTAACCGGGCTGATTATTAATCAGTGATTCAATGA
>CAZIWX010000031.1:0-25857 GCA_964543125.1 uncultured Lentisphaeria bacterium | reverse complement strand
ATCAGGTTGTGCCCATATTGCTTCAGTATTCATCAGTATGCATATACAAACTATCGCTAAGCTAATTGTAGAGAATCGTTTCATCGCCTTGTATCATTTTCGTAAATCATTAAGGGCGGCCTAACGGTTGAAATAACCTGCGTGAAACTTTTCAACTTAGGGCTTTCTTTTTGGAAACCCACTCTTGTTAAACTCCCAAACATTGAATTCACGCTTCCAGCTTTTCACGTCAGGTTGATTGGGTGTTAGGCCTAACCATATGCTTCTTCATCATATACATTTCCAGCACGTATGGCGTAGCCAAACTAGGGTACAGGTTGAAACCTTGGATTTATTGATTGAGCGATTGAGAAAGTAAGCCTGGCCTGGTTTGATCCATCAATATCCATGATGTATACTTGACCCACGTTCTCTTTATCTCTCTCCGAGGTAAAAAGAATTTTGGAACCATCGGGCGAAACTTGAACCCCATCCCGGATTCTTGTTTTACCGTCATTAGTCAGGCGAGTCTGTTCACTACCATCGGAATTCATGATGTATATGTCTCCAGTCCAGATCTCATCTGTCGCATGTCTAATGAAAACGACTCTTGATCCGTCGGGAGAGAAACTGGGCGAACCATCTCTATTCTCATCATTAGTCAAATTACGTACATCCGACCCATAGAGATTGGAAATATAAATCTCGGTGTCTCCCCTTGGTGATACCGCCTCGAACAAGATCTCAGAATCATCTGGGGAAAACTGAATGGGCCAGTTATTATAGTAACTTAAGCTATCCGGCAGATCGGATATTTTGCTGCCGTCACTACTCATTATGCAAATTGTGGAAGAAACATATGCGATCTTTGAACCATCATGTGAGAACTGAGGATAACGATCATACCCCGGATTGTTTGTCAAATTTGTCAAACCAGTTCCGTCTTCGTTGATCAGGTAGATTTCATAATTTCCTTCTCTGTCTTGGCTGAAAACAATTGTGGAATCGTGAGTTGAGAAAAAAGAAACATAGCCTGTGTTTGACACGCTTTGCAAGCGTGTTATATGGTGTTCGTTATCATCATCGAGACCTATAACGTAAAGTCCAACAGGGTAATCAATTGACATAGAGATAAAGAATATCTTGGAGCCGTCTGAAGAGAACTGCGGATAGTAATCGTTCCTTGAGTTTCTTGTGATTCTCGTTTGACTACTTCCGTCATAGTTCATTGTGTACACGTCAAAGCTCCTGTGTATACCCGATACAAAGACTATTTTGGGTTCATCGTCCTGATTTGGTCCGACAGCGTTGTCACAAGAGGACCAGATGACGACAGTCACAATCAAAGATAAATGCGATGTAACTCGTCTATGGTTCAGGATTCGTTTTATCATTATAATGTTAAAACATCTCGACTTAGTGGTTACGCCTAACTATTGTTTATACGGTTTCTATATAACACGCCGGATCCAGTTCATCGCTGCATAACACTCCTGCGCACAATACATCATATCTCCTTAAAATACAGTTATATACGACATAAATCATCTTTGTGGTGGGGTGATATATAGTTTCTATATAATACAACTGCCCTCCTCCCTGCAAATTGTCCACCGGACTCTTGACATCCTTCCCTTTAGCCGGGTAAATTACCGCCAAACATCCCTTAGCTCCGCAGTGAGTGCGAGCACGGATAATTTGGCTGATCACTGTCAAGTCAAGTTCCCTTTCCTTTCAGCTCAATTCACCGGTATTTTAAAGCAACCCCGCCGGAAAACCAAGGAGTCTTACTTCTTCCTAATATCCACCACCCATTCGCAATCCCCGTCCGGAATCCCGGCCGCCTTAAAGATCACAGCCTTCTCTCCATCAATCTTACGGGTTACCCGCCGTGGAGTCCGCCAAAACCTGAATTGCCGTGTCCAATAGCCATTCCGCTCTTGCCTGTGATGACGACGAAACCGTTTTTCGACCTTTTCGATTTTTTCAGGATCAATGTCCGTAGTCTCCCGGATACAGGTTGACCATAAGCGCCATGACCTCTCCCCGGTTGTCTAATCATTATCTAACGGGGAAATGCACGATCCCGGGGCACCATGTCGGCGCTGGTGGCCGGTGCGGTTTTAGGGGCCGGCCGGCTGGCCGCTGAATTATCCAAAACGCATCTTTCCGGTGCTTTATACACCTTTGCAAATATCAATTTCCTCCACTTTGCCGTTATTCTGTTCCTGATTTGCGTGGCGATTTTAATCGTCGTAAGTCTGATGACCGCGGCGCCCGCTGCTGAAAAGCTGGCAAATCTCACGTATGCCACCCTGGTTGTGGATGAGAAAGTACCGGCTTTCGATCCGGTTTGGCGGCGGCGGGATGTCGTTTTGAGCGTGATTTTAGCCCTGGCAGTGGGGTTGGTCTGGCTCTATTTCACGGGTTGATGATCCCAAACATTCATCCCGGGTATTTTTAGAATTTTCTGGTTCTGCCGAATAGGCCCGCCGTTATGGTATATTCTTGCTTCACCGGGCGCCTCGTTTCAGCAAAGGCCGGGGAAAATTGGATTGCAACAGGTGGAGATTAACGTTAAAGCTTACCTGCCGCTATGGAGCGCCAGCGGAATAGCGGTCAGGTGCAGCGCCTGGTTAGCCGAATTCTGGCTTAATACCGATAAGTAGGGCAATTGTAAGAATTACACGACTTCCAAATAGACAACCAGCCATTTTGCCAAGGGAAGTAGTTACAGTTTCTCTTGACTCTTCAATTCCCTTCTTTCGAAGCCATTCGGCAATGCTGCCTTCAAAGAATCCAGCTATAGCATCGGTAATAGCATCACCAATTATACCGCCAGCAATTGCTCCAGCCACCCCAAAAAGAATACCACCCCAAAGAGCGGGAATAGTTAGCAAACCTGTATCAATGGCTCCAAAAATCAGATCTGGAATCGCTCTAATCAAAGATATTTTGGCTACCAATAGCCCAGCGATCGGAATCAGAGTAAGACTGAGAATAATAGGGCCAATGGGCAGTTGATAGCGTAGAGTAAGAACTCCAATTAAAGCCACGGATAACGCCAAGATACCCACAAATGATGCTTTTTGTATCATTATTCAGCCTTGTTTGTTTTAGTCGGCTAACCATTGTTTATATGGTTTCTTCATAACACCCCCGGACTTATAAATCGCGGCCTGGCACCCCAGCGCTCGAACCGGCATAAACCGTGCGAATACGGCTTGTTAAGCCACCAACAACACTTGAGGCGGGGATATACCTGGTTTCCATATAAGACACTGGTCACTCACCTTTACAAGTCGTCCTCAGGGCTTTTGATATTCTTGCCGACCCGGTTCGGAGCAGGGGCCTTGTAGCGGGCGCACAACGCCTTCCGCAACGGATCGAGTAATTCGGGATTCCCGCTTCCGTCCGGTCAAGGAATGCCGCCAATCCCGGAAAGCAGGTCATTTTAGTATGCTGGTTAACCATGTTGGGTTGAAAAAAATAGTCCCTAGTGTTTATTGATCTAACCGGCTGTATTACTAAATCAAGCTGAACCCGGCTCGTAAACGCCAGCCTTGCCGCCCGACAGGCGGCTGACGGACCGGCAACCAGCAAACTATTGCACTTGCTGCTTGAATCCGGGATTTTTATGGATAGGTTTCCAGAGTGACAAAGGGATTTTTTAACTTACCGGGGAGATACGAATGAAAACCCCTGATCCGGCAAAAGAAGCTTTAATTATCGTGGACATGAGCAATGATTTTGTCCATGCCAGGGGGTGTCTCACCGCCGGCAAACCGGCCCGGAAGATTGTCCCGTATGTACGCCAACAAGCGGAACAAATACTGGCTGCCGGTGGATATGTGGTCATTGCCATGGATGCCCACCAACCGAACGATGACCATTTTCAGGAATGGCCGCCCCATAATGTGGTGGGTACCTGGGGGCAGGAGCTGTATGGCGAACTGAAAGACTGGTATGACGCGCATCAAGCTGATCGGTCGGTCATTTACATACCCAAACCCCAGTACGATGCCTTTTACAACACGGAATTGGAACAAAAATTGAAAGCACTGGGTGTGGAACGGGTAATAATCACCGGCGTCTGTACCGACATTTGTGTCTATCTTACCGTTGCCGGCGCCTACTATCGTGGATTTAAAACCAGAGTATTAGAACGCGGTTGCGCCACCTTTACCGAAAATCACCCCAGCGCACTGCAACAGATGGAATTATGTTTCCACACGGAAATCGTTCGAGCCCCCGATCTGAAAGCTGAAGAATGAACAAATCTCGTAATTTGACCCTCCTGACCGACCTGTACCAGGTCAACATGGCCTATGCTTACTTTTGCTCCGGAATGGCGGAAAAGCAGGTCGTCTTTGATCTCTTCTTCCGGCGTAATCCCTGTGAAAACGGCTACACCATCATGGCCGGATTGGAACAAGTTATCGAGTATGTGCGCCGGTTTCATTTCGAGCCGCGGGATTTGGAATATTTACGGTCAAGCCAGGGCTATTCCGCGGCTTTTCTGAACTACCTGAAAACCTTACGCTTTACCGGTGAGATTGATGCGGTTCCGGAAGGCGTTTTTGTCTTTCCACAGGAACCCGTCCTGCGAGTGAAAGCTTCATTACTCCAGGCCCAACTGCTTGAAACCACGTTGCTTACATTGCTTAATCACCAATCGTTAATTGCGACCAAGACCGCCCGTATTGTAGAGGCCGCCGGTGATCAGCCGGTGCTGGAATTTGGTTTAAGGCGCGCCCAGGGACCCGATGCCGGAGTGTACGGCGCCCGGGCCGCTTACATTGGCGGTGCTGCCGCCACCTCTAATCTCATGGCCGGGAAGATGTTCAATATCCCCGTTCGCGGGACCCACGCGCACTCCTTTGTCCAGGCGTTTGGTGATGAGTTGACCGCGTTTCGCCGTTTCGCCAAAACATTCCCCCAGGGGGCCATCCTGTTGGTGGATACCTACGACACCCTCAAACAAGGTCTGCCTAATGCGATTAAAATCTTTCGTGAAATGCGTCAATCACTGGGAGCTGCATTCAGAAACCATGGTATCCGGTTAGACAGCGGTGATTTGGCGTATCTGTCCAAGGCGGCCCGGAAAATATTGGATGCAGCCGGTTTTCCGGAGGCAAAAATTGCGGCCAGCAATGATCTGGATGAGTATCTGATTCAGGATTTGAAACTCCAGGGCGCTAAAATCGATATTTGGGGCGTGGGCACGAATTTAATTACGTCCGGTTCCTGTCCGGCGCTGTCCGGCGTGTATAAACTGGCGGCCCGCGAACAAAACGGCGTCCTGAAACCGGAGTTGAAACGCAGTGAAAACCCGGAAAAGATTAACAACCCGGGTCTGAAAAAACTGGTGCGTTTTCAGGATGAAAAATCGGGGGCGGCCCTGCTGGACCTGATCATGCTGAATGATGAACCGCTTCCGGTAAAAAGTTTTCTATCCTTTGATTCGGTTCATCCTTGGAAGAAAAAAGAAATTATCGGTTTCACGGCCCGGTCTTTACTGGAACCGGTTTTTCAGGGGGGTAAACTCAGTTATGCCCAACCTTCACTGGAAGCCATCCGGCGGCGTGTCCGGGAAGAGCAAATAAGTTTTGGAAAGGAAATCCGTCGTCTCACCAACCCGCATATCTACCATGTGGATTTGTCCGCTAAATTATTCAAGCTCAAGCAGCATCTGTTGGAAGAAGTTCGGAATAATTCCCACTGACCCGGAGAAGTGCTTGCACAAACGTTTCTTTCGGGTATCATCCCACCAACCTAATGAATGAAGGAAGTACTATATAAATATGTCTGAGCCAAGTACCCCTGTTCGTGTTCGGTTTGCACCGAGCCCAACCGGCTACCTCCATGTGGGGGGCGCCCGCACCGCCTTGTTCAATTACCTGTTGGCACGCTCACAAGGCGGTCAATTTCTGCTACGGATCGAAGATACGGATTTGGAGCGGTCCACGCTGGAAATGGTTAAAGCAATCCTGGACGGTCTCACCTGGTTGGGATTGGATTGGGATGAAACACCGGTCTATCAATCGACTAATCGCCATCACCATATCGCCGCGGCCGGGCAACTCCTGACCAAGGATCGGGCCTACCGTTGTTTTTGCACCAAAGCGGAACTGAATACGAAACGGAAGCAAGCTGAACGAGAAGGTTATGCTTATCGCTACGATGGGACCTGCCGCAATTTGAGTTTAGCTGAAATTGAATCCAACCTGAGGGCTAAAAAACCATTTGTTATCCGCTTCAAAGTGCCCTCGGCCGGAATTACTCGTTTTAGAGATATCGTCCGTAAGCAGGTTGCGGTGGAAAATTCGGAGCTGGATGATTTTATCATTCTCCGCAGTGATGGATCACCGGTCTATCAACTGGCGGTGGTGGTCGATGATATTGCCATGCGCGTGACCCACATCATTCGCGGCGAAGACCATATTTCCAACACACCCAAACAGATTTTGCTCTACCTGGCGCTGGGCGCCAAACCACCTAAATTTGGCCACGTACCACTCATCTTGGGGCCGGATGGAAAACGACTTTCCAAGCGTCACGGCGCTACATCCGTCCTGGCGTTTGCGGAGCGGGGGATAATGCCCGAAACCATGTTCAATTTTCTGGCTTTACTGGGTTGGTCGGCCAAGGATAACCGGGAGTTTTACACCGCTGCCGAAATTATCAGCCGCTTTCAAACCGCCGGTTTTAATAATACCCCGGCAGTATTCGACGAAGACAAACTCCTGTGGCTGAATGGCCGGCATTTGAAACAACTTACCTTAAAGGAATTACTTTCCCGGGTTGAGCCATTTTTCCAAAAGCATGGTTTAGGTGATATTTGGGCTACCACCGGGCAGGAATACAATCTTAAAGCGCTGGGACTTTTACAGAAAAAAATGCGGACACTGGATGAATTTATTTCCTTTGGCAAGTATTTCTGGATTGATCCGGATTCCTATTCGGCGGAAGCGATTAAGCGCCATTTCCAAAATCCTGAAACCCGGGAACGGCTTGAAAAACTTTTACCGGCTCTGGCAAGTTTGGATCAGTTCAGTGCGGATGGAATTGAGCAGGTTGTGCGGCAGGTGGCGGATCAGTTGGAATTGAAGGCCGCAGAGCTGATCCATCCCTTGCGGGTTGCGCTTACCGGCTTTCATGTAAGTCCTTCACTGTTTGACATGATGGCGGTTTTGGGACAGGAAACCTGTTTGCGGCGCGTAGAGAATGCTATAGCTTACATGAAAATTTAAAATTTATACAGGCGAATTCGTCCCATGCTGCTCAGACATATTCTAATCATCCTCATCAGCCTGATACTTAGCAACCCCGTATGGGCCGAACCACAGCCCGGTATACCCTTTAAACGCACCGAAACCGTGGTTCTGCTGGCTCCCATTCAGGACAAAACACCCGAGCAGTCTCCGGCTTGGTTAGGGGGCGGTTTAGCATCATTTATTAAAGACAATCTAAGCGGAATCACGAATTTAAAAGTGCTGAATGTCCGGGTTGTGGATCCCGTCTGGTTAACCAATTCCGATGTTCTCAGGCGCCACCTGTGGTATGACAATTTTCAGAGTCAGCCGCTTAATGGCTACGATATTTACCTTATTACCGGGCAATTTGGATATAACCGGGATCAGGTGAATTTGCACCTGGATCTGTATTATTTGCGTCTCGGTTATAAACTGGATGAATTTGATTTCAGCGATAAATATACCCATCTGCTGGACTGGAAAGATAAATTGGGCAACTGGGCCCGGGAGGCCATGGGAATTTCACTTTCGGGGCGGCAATTCGGGCGGCCCCTGGATGCTGCCAGCGTGGAATATTTTTCCGAGCCGGGCCGGGCGGCCAGCGCAAAGATCTACCGAACCACGCCAACGCCATTTAAAGCGGATACCGTGGCGGGGGGATTGTACTCGGATCAGCGCAATCGGGAGCAGCGCAGCAAGATGTTGCGGGAATTATGGCGCAATATACTGTTTGATCCCTATCTGGCGCAGATTCGTGATATTGTCACCCGGCCTAATCCCTATTCTCCCGATAGTCTGGACCTATCCTTTCAGGTGATTTACGTGGTGAATCCCCGTATCGCAAATATACTGGCCGCATTCGGGAAGCATAATAAAGGTAAAATCGACATTACCGGCAAATTCCAGCGCTCCACTTTCATCGATCTGGACTATAATCTGGATTTTGTGCGGGAATTGATGCGGGGCGACTGGCGAGCGGTACCGCTGGTTAAAGTGGGTAAGGACGGATATTCCAAGCAGCGGATATTTTACAATACACCATCTGACATCGTGGTGCAACAAACGCGCTACAAACGCAGCATGGGTACTTTCAAGCAACTTTTGGTAGCTTTGCCCGGTGTGAATGTGGTGCGTTTTTATACGCTGCCGGATGAGACGACCCTTATGTACAAACTGACCATCGGGCGAAACGAGCGAGCCCAACTGGACAGGATTTCAGTCAATTTTATACGGGAAAATCAGATTCTGGATTATCTGCAATAAAGTTCCCATACTACCCTGATCGGCTGCTTGTTCAACTTTTATCATTATTGGCGGGATTTGAAGAGGACCATTGAATGGATTTGACTGCACTGATTTGGATTATCGGCGTCATTATCATCGGGGGAATGGCTTTCTTTATCGGCCGGATACAAGGCGCCAAACACCTGCAAACGGAATTGGATACCGCCAAAGGCAACCAGGTGCGGGCTGAAGAGCAGGCCCAAGCCTGGCGTGACCGCCTGGATGAAATACAAATAGAAGCCAAGCGGTTATCCGATAATCTGGCTGATCAGCGTGAAACAAATGCTACTTTGCGGTCGCAAATGGAGTCCGCTGAAAAACGGCTGGAAGAAGAAAAGGCCCGCTTGCAGGAGATGCACCAGGAGCTGGAGAATAGTTTCAAGGTTTTATCCGCGGAGGCGTTGCGGGTCAGCCGGGAAGAGTTCTTAAAAGCGGCTGATGAGAAATTTAAAAATCAGTCCAAATTCAACACCGAGCAACTCTCCCAAAAGGAAAAGCTCATTAACAAATCGCTGGAGTCCATGGATACTCAACTCAAGGATTTGCTTACCAAGTCCACCGAATTGAAAACCGAGTTGACCAATTCCCAGCAGGAAACCGTCAAATTACGTGACACAACCGACGATTTACGGCGCATCCTGGCCAGTTCCCAAGCCCGGGGCCAATGGGGTGAGCGGATGGTGGAGGACATTCTCCGGTATATAGGTTTCGTGGAAAATATCAATTACATCAAGCAATCCCAGGTGGAGAGTGGTGAAAGACCGGATTACACCTTTTTTCTGCCCAAGGGCAAACAGGTAAACATGGATGTAAAATTCCCCCTGGTTCATTATGAGCGTTTTCTGCACGCCGAAAAACCGGATGAGCAGCAGAATGAGAAAACAGCTTTTCTCAAAGATGTTAAAAATCATTTGAAAGCTATTGCCAAACGTGAATACATCAATCCCGGCGCCGGGACGGTGGATTATGTCATGATGTTCATACCCAATGAAGCTATTTACGGATTTATCAACCGGGAAGACCCGGAAATGATTGATTACGCTTTGAGTAAACGAATCATGGTGTGTTCCCCGATTACCTTGTATGCGGTGTTGTCCCTGTTACGCCAAGCAACGGCCAGTTTCATGATGGAGCAGCGGGCGACGGAGATCATGCAGCAGGTGGAAAAATTTAAACAACAGTGGACTAAGTTCGCCGAACAGATGGACAGTGTGGGTAAAGCCCTGGAACAGGCAATTTCACGCTTTCAAAAATTGACTTCCACCCGGTCGCGCATGTTGGAAAAACCGGTCAACAAGATCATTGAGTTACAGCAAACAGCCGCATTGGAACCCGGCTCGGGTCAGTTGTCCCTCCCCGGCGGTGATGAAGACGAATAATTGTTTGTACCCCGACGCTAACAAAATTACCAGGTAAATTTTAATTAAAAAACAGGAAGTTCGGTCGCCCCTGCCGGGGCTGCTCGAATATAAAGGGGGATTCCGGACCCGCCAATGAATTGGCGGGCTAATCTCGATCCATCCCCTACGGGATGGTTCAGGAATGTTGTATCAACCCGGTTTAGTAGTCCCACCGGGACGGCCGAGAGTAGCCCAGCATTTCAATGCCGGGGAAAACATCGAATGGCAAAAGATCGAAACCAATTTTCATCCGCCAGCTGGCGGACGGAAATCGGTTACGGGTTGAAGCTAGTGGCACTGAAATTCTTAAAAGCAGTATTATCCGTAGCCCCGGGCTTCAGCCCGGGGAACGCATAATTTATTAAAACGGGGGCTTCAGCCCCTACTCCGGGATTTCAATTGGGCTGAAGCCCGCTACTTAATTCACAATCCGGATTTAACATCAGGTCGGTAAAAAGCGGGCCAAATTGGTTTCCGTTTCAAGGAGCAGATCGAGAACCGATTTAGTCCGCCGGCCCTGCCCGGGCGGGTGGGCGGACGACCGAGGATAGCGCCGCACTTTAAGTGCCGGGAATGCCTAAGGCAAACCGATCCCGCACAATATGCAACCGGTGGCGCAGCCAGGTGAGTGAAGTAGTCGCCGCGCAGATCACTGAAATTCCTAGGGCATACCATACCCAAACCAACGGTTTGTCCATGACCAGCGTGAAAATGTAAGCCAGGGGACCACTTACCAGCGCGACCCGAATGGAAGTAATCACTAATTGAGGCAAACCGGCCCCCAAGCCTTGCATACTGCGGCCGGAGGTCATACCGATCGAAATAAGCGGATAGAAAAAGGCCATTACCCGGATATAATCGGTTGCCACCTGCTGAATTTCCTTAGCGGGGGAAAAAACCGGGAAAACCCAGGGCGCTACGATGTAGAATACTAAACCACTCACAATACCGATTAAAATTGCCCGGGACATACCGTATTTAATGACATCGTAAATCAAATCCAATCGCCGGGCGCCATAGAACATTCCCACCAGTGTTACAAGTCCGCCGGCAATGGAGATGATGGGTAAAAAGTAAAGTTGGTCGAGCCGGGTTGCGACCTGATATCCGGCAACCGCCGAGGATGAGAAATGGACCAGGATGAAATTGAACAGGGCACTGCCGGAAGACATGATGATCATGGACAGCGAAGCCGGAATACCAATCCGCAGCACCTCTTGGATGATATAGGTATTTAGTTTGAAGTAGCGGAAGTTAAACTGGAGGTAGGATTTTTTGCGAACCAGCATTCTGTAGGCAAGACCCAAAGCCACGAAAGTTTGACTCAGAACAGTGGCCAGGGCAGCGCCCTCCACTCCCATTTTAAATGTAAAAATAAAAATCGGATCCAGGATAATATTGATAACGGTTCCGGTTGCCTGGAAATACATGGGTGTTCTGGTGTCACCCTCACCGGTAAAAATGGAACGCAGAAAAACAGCTGCAAAAGTAAAAATAAACCCAAAGGCAATAATGTGAAAATATCCGGTGGCGTCAGCTAAAAGTTCCGGTGGACACCCAATGCCGGCTAATATCTGATCCCCCAGTACGAGACCGCCAATCGTAAAGATAATACCGATGATTCCACTCAAGAGAATTCCGTGTTCCGCGGTGTTTTCTGCCTGAGGCTTATCCTCGGCGCCGATGAACCGGGCAATCACCGCCGTTACACCGCTTCCCAGACCGAAGGTGATCCCGATGGAAAAAAACACCAGTGGCATATTAAAGGCCATGGCCGCAATTGCTTCCGGTGAGATACGCCCCACAAAAATCATATCGACGATACTGTATACGGTTTGAACAATCATTCCGATCATAACAGGTACCGCCAAAGTCCATAAGGCTTTGTGGGGATTTTTTATGAATGCCGCGCGGCGATTATTTTTTTCGGACTTTGCCATTTTTTACTTTCACTTTCAGTTTCAGCGCGTCCAAATAGAACGATTTAGAATAGAATGCAAGTAATGATTCCATCGAAACCGTTAGCGTGCGGGAAGAGCACGGGAAATAGGCGAAAAATTTACGGTCGTGATCAGGAGAGATATAAAAGCATCCCGAAAAAATGGCTGATACTGCCACCCAATACGAACAAATGCCATATAGCGTGGTGATAGGGGATTTTATGCCACAGGTAAAAAATGACACCGAGTGAGTAGCTCAAACCGCCAATTACCAACCAGATGAGAAATCCGGCCGGCAATAAAGCGAGCATGGGTTTGATGGCGATGACGATCAACCACCCCATTCCAAGATAAAAAAGGGTGGACAAGACATTAAACCGGCCGGTGAAGAATATTTTCAAAGTCATTCCGGCCAGTGCTAAACCCCAGATCACGCCAAACAGTGACCAGCCCCAGGGACCTCGCAGGGGACCCAATACCACCGGTGTGTAGGTTCCGGCAATGAGCAGATAGATGGACGCATGATCCAGAACATGGAAAAAATCCTTCACTTTTGAAGGGGGAAAAGCATGGTAAAGCGTGGAAGCCAGATAAAGGATGACCAAACAACTACCGTAAATACTAAATCCCACAACGCCCCCAGCAGTGCCCTGGTGACTGGCGAGAACAACCAAAATAACCAGCGCGGCGATACTGAGCAGGCTGCCGATACCGTGAGTAATACTGCTGGCAATTTCTTCACGTAACGGTGGGAATGATGTGTTAGATCGAGTGTTTGATTTTGAAAATAAATGTGACACGAGTGTTCCAAGGTAAGAAAAAGTGAGGTTGGTGATGACTAGACCCGGAGCCGCCGGTGAAATATTTTTGCCAGGGCCATATCACTGGTGTGAGCAACCGCGAGCATCCAAAACACTGCCGGCCCGTAATACCAGGCGGGCAGGGCCGGACAGGTTGAATCCGCTTGAGACCGGCGCCGGATGATATACAGGTGGTGTCAACCAGGCCATGGGTTGGGGAACTGGTGACATTTGACTCAACGAAAAAAATCCCGTTGGAAATGTAAAAACCAATGCTTTTACCGCGCCAAAATTGACCCAATATTTACCTGGATTGAGAATGGCCTTGAGTAATTGAATGAAAGTTTCCATTGGCTCTTAATAAACTAAATAATTTTGAAAATACACGCGGGAATTGCGTGGAGTAGCCGGATTTATCTTAAAGTTGAAGCCAGTTTTGCCAAAGCCCGGCGGTCCGGCTTAAGGCTCAGCATAAAGTGCTCGGGTAAATGAGAAACTGCCACGGGAAGCATGTAGTCCGGCAGCTCCTGTTTTAACAGGTCCCGCAGCAAAGAAAAATCGGTATGGTTTCGATTTGTTTTGACAAATGCGAAAGGTCTTTGGCCAAAGGCCGCGTCGGCTACCGGTACAACAATTGCCATCTCAATACCAGGCATATTTTGAAGTTTGCGTTCAATTAATTCCGGTTGAATGTTCTCACCGCCTGAAATGAACTGGTTATCCAGACGGCCAACGATTCGCAATTGAGTACCCTTTAGCGTGCCCACGTCGCGGGTGTGAAACCAGCCGTCATCATCCCGTGCTGGATCGACAGCCGCCCCTGAAAGGTAACCGGTAAACAGGGTCTCGCCTTTAACCAGGACTTCGCTGTTTTTACCAATTTTAACTTGTCGATAAGGCAAAATACCGGCACTTGAAAGATCACTTTGGTTAGGCAGCGAGGTGGCTACCTGCGATCCCATTTCCGATAATCCGTAAGATACAAAAATGGGTAATTCAAGTTCCCGAGCCCTCCGCACCAGATCGGGTTGAATCGGACCGCCACCCAGGAGAATGGCCTTAAGTTTACCGCCAAGCCGCGAAATATTGGGGTCCCGCAATAAGCGCTGAAATTGGGCGTCTACCAGACTCAGATGCGTAATCCGATTGTTTTTCAGTGACTCAACGGACAATAATTCATCCGAGATGACCACGGCAGCCCCACCTAACAAGGTGCGAAAAACAATCCCCAGTCCACTCACATGGTACAAAGGCAGCGAAAAAAGCCAGCGGTCGGCGGGTACAATCTCAATATTTTGATTTGAACCTAACGCATTGTAATAATGGTTACCCAAACGGAGTAACGCAGCTTTAGGATGCCCCGTGGTGCCCGAAGTGAAAATGATTGTTGCCGGTTGTGAGAGGTCCCAGCTATCCAGCCGATCGAGTGCGGGCGCCTGTTTATTAGCGGCAATTATCGCATCCGGTGTGAGAAAATCCGCATCCACCGCCTGCGCCAGCGCTGTCCGCTGCTGAAAAGGCCAACGGGCATTAATACCACAAAATATCACACCTGCTTCAAGGCAACCCCAGAGAAAACAAATTTCCTCAACCCGGCCGGTGGGGGCCAGTGCAATTCGGTCACCCGCTTTATAGCCCTGGCGGATCAGCCAGCCTTTAACACGGCCGGCCTGTTGCTTCAGACCGGACCAGGATAATTCTGATTCATCGTTTATAATCGCCGGGGCCCGCGGCGAATCAAGGGCGTGTCTTAACAGGGGCGATGGAATACTATTCCACATTGATCAGTTCAAGCATATCACGATTCAGAGACCAGGGTAATTCCGGTAATTCCAAATAATGTCCCGCCTGCACCAACCGCCGGGTGAGAACATCTTTACCTAATCGACGGTAGGTATTCAGTCCCATGGAGACCGAATCCGAACCCCAGATCGATCCTAATTCGGCTATGGTTCCGGTTCCGATACCGCTTTCGAATGCGCCGGTGAAAATCACTATTTTTCCCGTATCCCGGGCCTCCGCCACCAAAGACCGAATCATTTTCAAATGTCCAATAAAGGTGGGTTTGATGATGTAAGCCGCAGCCAGGGCCTTTGCTTCGGGAAACCGCTTTTGCCAGCCGGCCTGAAGCAAGGTCTCGTCCAGGGCCACCGGCAGGCCGGTTTTTTCGATAAAGACCGGGATATCAGCCGGATCGTTAACCGGCTCCTCGATATATTCAAGGTTTAGAGCTTTTAGGGCATTCCCGAAGTAAATGGCCTCATTCAGATCCCATTGCCGGTTCGCATCCAGCCGCATTTTCAGATCGGGATCAATTTTATGAATTGCCTGAATGAGTTGGATATCCGAATCCACATCCGGTGCGCCAACCTTTATTTTTAACACTTCAAAGCCATGAAAATTGAGCCGATCGATCACATCGGAAAGCTTTTCATTTGCTGTGAGCAAGCCGTTTACGGGTACGGATAAGGATTCCCGCTCCCTAAAAAGTTGGTGTAAATGCCCCAAACCCGCTGCTTGCGCCATAATGTTTAAAATCGCACCACTAATTCCAAATGCCACGGCCGGAAATAAGTCAGCCGGTATCCATTCAAACAGCGCGTCCACTTTAGGGGGCAGGGTTACTCTTCGCTGCCGGGACAAAAAGTGATCGGCCTGTTGAATGGCATCATTCAGCGACTCAAGACTGAAACCCGGGAGCGGCGCAATCTCGCCCCAGCCGGCCAGACCATCATCCGAGTACAATTCAACCACACATCCGGTGCGATGTGTGTGGGTGCGTGTTTTTAATTGCAACGCTCGTTGGAAAGGCAAGCGGTAGCGGTAAAGTTGGAAATGCTTCAGTTTCATAAAATCCACCCAATTGTGAATAAAATAGTGTAGATCAGTTCGGTCCGACCGGTAGCCGCCAGGACGTCGTTCAACCCCCGTCCGGTGGTTCCGCCAAACATACCTTTTAACGCCGGAATCGTAAAAATTCCCATGCTCAATGCGGATAACACCCAGATATGTCCCGAAGTCAGTTGCCAGAGCAGGATGGGGATGAGTGCCGCGATAATGAGGCTGACTAAATACTGACTCCGGCCGTAAGTCTTTCCGAGACGAACAATCAGAGTTTTTTTAGCAGTTGAACGATCTTCTTCCACATCCCGCAGGTTATTCACGGTGAGTAATGCTACGGAAAAACAACCGGGGGCAATTCCAGCGATCAAGACCGGCCAATCCATTGTTAAGCTTTGAACATAGTAAGTACCCGCCACGGCGACCGGACCAAAGAACAGGAAAGCAAAGAGATCGGCAATACCGATATAGGCCAACGGGAACGGACCAGCCGTGTAGATGATACCAAAAAACAGCGAAAAAAGGCCAATGATCACGATGGGCCAACCGGCACGGTAGACCAGATAAATCCCGGCAAGCAATGCGGCTCCGAAGACCAAGCTGATGGCGATCTGCATCCCACGGTCACTTACTAAGCCGGCTTGCGTCACGCGGACCGGGCCTAATCGCTGGTGGGTGTCCTTCCCTTTTTTATGGTCAAAGTAATCATTGGCCAGATTCGTGCCGATTTGAATCATTAATGCAGCAAACAGCGCCAGGATGGCTGATAACCAGTGTACGCCATTGTCCGCATAGGCCATTGCCGTTCCTATGAAAACCGGGGAAACAGCAGCCGGCAGTGTTTTGGGGCGAGAAGCTAATAACCAGGCCGCTAAAGTGTTTTGCGTCATACCAATCACTTGTCAGGGGCGTTTGGGGAATTTACTGAAATCAGGTTTACGCTTTTCCAAAAAAGCGTTGCGGCCTTCCTGTCCTTCTTCACTCATATAAAACAACATGGTCGCATTACCGGCCAATTCCTGTAGCCCGGCCTGGCCGTCACAATCCGCATTCAGGGCCGCTTTGAGGCAACGAACCGCAATGGGCGAGTTGGCCAGAATTTCCCGGCACCACTGGATCGTCTCTTCTTCAAGTTTCTCCAAAGGCACGACCGTATTAACCATTCCCATTTCCAACGCTTGTTGGGCAGTGTACTGGCGGCCTAGATACCAGATTTCCCGGGCTTTTTTCTGGCCGACCATACGTGCCAAATAACTGGAGCCGTATCCGCCGTCAAAGGACCCGACTTTTGGTCCGGTCTGACCGAAAATGGCATTATCGGCGGCAATGGTCAGATCGCACATCACATGCAGCACATGCCCGCCACCGATGGCATATCCGGCAACCATGGCGATCACGGGTTTGGGACAGGTGCGAATCTGGCGTTGAAAATCCAACACATTCAACCGATGGACACCCTGCTCATCCCGATAGCCGGCAGCTCCACGGACCCTCTGGTCACCACCGGAACAAAACGCTTTTTCGCCCGCACCGGTGAGAATGACTACACCGATCTTCAGGTCATTTCGGGCATCTTCCAGCGCCTGGCCCATTTCAACCACGGTCAGTGGCCGAAACGCGTTCCGTACTTCCGGCCGGTTGATGGTGATTTTAGCAATGCCTTCAGCTTTATGGTATTTGATATCGGTAAATTCTCTCGCCATTTGCCAATCAATCGAACTCATATGTGACTCCTCGTTAATTTCAACTCAGTCTGTAAAAAAGTTTTGATTGCATCTAAAAATAACGCAGGGGCTTCCCAATGGGAGTTGTGTCCTACCGCCGGGATGATGCGAACGGTGCTGCGTTTTAAGCTGGTCGCCGCGATTTCACCGGTGGCACGGCGGTATTTTTCATCTTGCGCGCCTGCAATCAGCATCACCGGAGCGTTCAGTTCCCGGCACCGGTCCCAATAGGATGGCTGGCGTCCAATCGAAAATAAATCCATGCCGGCCGCCAGGGCTTGAGGGTCTTGCATTAATCGCGATTGGATCAGCTCACTCAGCCGTTGAGGTTGGCGCTGCATGGTTCTGAACAAAGGTTGCCGGAACCAGGTGTTTAAAAATTGTGGGAAAGGCCTGGATTTGATTTCACGAGCCCGTTCAAGATCCAGCCGGATACGCTCAATTTTTTCCGCTTCGGTTTTCAGGCCTGGTGCTGCCGATTCGATTATTAATCCCCGAAGCCGCCGGGGATATTCGATGGCGGTGTACCAGGCCAGCCGGCCGCCCAGGGAGTAACCCAATAACACGGCTTCATCGATTTTAAAATTATTCAGCAAATCCACTACTGCCCGGGCGGTGACTTGAAAGGCGTTTGCCCGGGTCAGATCAGCAATTGAACTTGCTCCGTGCCCGGGCAGATCCGGTGCGATACAAAAATAACCGGCTCGGAGATTCTCTGCTAAAGCTGTCCAATCCGTACCAAATCCCATAAAACCGTGTAGCATGAGGATGGCCGGATTTTCAGGGGAACCCCAGGTCTGGAAGGATAATTTCATTTAATCAAGAATCCGTGCGAGTTCGGAATGAACGGCCGCGGTAAGACTTTTGCGATAGGGTGCCTGAATTTGGCGATCCAGGTGCACTTCAATTATTTCGGAGTGGCTATTTTGCCTTGCTATGGCCGTTTTAAAGGCTGCCATATTATCCACCCGTTGGTAGGGTAATCCAAACTGATCCGCACTACCCCGGAATTGAAATTGGTGCGGTGTCCCAAAAAACGGCTCGAAAACCGCATCATAATCAGCAATCGGCAATTGTGAAAATATCCCACCGCCCTGATTGTTCAAAATGATGAGCCTAACCGGGAAATCCGATTGGGCCAGCAGGGCGATGGAATTCAGATCGTGGAGCGCTGCCAGGTCGCCCAAAATAGCCGTCACGGGTGTTTTCAAACCGTGAGCCAAACCCGCCGCCGTGGCGATATTCCCATCAATTCCATTGGTGCCTCGATTGGCAATTACTCTGACGGGTTGCCACGTATAGCTATCCAAATCTCGAATTGGCATGGAATTTCCGGCAAAGATCACACTTTCAGACGATAAAATAGTCATCATCGCATGGATGACTTGCGCCTCAAAGAGACGGGTTTCACCAGCCGAAAGTTTAGCCTGTAAAGTGGCAAACCCCGTTTTGCACAAGGTGGGATTGAAATGTGCGGGCGCCAGACCGCTGCCTGAGAGTCGTGACCAGAGCGATTTAGCAAATTCACCTGGTTCGGCGGTGATTTTTTGAGTCACCAGACCCGCGGGATCGAGCCGCCGTTCGTAAGGATGAATCTGGATGTAATGAGTGGTTTGGGCAGCGGTTAAAAAATCGGTCCAGGTTTGAGAGGTGAGCGTACCACCGAAATGCAGCACAAAATGGGGCCGCCAATGTTTTGATAAATGAGAATAAGCGGCCAAAGCAGGTAAAATAAAACGGAGCTTGGACATGTTTATCTCACTGCGTAAGGGTGATTGGATATCCACCATGACCGGCCATTTCAGCAACTTGACCAATCGCAAGTACGGATCACCGTGCTGCCCAAGGCCTTCGCGGCCAAAGACCAACAGACCGTGGGTTGATCGTGCCACCCGCCGGGCAATGCCAGCCAGAGTGGCGTTGGATACAGCCGGTAGGGGTTTAGCTGAAATCGGGTTCGATTCCGGTGTTGGCGCCCAATCCTCAATCGGTTTTAGCCACGTTTTAAAATTTTCGTGAGTGGGGGTAGGTTCTAATGGTTTTTCAAATGGACAATTCAGGTGAACCGGTCCGGCCCCGGTTTTTTGGGTAGCCATGGATACAGCCCGATTTACCTCTTCTATCAGCCAAACCAGGGGAATTGAAGGCTTCGGCGCCGGAAGCGTCAATTCAAAGCGCGTAAAATTCGAAAAAATCCCGGACTGGCGAATGGTTTGACTGGCGCCGGTATTCCACTGTTCCGGTGGCCGGTCGGCAGTAAGTACTATCAAGGGCAAATTATCCTGGGCCGCCTCAACGATCGCTGGAAGATAATTGGCAACGGCCGTTCCCGAGGTGCAAATCAATACTGCCGGTTTGCCCGTAGCCCGAACCAATCCTAAAGCATAAAAGGCGGCTCCGCGCTCGTCAAAATGGACGCTGGACGTAGCGGCCGGATTCTCAGCCACGGCGACGGTTAGAGGTGTTGACCGGGATCCGGGACTAATAACAAAGTGGGTGACATCACGACGAATTAATGTCTCGATAAGGACGCCGCCCCAGATGGTATTTCGATTGGCCAAAGTGAGCTTGAAAGTCATAAATTCAGGCTCGCCTCCAAAACACGCAACTTTTGATTCATCTCTCGCCACTCAGCTTCAGCGTCGGACCCTGCTACCAACCCGACCCCGGCATACAAGCTTATTTGCCGTTGATCGGAAATCAGGGCTGACCGGATAGCCACCGCGAATTCCGCATCTTCTCCGTGGATCCACCCTACCGGGGCGCCGTACCAACCTCTGGCAAAGACTTCCAGTCGTTTAATGATGTCCCGAGCCACCGCGCGGGGTGATCCACCCAAAGCAGGCGTGGGGTGTAATGTCTGTAGAATAGTGGCAATTCCGGTTCCGTTTTTTAATTCACCTGATATTCCCTGATAAAGATGCTGGACTTGGGGAAATCGGATTACCCGCGGTTCGGGATCGACCGAAATTGAATGGCATAGCGTGTTAAATTGCCGATTGATTTGATCGCGCACGACCCGTTGTTCCAGGCGTTCCTTGGGGTCGGTAAGTAATTCGTTTTTAAAGTTCTCAGCTTCTGCCGGGCTTTGACCCAGTGGCCGGGTTCCCGCCAAAGCCTCTGATTCCAATTTTTGGCCGGTTTTTTTTATCAGCCGTTCCGGTGAGGCGCCCAGGAAAGCCTGACCCGGCTCAAACTCAAAATAGAAGCGCGTGGTACCCGGATTGTGATGCACCAGATCCTTGAAAATCGGCAAAACTTGAAAGTTGAAGGCAGCCCTCACTACCCGCTTTCGACTCAAGACAACCTTACCAAATGACTGCTTTTGAATTTCCGCGAGAGCGTCGGCGTGAGTCTTTAACCAATGTAGGTGAGGAGGAAAGTCATCAATTCCTAATATCCGAGCCGGTACGGTTTTCGGTGGTTGAAAGCGCCACCGAATCGCGGCAAAATCCGAATTGAGTTGTTCCAGAGCCGGTGCAATTTTGGCCTGAGCAACAATTTGAGCAATGAAGCGCGGATGGCCGCCATCCATTTCAAAATAGAATTGGGGTGCAATAAAGTGTGTCCGGCCAAATGTACGCCATTCATGATCTACCGGTTGATCCGGAAAGAAACTCAATCCACCAAAATAGTGCAAATATTCCGAACCATCCGCCAAGCGCTTGTTTTCCAGATAATCAAAGGGGTTTTCTTTCGAATGGGTGGGTGAGCAAATCTCAGCCGCGGAACCGAAACCGGCCATTTGGTATTTCTCATCCCGGCTCCACCAACCGAGGCGCGGGAAGTGAGTTCGGTTGCTTAACCACCCTAAAATATCCCGAGTTTGTCCGTCTTCCGGTTCGAATTCGAGCTTAATGATCGTGGGGTGAGAGGCTGGATCACTCCGGTGCCGCCGCATCTTTAATTTCTCAACTTGCCGGGGAAACACGGCTGTGAGATCAGAAAAACTGGTGATTCGAAAAGTGCTGGTTAGTAGGCCTGCCATAATGCGGGCGAAATATACACTGCCAAAACTAGCAGGGCAGTCAATTTTAGCGGTTGGCCGTACCGGCCGCCAGAATTTTCACCAACAAGATGTTGATATGATTTGTTGGGTCAATGCACCATGTAATGTCTTTATAATTATATGCTTATAGTAAGATATCGACCCGAGCGAGAAATAAATGGAGCTCTTCCAAGAATCATATTGCAGTCTTGTACCGGGTTGGTTACTTTAATCCTTGAGAACACCGAAAAATTAATGCTGCTTCTCGCGTTTCTCCCCTCAAACCCTTTAAACCATACCCTCATTGCATCCTGTAAAGCTGCCCGGTTGGGACTCAGATAATGAGTGCTCCGTGACCGGCGTAGGGTGGAGCCACAGAGGGAAAAGCAGTTCGTTTTTTCAACAATTTCATAATCAGGTAGAGCAGGTTTAATCATGCAGCATCCATCCCAACCCGTTCCGTTGACCGTTATCGTTGGCGCCCAATGGGGTGACGAAGGTAAAGGTAAAATCACCAATTATTTTGCCGAGAATGTGGATTATGTTGTCCGCTTTCAGGGGGGCAATAACGCCGGACATACGATCAACCTGAACGGGGAGATATTCAAATTTCACCTGCTGCCCAGCGGTATTGTGTTTCCAAAACCAACCTGTGTTATCGGCAACGGCGTGGTTGTTAATCCCGCGGTTTTGATCAAAGAATTGGAAGCGCTGCAAGTACGCGGCATCACTCCCAAACTGATGATCAGCGAGCGTGCTCATATTATCATGCCCTACCATATCGTTTTGGATGAATGTCTGTCCACGCATCAGGGGAAGCTGGCGGCCGGCAGTACCCGGCGGGGAATCGCACCGGTTTACGCTGACAAAATGTATCGGCAGGGCATCCGGATGGGTGACCTGCTGGAACCGGAGATGTTTCGGGAAAAACTAACTAAAGGCTACACCTTTAATGTCAATTTGATTACCAAGGTTTTTGAATCGGAATTTGAGCCTGCGCTAAACGCAATCCTGGAAGAATATCTGGCATACGGTAAAATCCTGGCCAAATATATCAATGACACGGAAGTGGAACTTTACCAAGCTTGGAAAACCGGCAAAGCCATCTTGTTCGAGGGCGCTCAGGGGATGTCACTGGATGTGGATCATGGTCTCTATCCCCACACCACCAGTGCTTCAACAATTGCCGGACATATTGGAGCAGGGGCCGGTGTTGGATTCAACGCTTCGCGCCAGGTGATTGGCGTCACCAAAGCCTATGTGACCCGGGTGGGAATCAGTCCCTTTGTCACGGAAATCGAAGGTAAATTTGCCAAAACACTGCGCGATAAAGGTAATGAATACGGCACGACCACCGGCCGGCCGCGACGAATTGGTTTTCTGGATCTGGTTCAGTTACGCCAGGCGGTACGGGTTAACGGCATGACCGATATCGCCCTCACCAAACTGGACACACTCTCCGGTTGTCCGGAAATTAAGGTCTGCACCGCGTATGAAATTGATGAAAAGCGGGTGGAAGAGATGCCCGCGAGTCTTACTGCGCTGCGCAAAGCCAAGCCAATTTATGAGACGCTGGCCGGCTGGCCCGATATGAGCGAACATCAAGCAGCGGAATTTTGTCAGCGGGGATTTAAAGCGCTACCGGAGGTTCTCCGGAATTATATAACCTTCATTGAAGAACATGCGGAATGTCCGGTGACCATCATCTCACTTGGACCAGGCCGTAAGCAGACCATTCTGCGGCAGGGGCATTGATGGCATTTACCACCGAAGTCCTCGATTTCGCCAGCCAGGATGCCCGGGGAATTAAGAAATTACTCCGGGATTACCACATCGCCCTCACCCCGGAGGAGATACTAAAAATTCAAAATGTTTTCCTAAAGCGCCCGCCCTCTCTGGCGGAAGCCGTTCTCTTCTCCATTGAGGGTTCCGAACACTGTTCCTATAAATCCAGCCGATCCTATCTGAAACAATTCATCACCGGCGGACCCCATGTAATTTTGGGCGCCAAGGAGGATGCCGGTATTGTAGCGGTTGCGGCCGATAAATCCGGCCGGCGCTATGGTATCGTCATGAGCCATGAATCTCATAATCATCCCAGTCAGATCGTGCCCTACGAAGGCGCTGCAACCGGTATCGGCGGCAATGTGCGTGATGTCGCCTGTATGGGCGCCCGGGTGATTGCCCTAGCGGACGGACTCCGTTTTGGTGATATTCAGCAGCCTAAAACCAAATGGATTCAGGAGGGCGTGGTAGGCGGCATCGCCGGCTACGGTAATCCCATCGGTGTTCCGAACCTGGCGGGAGATGTGTACTATGACCCCGGTTATAATGATAATTGTCTGGTCACCGTTGTAACACTGGGAGTCGTTTGCGAAGATGAAATCATTCATTCCTACGCACCTCCCCAAGCCGCCGGGTACGATTTAATCCTGGTGGGTAAGCCGACGGATAACAGCGGTTTTGGCGGGGCCAGTTTTGCCTCGTTCGAACTGGATGAAGCCGAAAAAGATCAGAATAAAGGCGCCGTTCAGGAACCCAACGCATTCTTAAAACGACATTTGCTGAAAGCCACGTATGCGCTCTTCGACATTTTGAAAAAACGCAATGCATTAAATCGCGTCGGATTCAAGGACCTGGGAGCGGGCGGTATTGCAACTGCCAGTGTGGAAATGGCCGAGACTTCCGGGTATGGGGCCGAAGTTAACCTTGACCGGGTTCATACGAGTATGCCGGAATTGCACCCTTCGGTCATTCTGTGTGCCGAAACCCAGGAGCGGTTTATGTGGATCAGTCCACCGGACCTTACACCGCTCATTTTAGATCTCTATAATAATACATTTGACCTGCCAAATATTAGCGCGGGTGCGAAGGCCGGTAAAATCGGGAAAATTCGGGATGACGGCCAATACATCGTCCGGGTAGATGACACGGAGATCGTTAATGCCCCGGCTGTCCAGGTAACGAAGGGCTTTCTCTACAAACGTGAAGTGCAGCAGCCTGATCTGAAATTCAGTGAACCTGAATTCCCCGAACCGGCCGATTATAATGCCATGCTGTTAAAGATATTAGCCCATGAAAATGTGGCTTCACGCAAACCAATATTTGAGACCTATGACAAAACCGTTCAGGGACGCACGGTGATTGAAGCCGGCCGGGCGGATGCCGGAGTGATGCAGCCATTTAATTCCGATGAGTTTCCGGAAGAAATCCGCCAAACCGGAATTGCGCTGACGGTGGATCAAAATCCAAGCTATGGTAAAATTGACCCCTATTGGGGTGGTGTAAATGCCGTGGTGGAAACGCTGCGCAATGTAGCCGCAGTTGGTGCAACCCCGGAAGCCATCACCGATTGTTTATGTTATGGTAATCCGGAAAAACCTGAACAAATGTGGGCTTTTGTTGAAGGTACACGCGGCGTTGCGGAAGCCTGCAAGCGTTTTCATCTAAAGCAGCACTCGGACGTACCGCTGCCAATCATCGCCGGTAATGTATCTTTTTATAACGAATCCAAGGATTCCGCTATTCCACCCAGTCCCGTCATTAGTTGTCTCGGCAGTCTGCCGGATGTCAGCCGGGCCGTCACGGCCTCTTTTCAACACACAAACAGTAAAATTCTGATGGCTGGCGCCCGTCGGGATGAATGCGGCGGAAGTGTATACTATGCCTTACACAATGAGCTGGGGCGCAACCTTCCCCGGCCAGATATAGCTCTCGTGGAGCGGCAGGTGTATTCGGTGACCACGGCTATTCAAAGCGGACTGGTTTTAAGCTGCCACGATATCTCCGAAGGCGGTGTGGCTACGGCCTTGGCTGAGATGAGTTTTTTAAATGGCATCGGATGCAGGGTGGTGGTGCCGGGCGAACTTAGCCGCGATAAGAAGTTATTTGGTGAAACGGGGGGCTTCCTGTTGGAAGTGGCGGCAAGGCACCTGGAAGCCGTGCAGGAAATATTTTATAGCCAGGAAGTAAAGGTTTACCAGCTCGGCCGGACAACCGCTACCGGCTTTCTGGATATTGATGAGTGTATCGAACTGCCGGTCGAAGCGGCCCGAACCGTCTGGGAAAATGGTCTGCGGGAGAAACTGGCATGAATATTAATTATAAAAATGCCGGTGTAAATATCGAGGCGGGCAACGAGGCGGTAAACCGTATTAAGGATAAGGTGAAAACGACCTTCTCACCGGCGGTACTTTCGGGAATTGGCAGTTTCGGGTCATTTTTTGACTTGAGTGAAATCGTCCGGGGGTATAAAAATCCTGTGATGGTGCAGAGTATCGATGGCGTTGGTACCAAAATCATCGTGGCTCGCAAGTTGAAAAAATTCGATACAATCGGACGTGATTTGGTAAGTGCCTGCGTGAATGATATTATTGTTCATGGCGCCAGACCACTCACCTTTCTGGATTACATCGCCAATGACCGCCTGAATCCGGATATTGTAGAACAAATCGTCGGTGGTATGGCGGAAGCCTGCGCTGCCAGCGGTGTGTCGTTAGTGGGTGGAGAAACGGCCGAGATGCCGGATACTTATTTGCCGGGCGAACATGATCTGGTAGGAGTTGTCACCGGCGTGGTGGAAAAAGATCGCATTGTGAACGGCGCCCGAATCCGGCCCGGTGATGTGGTGGTCGGTGTGAACTCC
>CAZIWX010000030.1:0-25868 GCA_964543125.1 uncultured Lentisphaeria bacterium | reverse complement strand
CATGCTGATTATGTAGTTGAAAAAATGTCGGACCTGTTGCGGTAGTTAATCTCTTTTTCTCCTATAAAGAGCCCCGGGAAACCGGGGCTCTTTATTTATTAGCCGCGGGCGGCGTAATATATTTTGTAGTAAACAATCCCAATTTGCGGTTGCACTTCGCATCAGCGCGATGGAATTGAATTTCCCGCTTCCCCGGGTCCATAGCGCTTTCAAGATTGTGTGGTGAACATCCACAGCCTGGGTTTAGCATGTAAAAAGCGTCGTCCCGGGATCATTTAGAAGGTCTTGCACGCGGGGGATGAAACACTAAGGGTGCAGCCGGCAACGGAATGGAAGTGTAAGGGCTTCGAACCTTTGCACCACCGGGACGTTGATACCGGCGGACCGTATTGATATTCCCTACTACATGGAGGGGATCCGCCACGGGGTAGCCAACCAAGTTCGCTTATGAACGGTGACCGGTGGAGATGACCGGAAATATAAACACTTTAACTTGCTCAATCCGGTAACCTGTTATTTTTCAAGCAGATTAACTAGATACCATGTCAATATGTTCGACGATATGTGACAATAATTGTCTTGACTATTTTAACTTTACCGTTATACTTCTGTTGATTGTTAAAAGGTAATATTATGAATCTTATAGTTGTTGATAATTGCGGTTGTATTAAGGATAGGGGCCGAAACATGCCTTGATTTTTTTAATTAAGAAAAACGGCAATTATTTTCGGTCCACCCTTCAAAACAAGGTGGATTTTTTTTACCAAATTTTAAGGAAAGGTTATGAATGAGGAAAAGTTAATGAATAATGATATTTCCGGGGAAAAAACTAACCGCTTTTATTTAAATAGCATTACCGAATCGGTTGGCAACATCCCCTTAATAAAGCTTAGAAAATTAACTGCCGAGCAATTAATCAAAGCTACCGTTTTGGTAAAACCGGAGTATATGAATCCCAGTGGTTCCATAAAAGACCGCATGGTGGTTTACCTTCTTGAGCAAGCAATACGAAGAGGTGAATTGACTCCGGGAACAACCATTATCGAAGCTACTTCCGGCAATACAGGAGCGGCTGTGGCTATGTTTGCCGCTGCTTATGGATACAAAGCCGTTCTGACTATTCCCGACAAAATGTCCGAAGAGAAGGTTAATACTTTGAAGGCTTTTGGGGCGGAAGTTCATATTTGCCCGGCAGCGGTACCGGCTGAGGCTCCCGGCAGCTACTATGAAACGGCCAAAAGCATTTATCGAGAAACCCCCAATTCATATTTTATCGGACAATATTTTAATCTCGATAATATCGAAGCTCACTATCGGATAACCGGTCCGGAGATTTGGCAACAGACAAAAGGTCATATTGATATTCTGGTGGGGGGTATCGGTACCGGCGGAACGGTTTCAGGAGTTGCCCGTTATCTTAAGGAAAAAAACCCGCTCATCGAGGTCGTTGCCGCTGACCCCTTAGGTTCCGTTTATTATCAGTATCATCGCGATAAAACTTTGATTGAACCTCATACTTATTATGTTGAAGGAATTGGCGAGGATATGCTCTGCCCCACCATTGACTTTTCGGTAATTGACAAAATCTATCAGGTTTCCGATAAGGAAAGCTTTTTAACCGCCAGAGATTTAGCCCGTAAAGAGGGAATATTTGGCGGGGGTTCATCAGGAGCAGCGGTAAGTGTTGCTTTGAAACATGCTAAGAATCTTTCTTCCGATAAAGTTGTGGTGGTTATTCTTCCCGACGGAGGGATGAAATACATGAGTAAGATATTTAATGATAACTGGATGCGAGAAAAAGGGTTTCTTGCATAACCAAGGGAAGTTAAATGAAAAACAAACGATTTGAAACACAAGCTATCCATCTTGGCCAGGTTCCCGAAGACCATACCGGTTCGGTAACTACTCCCATTTTCCCCAGCAGTACTTATCGGGTAAATTTCCCCGGTGATGAAAGCGGTTATGTTTATTCACGCTGGTCAAATCCCACCCGGGCAGCTTTAGAAGATACTTTGGCCGCTTTAGAAAATGGAAAACAGGCTTACGCTTTTTCTTCCGGGCTGGCGGCTTTGAATGCTGTTTTGAATTTGTTGCAAGCAGGCGATCATGTGGTTGCGATTGACGATTTATACGGCGGAACGCAGCGCCAATTTGAAAAATTAATGCGCAAATTCAATATAACCTTTAGCTATGTAGATGGGAGCGACCCCACTAATTTTAAAAAGGCAATAAATAAGAACACCAAGCTATTCTGGATAGAAACGCCTTCCAATCCTTTACTAAAACTTGTTGATATTGAAGCCGTTGCCGCCGTTGCCCGGAAATATGACGTTCTTACCGGTGTGGACAATACTTTTGCCACTCCTTACATTCAAAAGCCGTTGGACCTGGGCGCCGATATCGTGTTACACTCCGCTTCCAAATATCTGGGGGGGCATTGTGATGTTATCGCCGGCGCCATCGTTGTTAAGGATGATCAATTAGCGGAACGGATTCGTTTCAATCAATATGCGGTGGGAGGAATGTTAGGCCCCTTTGAGTCCTGGTTGATTCTTCGGGGAATTAAAACCTTACACCTGCGTATGGAGCGGCATTCCTTTAACGCTCAGAAAATAGTAGAATATTTGGAAACCATGCCTTTGGTAGATAAAATTTATTATCCGGGGCATTACCGTCAAACCGTTCCCAATAAAATGAAGCTTCCCGGGGGGATGGTTTCTTTCCATATCAATGCTGACTTTGAAACGGTAAAAAACTTCGTTATGTCAACCGAGGTTTTTATCCTGGCGGAATCATTAGGGGGCGTGGAATCGCTTATAAATCACCCGGCCTCAATGACCCATGCTTCTATTCCTAAAGAAATCAGGGAAAAACACGGCATCAGCGACGGCTTAATAAGGCTATCCGCAGGAGTAGAACATATCGATGACCTGTTAACGGATTTGCGTACAGCGTTTGGTAAGATCCGAACGAATATGATTCAAGTGCCGTCTTGACAAAGCGAAGCCGTTAAATTTCATATTGTTAAAAAGATCTGGTCCGCTGAAATAAACGTTGTTCCGGGCAGCCGCCGCAGTTTACGGAATACTCTCTAAAAAACGGTTATTGCGGGAACGCGGCTCACACCTACACCCCGCCGGATTGAGCGTGAACTGCCACCACGGCTAAAAGTCAATTCGCAAGTATATCCGCCTATCAATCTCAACCCGCGCATCCGGCTCCCGGTTGAAAGAAGCACTTCCGCTTATCTTCGGCTTTTTCTTAAAGCCTTTTGCTTTAAATTTTAGCTCAGCATGAATAATTCAGCCCACCAAAGCATTAAATCTTTAAGCCGCCGATTACGGGAGCACAATTACCGGTACTACATTTTGGATGATCCGGTTATTTCGGATGCCGAATATGATCGGTTGTTACGCAAATTACAGGAGCTGGAAACTCAACATCCGGACTTGATTCAGCCCGATTCTCCCACCCGGCGAGTGGGTAGCGCCCCGCAGTCTGAATTCGTAACACTGGAACACCGGACACCCATGCTCTCCTTGGCAAATGCCATGAACGAACAGGAATTACTGGATTTCGATCAGCGCATACGCAAGCTGCTGAATATTGAAGTTGTGACCTACGTGGCAGAACCTAAGCTGGACGGACTTGGTGTAGAACTCATTTACGAAAATGGTTTGTTTGTGGCCGGCGCCACCCGGGGTGATGGTTTTGCCGGTGAGAATATTACCCAAAACCTGAAAACTCTTCGTGGCGTACCGCTGCGTCTCAAGGCTGATAATCGTCCGGCGCCCGCTTTATTGGAAGTCCGCGGTGAAGTCTTCATGCGTCACGCTGATTTCCGCCGATTGAATGAGCAACGTGAAACGGACCATGAATCTCTTTTTGCTAATCCGCGAAATGCAGCTGCCGGCAGTTTAAGGCAACTGGATTCTCGAATTACGGCCCAACGACGGCTTCAAATCAATCTATACGCTGCCGGAATAATTGAGGGCTTCAATTTTCAAACTCATTTGGAATTCATGGAAACACTTCCCCAATGGGGTTTCCCGGTAAATGATCAGATTCGCCTGTGTCACGGGATCAAAGAAGCGATCGGCTTTTACCGGGACATGGAAGCCCGTCGTGATATTCTGCCCTATGACATCGACGGCATCGTTCTCAAAGTAAATGACTTGGCAGCCCAGGCGGAATTAGGTATCCGGAGTCGCTCTCCCCGCTGGGCGATTGCCGGTAAGTTCAAAGCTCGCCAGGAAACCACTCTCATTGAATCCATTGAAGTTAGTGTGGGCCGCACGGGGGCCATCACACCGGTGGCGAATCTTAAGCCGGTACGGCTTGGTGGCGTCACGGTTTCCAGAGCAACGCTCCATAATCAGGATGAGATTGATCGTAAGGATATCCGCGTGGGTGATACGGTCTTGATCCAACGCGCGGGCGATGTGATTCCGGAAGTAGTAAAAGTCATTACAGAAAAACGCCCCGCCAATACCACGCCGTATAAAATTCCCAGCCTCTGTCCCGTCTGTGAAGGCACTATCGCTCGCTTGGAAGGTGAAGTTAAGCATTACTGCCAAAACATATCGTGTCCGGCCCAGGTGAAAGGTTGCATTGATCATTTTGCATCTAATAATGCTATGAATATCGATGGGATGGGACCCAAACTCATTGATCAGTTGGTGGAAAGGGGATTGATTCACACGGTGGCTGACCTGTATTTCCTGACTTTGGAGAATTTGGCCGGGCTGGACCGAATGGCTGAAAAATCTGCTCAAAATATTTTAGCTTCCATCGAAGTCAGCCGGGCACGGGAATTGTGGCGCCTGATTCATGCCCTGGGCATTCGCAATGTAGGTGAACATGTTTCCAAGATCCTGGCTAAACGCTATGGCTCCCTGAACGCTCTGGCAGAAGCCGCCGCCGCGGAACTGATCGCTATTTATGAAGTTGGTCCAATTGTAGCGGAAGCTGTTGTCACCTTCTTTAAAGAGCCGCACAATCATGAATTGCTCCAACGCTTGAAGGCTGGTGGGGTACATCCCGAGACTTCCTTGAAAACCGGCGTTAGAGATGCTCGATTTACCGGAAAAACCTTTGTTTTTACCGGAAAACTTGAAAAGTTCACCCGGGAAGCGGCCCGGGAAATGGTTGAACTCCGGGGTGGTAGCGCCACCAATTCAGTAAGTAAAAAAACGGATTATGTGGTTGCCGGACCCGGCGCCGGTTCAAAACTGACCAAGGCTGAGGCTTGGGGGCTTACGGTTTTATCAGAAGCGGAATTTCTAAGCTTACTGGACTAATTTTCCCCGGGATTTTGAGATTAATTGTTTATCCTTTCACCGCTGCAAAACCATCGCTAACCGGAATTCGAAGGAAAGGCAAATTGGTGAGTCGCCGCACCGCTTAAAAAAATGATGTTTAAGAAAATTCTCATCGCAAATCGGGGCGAAATTGCCCTGCGGGTAATGCGCACCTGCCGGGAAATGGGGATTCAAACCGTCGCGGTATATTCCGAGGCCGACCGTACTGCACCGCATGTTTTGTTTGCGGATGAGGCCTACGCTATCGGGCCGGCTCCTTCAATTCAAAGCTACCTGAAGCAGGATACGCTGCTTGAAATTTTGAAATTATCGGGGGCCGCCGCCGTTCATCCGGGATATGGATTTTTATCCGAAAATACCGATTTTGCAGCCGCTGTAACCGCCTTGGGTGTTACCTTCATCGGTCCGCCGGCTAAAGCCATTACCCTCATGGGGGATAAAACCGCCGCGCGCCGGCAAATGCTCCGGGCCGGCGTACCCGTAGTACCCGGAACCGAAAAACCAATCGAAGATACGTCCGCGGCTTTGAATACTGCCCAAGCCATCGGCTTTCCGGTGTTGGTAAAGGCTGCGGGTGGCGGCGGCGGTAAGGGCATGCGCCTGGTGCATTCCGCCGATCAATTTGCTCACACCGTTGCACAAGCCCAGCGGGAGGCTACCAGTGCGTTTGGTGATGGCCGGGTTTACATTGAAAAATATCTCGAAGAACCCCACCATATAGAATTCCAGATATTGGCTGATCAGCAGGGAAATATTGTGCATCTGAATGAGCGTGAATGCTCCATTCAACGACGGTATCAGAAAGTCATTGAAGAATCCCCGTCACCATTTCTGACATCGGACTTACGAGAAAAAATGGGCCGGGCCGCCGTGGAAGTTGCGCGGAGTTGCGGTTATACTAGTGCTGGCACCGTTGAATTTCTGGTCGATAAACAGCGGAATTTTTATTTTCTGGAAATGAATACCCGCTTGCAGGTTGAGCATCCGGTCACTGAAATGGTAACCCGGCTTGATTTGGTAGCCGAACAAATTCGCATTGCGAACGGACAGCCATTAAGTCTTTCCCAGGACGATATACGTTCCGCCGGACACGCCATCGAGTGCCGGATCTATGCTGAAGACGCTCAAAATGACTTTGCTCCCTCCACCGGTCAAATCCAGGCGCTGCATATCCCCAATGGATTCGGAACGCGGTTTGACGGCGCCATCCGGCATGGATCCGAAATTACCCCCTTTTACGATCCGTTACTCGGTAAACTGGTGACCTGGGGCAGGGATCGGGGAGCTGCGCTGGATCGCATGGAGCGGGCGCTGAGCGAATTTCTTATTGCCGGGATTGAGACCAGTATCGGGTTTTGCGCTGCAGTGATAAACCATTCCCAATTCCGCCGGGGACCCTACGACACACATTTTTACCAGACCTATAAAAATGATCTTCTGGCTCAATTGCGGACCCTGCCCGCTGACGCCGCCCAAGCCGGAACCATCACGGCGGCTGCTCACCAATGGTACCAAGGCGCCAACGGTAAACACCGAACCAGTGGACGAAAGCAAACCACCAACCGTTGGGTTCAAATTGGGCGGCAGGAACAACGCAATTGAAATTTCTCACCCAAATTTGCGATCAGGAAGTGGTCTTTGAGCTGGCCACCGGTAATGGCCAATTAAAACTTACCGCCGAAAACGTTCAGGGTCCACTGGACCTGGAACCGTTGTATCCGGGTGTTTACAGTCTGATATTAAATCAAAAATCGCACGTGATCGCGGTCCGGCTCAATGGTGAATACACTGTACTGGTTGATGGTCATTCAGCTCAGGTAAAAATCAAGGATGAAATGGCTCAACGGTTAGAGGCCATGGGTTGGAAAAACAATCGCAGTCAACGGGCTGGTCTGGTTCACGCCCAGATTCCCGGCCTGGTGACGCAGGTGCTTAAAACAGAGGGTGATGCGGTTGATGAAGGTGAACCCATTTTGATCATGGAAGCCATGAAAATGGAAAATGAGGTAAAGGCACCGGTTAGCGGCACCATTCTGACTGTTCATGTCAAAGCCGGACAGTCTGTGGAAAAGGGCACTTTAATCATCGAGATCAGTTGAATATTTTACCCTGGAGTGGCCGACATTTTCCGGTTTGGTTCAGGGTAACCGAGGTATGGATTTGGCCCGGATGAAGCAACTTAACAGACAAAGGGAATAGCTGGAATGGGCATGTTGGGACGCATTTTCATGAGTGGCCTGGGCTGGGCTTTTGCCGGACCGATTGGAGGGTTGATTGGCTGGTGGCTGGGTGGTCAGCTGGATACTAACCAAACCGGAACGGGTGGCAAACTTCCCTTCGACACCAAAGTACCCGGCTTTGGAACGACTCATTCTACTCAGACTCGGCCGGGTGATTTTGCCGTTGCAATTCTGGTGCTCATTGCCAAAGTGTTAAAGGCTGATAACCAGGTTTTGAAATCCGAGATCGAATATGTTAAAAAATACTTCGTCCTAAACTTTGGGGCGGAGAACGCCCGGGAAATGATGCACTTGCTGAAAAATCTATTGGATCAGGATTATTATATATACGAGGTCGCAGACCAGATTAATCGCCACATGCAAATGGCGGAAAAGCTCCAACTGATTCACGTCCTTTTCGGAATCAGTGGCGCCGACGGGCAGGTTGATCAAAGTGAAATCGATGTCATTGCCGAAATCGCCCAATACCTGAAAATTCCTATCAATGACCTGAATTCCATCAAAGCTCAATTTGTGAAAGACACGCTGCAAGCTTATCAAATTCTTGAAATTGAGGAGAATGTCACCAATGCCGAGGTGAAAAAAGCCTACCATCGTATGGCGGCCCGTTTTCACCCCGACAAGGTTTCCCATTTAGGTCCCGAATTCAAACAAATGGCCGAAGAAAAATTCAAAGCCATTAATCAGGCTTACCAGGAAATCCGAAAACAGCGCGGAATGTAATACCGGAGAGGATTCAGTATGGGTAATTCCCAAAACGAAAAGGCGGGCGAATTCCCATTTAGCCGGGGTATTTACCCGGAAATGTATCGCCAACGACTATGGACCATGCGCCAATACGCCGGATTTTCATCAGCCGAAGACTCCAATGCCCGGTATCGTTATTTATTGGAAAATGGTCAGACCGGACTTTCGGTGGCCTTCGACCTTCCGACTCAGATGGGGTATGACTCGGATCATGAGTTGGCTGAAGGTGAAGTGGGGCGCGTGGGAGTGCCTATTAATTCTCTGGCCGACATGGAAATTCTGCTGGATCGGATTCCGCTTGATCAGGTATCCATTTCCATGACCATCAATAGTACCGCCGCAATTTTATTGGCCTTATATGTGGCGGTGGCGGAAAAACAGGGCCTCGCACTGCAAAAATTATCCGGCACAATCCAAAATGATATTTTGAAGGAATATATCGCCCGGGGCACCTATATCTACCCCCCCAAACCTTCGTTGCGAATCGTAACGGATATTTTTGCCTGGTGTCATGCCAATCTGCCCCGCTGGAATACAATCTCAATCTCGGGCTATCACATTCGGGAAGCGGGTTCCACGGCCGCCCAGGAATTGGCCTTTACGTTTGCCAACGCTATTACCTACGTCGAAGCGGCACTGGCATCCGGATTAAATGTGGATGAGTTTGGTGCGCGCCTCTCCTTTTTCTGGAATGCCCACAATGATTTCCTGGAAGAGATCGCCAAATTCCGCGTTTCGCGGCGAATCTGGGCCAAGATCATGCGGGAACGGTTTGGTGCTACTAATCCCAAAGCCCTGATGTGCCGGTTTCATGCCCAAACGGGTGGATCCACGCTAACTGCTCAACAAGTCGATAACAACATTGTCCGGGTAACCATCCAGGCTTTGGCCGCCGTGCTCGGTGGAACCCAATCTTTACACACCAATGCCAAAGATGAAGCCCTGGCTTTACCAACCGAGGATTCGGCCCGGGTAGCGTTGCGAATCCAGCAAATTATCGGTCATGAAAGTGGGATCACTGCTTATGTGGATCCCCTGGCCGGTTCGGAAGCAATTGAAGCATTGACGGACAGGTTGGAGCAAGAAGTTTTTACATATCTGGACCGCATTGACGAAATGGGTGGAGCGATCGCCGCAATCGAATCCGGCTTTTTTCAGAATGAGATCAGTCAGAGCGCTTACAACTACCAGCAGGAAATTGAATCGGGGAAAAGGACTATTGTAGGACTTAATAAATTTCAGACGCCTGAGACCGGCACCCCGGAAACACTGGTACTGGATAAAGCCGCGGCCCGGAAACAACTGGCACGGCTAAATCAAACCCACCAAAATCGAGATTCAAAAGCCGTTCAGACCGCTTTAGACGATTTGCTTCAAGCTGCCCGGGGAACGGAAAATCTAATGCCCTTCATTTTGACCGCCGTAAAAGCTTACGCCACGCTGGGTGAAATTTCTGATACCTTACGCCGTGTTTTCGGCGTCTATGCAGATTAGGAAATCCTCATGCCCCTAATATTGGATCTGGCTAATAAATTTTCTCAGGTTGATTCTTTCCAACACTTTGCAACGATCGATTCCACCAACGCCGAAGCGTTACGATTCGCGGAAAAACATCCCGGCCTAAACGGTCTTTTTATAGCCGATGAACAAACTGCGGGAAGGGGTCGTCTGCGGCGTCCCTGGCTTTCGCCGGCCGGCCAGGGACTTTGGGTGAGTTTTCTGTTAGGGCGATCCGAATGGCAACCAACCAATTCCCAATTTTTATCTTTTTATGCCGGCGTTATTATTGTCAGGTTACTAAGTCACTGGGTAACCAAGCCGGCCGGCTTAAAATGGCCCAATGATATCTATCTGAATAATTGCAAGGTCGGGGGCGTGCTCATCGAGGCTAAATGGCAGGGTGATCAGCCCCAGTGTTTTGTGGTGGGCATCGGCTTGAACCTACGCCAGACTCCCGCTGATTTTCCCCCGGAAGTCAGGGCCTCGGCAACCAGTTTGATCCAACATTCCCTAAAACACGAAATTCATCGACCGGATATGTTATACGATCTGACACAACTCTTCTTCGAGAATTGGGACCTATTGGAATCACCAACAAAATTGATCCAAAGCTGGCATCAAGCCGCCATTTGGTTAAATCAGGATGTGGCCCTTGTGGGCGGTGAAAATATGGTTGAAGGGATTTACCGAGGCATCAATCAGGCGGGTGAACTGATCCTGGAAACGACCACTGGAGAAAAAACTTTTCCCGCCGGCGAAATTTCTTTACGATCCCGTATTTAAGACTTTAGGGACCGCACCACTTCCCGCACCAGGTGTACATCGTTCATCACATAAAAATGCAGACAGGAAACACCGGCATTCATTAATTCAGTGGCCTGATTTTTCAGGTGTTGCACGCCGATCCGTTGTGCTTCCGTAGGTGATTCAGCTGTTTCCATGGCGGAAACCAGCTCATCGGGGATATTTACATGAAAATGTGCGGGCAGTGACTTCATCTGGTACGGCTTGGTCAACAGTTTCAATCCGGGAATGATGGGTACGGTGATTCCGGCTGCCCGGCACTGTTTTTCAAACTCAAAAAATAATTGGTTGTCAAAAAACATCTGTGTCACGACGTAATGGGCGCCGGCATCTATTTTTTGCTTCAGATAGCGAATATCCGCGCCCAGGTTGGGTGCTTCCTCGTGTTTTTCCGGATATCCACCCACTCCAATACAAAAATCGGTCTGGGATGAATCCAGGATATCATCCTGAAACTTCCCCCGGTTCATATCGGCAATTTGGCGTACCAAATCGATGGCATAATTATTCACTGACCGATCGGGATTCACCGGCTTTTTATAATTAGGATCATCTCCCCGAATGGCCAAAACATTTTCAATACCCAAATAGTTGAGCTCGATGACCATGTCCTCGGTTTCTTCCCGTGTGAAGCCCCGGCACAAAAGGTGCGGCACGGCTTCCACCTTATATCGATATTTAATTCCGGCACACAATCCCAAGGTCCCGGGTCGTTTCCGCTTGACAAAGCGCTTGAAGCTCCCGTCGGCTTGTTCTACATAATAGGCATCGGCGGCATGGCTGGTTACATCGATAAAGGGCGGCTTGAATTCGATCAGTTCATCCAGAATATTATAAACCTCCTGCGCACTGCGGCCGCGCATGGGCGGAATGATCTCAAAACTGATTAGTGTTTCGTGGGTTTTCTCTAAGTACTCGATAATCTTCAATGCAGTTGTTACCTCTTAAAAAATAAAATAATCTGTTTCGCCAAAATTGTGTCTAATACTCATTCTGACTGCTTTTTGCAGTGCTGATTTTGAACGGAATGGCCACCAACGGGCACCCTCTCAGCCGTCCGTAAGCCACGGAAATCACACCCCTGAAACCCCGCCCGACCTTAAATCCGCGGGTGGTAATCAAAACGATCAAACTGGATAGAACTCGAATCATCCAAGCGATTCAGTCTATTTTTGTCTTCATATTCACGCCAATTAAAGTCCTTTTAAATCTATCGTTCTACTTCTTAAAAACCGACCGAATAAATTTGATTTCATCGGGAGTCAACGGTTGATCCTGGGCCGCCAGGTTGATTTTTACCTGGTTTAGATTTCGAAATCCCGGAATCACCGCACCGACTTCCGGCACCGCCAGTAAATACTGTAAAGCGATTCTTGCCAGAGATTCAATGGATGAACCAAAACGCGTTTCCAGCTTGTTCAGCCGGGGCTCTAAAATTTCCAGGGCCGCTCTGGAAAATTTTTCCTTCCCCTGCCGGTTATCACCATCCACAAATCGGGGTGGCTTTTGAGCTGTGAATTTATGCAATAAGAGTCCCTGGTTGAGCGGCGAAAAGGTCACAAAAGACATCCCGGTGGCTTCCAACAACTTTCGAACCGGTTGGCCGGTTCCGATGAAATGGTCGTCCATGATGTGCGCCCAGCTTTGCAGGACCGTGGGTTTTATTTTGGGCGCCAGGCGCAGAAAATCACGATTGGAGTAAGCGGAAAGTCCGATCAGACGAATTTTCCCTTCCGATTGTAATTGGTGCATCACTTCCAGCGCGGCATCGAGATACTGATCGTTAGGACCAAAATTGCCATGGTGAAAATAGTACAGATCAATGGTGTCGCGTTTCAGATTGATAAGGGATTGTTCGCACTGCTGACGAATATGCTGAGGTTCATACGGATGACCCGCGGTACCCCAGGCATGGCCAACTTTAGTGGCAATGATGACATCCTTACTTCGGGAGCCCAGGATTTTTGCCAGCAATCGCTCGGCTTTGCCATCGCCATACACATCAGCGTTGTCGAAATGATTAACGCCCTGTTCCAGGGCATAATCGATGGCATCCCGAACCTCTTTTTCATCTACCGCGGCCCAGCCGACAGGCGCTCCCCTGACCCAGCTCGGTCCCCCCATAGTCCAGCACCCCAGGCTGATTTCTGAAACCTTAATATCTGACCGGCCAAGTTTTCGATACTGCATGCCAGTTTCCTCCAATTTGAGTAGCCTTAGCGGCACCGCTGAAGAAAAACAACCGAGGCACTTCCAAAAGCGCCTCGGTTTGTGTGCCGCGGACAGGAATCGAACCTGCATCCCGCCGTGCGGGACTGGATCCTAAATCCAGCGCGTCTACCAATTCCGCCACCGCGGCTTGAGTCCAAAAAGCAGGCTATGATAGAATCCGGGGCTAGTTCATCCAACCTTTTTTAATTCAGGTTTGCATTTCGGGAAAAAAAGGGCCCCGGTATTACCCGGAGCCCCATGCGAAAAGCAATGAGCTTGGAACCTTCAACGCTATTTCAGCAACACCAGTTTTCTGGTTTTGGAGTAGCCATTGTCACTGGTCATCCGGTAAAAGTATACTCCGGAGACGACTTTATTGCCGCTGTTATCGGTGGCATCCCATACCACCCGGTAGCGGCCGGCAGTATAATACCTGTTAACCAATGACCGAAGCTCCTGACCCAGAACATTGTAAATGCTTACCTGAATCTGGCTGTTCTCGGGAACATCGAACCCGATGGTCGTGGTGGGGTTAAACGGATTGGGATAATTTTGTTTCAGGTCAAAAGTGGATGGTAAAGCAGTTGCTTCCTGATCAACACCGACGACGAGATCAACAACACCGGAGGTTCCATTAGCCGGCACTGCCAGGCCGCCACCGGTTGCAACCACGAGATCAACAAAACTTAATTGAATGGTAGTTCCCACGGGTGCGCTGCTGCTTACCTGAAAAGTGACCTCTACGACCGCACCCGAACCGGTTCCAATTTCATCGCCCTGGGTGTCAACACCGAGAACCATGGTCTGACCATTCACTTCATTGGCTTGAACCAGAAAATCGGCAGCCCGGCCGACGCCGGAAACGCTGGCTTCGGTTAGATAGTCGGGATCGTCCGTCAGAGTAAACTGAAAGCCTTTAACCGGCACGACATTTGACATGAATACCTGAAAGGTAACCGAAGAATTCGGTGAGGCGGTCATACCTTCCGGCAGTGTGATCGCTACCCCGCCAATCGTCACCTGGCCATTGAGCCAGACCGCATTCATGGCATTGCCATCCGGGTCGGAAACAACCAGACCCCAGGGAATTTCAGCATCCAGAATTTCCTGGAACCGCAGATTCACAATGGCATCGGTTAAGGTTGGAGGAACACCAAAAATAATTTGGGCAATGGGTTCATTGCCGGGCAGAATGCTCAGTCCTGAATTGTCAAAAATCAGGATACTAACGGAGGTATCACGGTTGGTGAACTGAACGGCAAAGGCGCCGTCCCACTGGTTGTTGCCATTACGGTCGGTATAAGGCTCACCGGGCGTATACTGTCCATCTCCCTCGCCAAAGTCTCCGGTATTCTCAACACCATCCACACCATAATCATCATAGGGTTCGGCCGATGTACGCCCGGCAGGCTGAACACCCAGGACATTTAGTTGATTAGGGACATCTTTGATACTGAACTGGAGGCCCCCCACGGCACTGGCATTTTCCAGGTTGATCGGTACCGCAATGGTTGCCTGGCCGTTAGGTCCAGAGGTGCCCACAATAGAGACCGTCACCTGACCGAACGCCGCGGCTGCCCACAAGGCTAAACCCAGACTCAGGGTTATTACTTTTCGCATATTTCCTCCATCAAAAACCGCACTCAATGCTTGGTAATATTCATTAGTTCAACCGGGTTCGCCTTGCACATGTTTTGACGAAAGCCCCGAGACTAAGTTTTTGTGGTTCCGTTGCGGTAAAATAACGGCTCTTAAATCCTAAACAATCTCTTTTTATTAAGGGTGAAACAGCGTGACTGAAATGTTAATCCCATCACGCTAAAGGTCAGGATTTACTCAAACCGGCCATGACATTTTTTATATTTTTTCCCGCTTCCACAAGGACAGGGATCATTCCGCCCCACTTTGGGACCGGCCTGGATCGGCCGCGGCTTGGCTGCCGGTTGCGCCGCCCCGCCTTGGGTTGGCGCCTGAGGCAAAGCATTCAGGAAACCCATTCCCGTCGATTCAGCATGCTGTTGCGCTACATTTCGGGCTCGAGGACGACGCTGGGGGACGCGTTCTTCCACCAATTGAGCGTGAAAGAATAATCGCAGGGTTTCCTTGTCCACTGTGTCCAGCATGGCAACGAACAGGCCAAAGCCTTCGCGTTTGTATTCGATCAAGGGATCTTTCTGACCCACGGCACGCAGGTTGATGCCCTCTTTGAGTTGATCCATTTCATACAGGTGTTCCCGCCATTTTTCATCGATGATTCGCAGATTCACCCACTGGAGTAATTTCCGAATATTTGCATCACCCACGATCTCAGCCTTAGCCTTAAAGGCTTGGTTGATCAAATCGATCAATCCGGTTCGAAGTCCTTCCGGTTTTGTTTGATTAAAATTTTCCGGCTTCACCTGTACCAGAACTGTCGTGCCCAATTCAAAATTCAGTCCGTCCCAATCCCAACCTTCATCTATGGGTTGACCCGCGGTATATTTTTCCACCAAGGCATCGACAAAATTTTCCACCATTTCCCGGAAATCCTGCTCCAGGTTGGTTCCATGCAACGCGTGATTGCGGCGATCGTACACAATCTCACGCTGTTGATTCATGACATCATCGTATTCCAGTAAATGCTTACGAATACCGAAATTGCGTTCTTCAACCTTTTTCTGGGCGCGCTCCACCGCACGTGTAACCATGCCGGCCTGGATGACTTCACCCTCCTTGATGCCCAGGCGGTCCATGATAGTGGCAACCCGATCGGACTGAAACAACCGCATGAGGTCATCTTCGAGAGAAAGATAAAATTCGGAAACCCCCGGATCTCCCTGGCGACCGGCTCGTCCGCGTAGCTGAAGATCAATGCGCCGCGATTCGTGGCGCTCGGTTCCCATGATTTTTAATCCACCCAATTCCGTTACTCCAGGTCCTAATTTGATATCCGTGCCACGCCCGGCCATATTCGTGGCAATGGTGACAGCATGTTTCTGTCCCGCCCGGGCCACAATCTCTGCTTCCCGCATGTGGTGCTTGGCATTTAAGACATTATGGGGAATTTTATAGCGTTTCAGCATCCGCGAAAGGGTTTCGGATACTTCCACCGAGATGGTCCCCACCAAAACCGGTTGCCCCCTTTTATAGGATTCGGCAATCTCTTCGATTACGGCATTATACTTTTCCCGGCGGGTCTTATAAATTTGATCATTCCGATCGGCTCGAACCACTGGCCGGTTGGTAGGAATTTCAACTACATCCAGTTTATAGATATCCCAGAACTCCGCCCCCTCGGTCATGGCCGTACCGGTCATTCCAGCCAGCTTCATATACATGCGGAAATAATTTTGCAGGGTGATGGTAGCCAGCGTTTGCGACTCCGCCTCGATCTGAACTTTTTCCTTGGCTTCCAGCGCCTGGTGCAAACCATCACTATAGCGGCGGCCGGGCAGGATACGTCCGGTAAATTCGTCCACAATCATGACTTTGCCCTCTTGCACTACATAATCCACATCTTTTTCAAACAGGGAAAAAGCTTTTAGCAGCTGGTTAATATGGTGAATTACATCCGAACGGTCGGCATGCCGGTTGTATAATTCCTCTTTACGCTTGGTTTTTTCGGCTCCGGATAATGATTCATCCGAATCGATCTCATGTAGTTCTTCGCCCAAATCCGGGATAATGAAGGTTTCCGGATTTCCCGGTGACAGCGTTTCCCGGCCCATCTCGGTCAGGTCCACCACATTTTGCTTTTCTTCAATAATAAAGTAAAGCTGTTCGTCCAACTCTGGCATCCGTTTATCACGGAGATAATCGTTTTCGACTTTCTGTTCCAATTTTTTAATGCCGGTTTCCTGGTACAGCTTGGCCAGGCGCCGATGTTTGGGAGCACCCCGGCGCGCCATGAGAATTTTTTCGCCGGCCGAATACTCCGTATCCGGATTTTTCAATTCCACTTCCGCTTCGGCCAGTAACCGGTTCACCAGTTGCATTTGTTGACGCATGAGATTTTCGACAGAGGGACGGAGATCATTAAATTTTTGGGAAATCTGGCTCTCCACCATACCGGAAATGATCAGTGGCGTACGCGCCTCATCAATGAGAACACTGTCCACCTCATCTACGATGGCATAATAATATCCCCGGTGTACCTGATCTTCGGGTAAAATCGACATATTATCACGTAAATAGTCAAAACCGAATTCGTTGTTGGTTCCATAGGTTACATCACAACGATATTGCTCCTGGCGTTGATCGGGCGTCATATGATTCAGAATAACGCCCACCGTGAGTCCCACATGACGCAACAACGCACCCATCCAGTTTGAATCACGCTCGGCCAGATAATCGTTAACCGTTACAACGTGAACACCTTTTCCTACCAGGGCATTTAGATAAATGGGTAACGTCGCTACCAGGGTTTTCCCCTCACCCGTCTTCATCTCGGCGATTTTCCCGCGATGGAGAATATAACCACCCACCAACTGGACATCGTAGTGGACCATGTCCCATTCGGTTTCCTGGTCCAATATCTGAATTTTACTTCCCAACATTTGCTGGGCGCCGCGTTTCACAACGGCGAAAGCTTCCGGTAATATTTCGTCCAGAATATTCTGCTCCAGCTCGTAGACGGCATCTTCAATATCCTTGGCAGCCTGTCCTTCCGATTTCAATTGAGCTGTCAAAGCTTCACGCTCCTTGACAAAGCGCTCCTGCCAGGCACGGGTCTTGGCGATCAGATCGTCCGGGGTGGTTTGCTGTAGTTTATCAAATTGAGCATTAATTTCAGCGACCCGGGTGGCAAGACGTTTGACTTCCCGCTCGGACTTGGTGCCACCCATGAGTTTAGTGAGGAATTCTTTAATCATGGCGCTAAGATAATCGGTGGGGATACATATCGAAATTCTTTATGATGCCTACCGGGCCGGTCCCAGCCCGGGCAGAAGGAAAACCCGAATATTTCATGGGCCGGCCAAACCGGCAAATTCTCCAAAGCGCTGTCTCTGGTTTAGACGGCGGTTATCCGCCCGGCCGCCAGGCCATCATTGAGTACCGCATCCAAAATTCCATTGATGAAGCTGCCACTGTCGTCCGTGCTATAGACTTTGGCAATTTCAATGGCTTCGGAAATGGAGACCTTGGGTGGAATATCAGGGAAATAGAAAAATTCAGCCATGGCCATTCGCAATAACAAGCGATCAATTAATGCAATGCGCTCGAAATCCCAGTTACGGGACTTTTGAGCGATAATATCATCGAATTCCTGGCGGTGAGCCACGGTCAAATGCGTCAGCTCACGGCTGAATTCAACTAAACCTTTATGTAGCCCATGATCTACCAGCAAGGTATCAAAAATTTGATCTATATTGTCAGCGACTATTTCGTAAGCGTAAGTCGCTTTAAGAACAAATTCACGCGCTTTTCTTCGTTCCTGCATGCACGCCTACTTGCTTAAGTGAAACGACCCTGATTTATGCATCTGTTTCAGGCGTCCAACATTATTAATTCGTGCTTCCGCGATGTGATTTGCAGCGGACATGGTGGGTATCTTTTCATCCTCCGACATCTGGAAAATATCCATGAGCATATCATAAATATGATTTACCCGATTGTAGGAACGTTTTTCGCTGTATCCTTCTAATTCTCCATAGACATTAATGACACCACCGGCATTAATACAAAAATCCGGTGCATACAGGATATTTTTTTCAACCAATATTTGGCCGTGTTTACCATAACTCGCTAACTGATTGTTGGCTGAACCGGCGATGATCGGCGTTTTAAGGCGCGGAATGGTTTCATCATTGATACCAGCGCCCAGGGCGCACGGTGCGAAAATATCCACTTCCTGGTCATAAATTTCTTCCGCGCCACAGGGTGTTACCTTGCTGTACTCCCGAGTGGCCTTGGCTAACTTTTCCGTATCGATATCGGTTACTACGACTTTGGCGCCGGCTTTCACCAGATGCTCCAACAGATAATAACCCACATGACCCAGGCCCTGAAGGGCAACCCGGCGTCCCTGAAAGTTTTCATTGCCAAAGGTTTTCTTCAACGCGGCCTTCATGCCCACGAAAACGCCGTAAGCCGTGAAGGGTGATGGGTCACCACTTCCGCCTAATTCGCTGGCCAGGCCAACCACATATTCGGTCTCGTTATGGACCCACTCCAACATCCGCGGGCTGGTATTTACATCTTCCGCGGTGATATACCGGCCCCCGAGACTGTCAACCAGGCGTCCGAAAGCACGGAAGGTGGCTTCATTGCCAATTTTTTTCACATCACCGATGATAACAGCTTTGCCACCACCCAAATTCAATCCGGAAATGGCCGATTTATAGGTCATCCCTTCAGATAAGCGCAGAACATCCCGCACGGCAGCGGCTTCACTTTTATAATTCCAGACCCGGCAGCCTCCCAGCGCGGGTCCCAGCGTCGTATTATGAATCGCAATAATCGCCTTGAGTCCGGTCTGAGGATCGTGCGTAAATACGACTTCTTCGTGTCCATGCAAATCCGGTGAATCAAAAAATCCCATGTTTCAACTCCTATCTTTGAAGTAAATGTCTGCTGATAACCAGACGCTGAATTTCGTTCGTCCCTTCGTAAATCTGCGTGATCTTGGCGTCCCGCATCATCCGTTCGACTTCATATTCACGAATATATCCGTACCCGCCGTGAATTTGGACGGCTTCAGTAGCGACATACATGGCCGTATCGGAAGCGTACATTTTGGCCATGGATGCTTTGGCGCCGATGGTTTTCCCCGTGTCTTTCAACCACGCGGCCTGATAGACCAATAATCGGGCTGCTTCCACCCGGGTTGCCATATCGGCCAGTTTAAAGCTAATGCCTTGAAACTCACTAATTTTTTTCCCGAACTGCTCGCGCTCATTAGCATACTGAAGCGCACGTTCCAGCGCGCCTTGACCAATGCCCAAGGCCTGGGCGGCAATGCCAATCCGGCCGGCATCCAGGGTTGCCATGGCGATTTTAAACCCGCTACCGGCTTCACCGATGAGGTTCGCTTTAGGAACCCGGCAATCCTCAAACACCAGTTCACACGTATCCGAGCTACGGATACCCATTTTGTCCTCTTTTTTGCCAACCTTGAATCCCTCCCAACCTTTTTCCACTACAAAGGCTGAAATACCGCGGTGACCGGCTGCCTTATCAGTCTTGGCGAACACCACCACAAAATCCGAACTCGATCCGTTGGTCACCCAGTTCTTCGTGCCATTCAGAACGAAATAATCGCCCGCCCGGGTGGCGGTGGTGCGCATGGCTTTGGCATCCGAACCGGACTGAGGTTCACTCAGAGAGTAAGCACCCAGTTTCTCGGCGGTGGCCGTCAGAGGCAAGTATTTGCGTTTCAAATCTTCACTACCAAATTTGAGAATTGGATTCGTGAACAGCGAGTTATTCACAGACATGATCACGCTGGCCGAGGCGTCTACCCGAGCTACTTCCTCCAAAGCAATCGCATAACTGATCGTATCCAAGCCGGCGCCGCCGTATTCCTCCGGTACCTGCATCCCCATAAATCCCAATTCCCCCAAATGTTTGATGATATCAGCCGGAAATGCGGCTTGCTCATCCCGTTCGCGGGCACCGGGTTTGATTTCCGATTCCGCGAATTCGCGAATCGTATCGCGAATCATCCGTTGCTCTTCATTCAACTGAAAATCCATGGTCACTCTCCAACTGCTATTTTCTCAATTTTAACAAAATAAAAGCACCGCCCCGGTTTGGCGCGGGGTCACGCTGCAATTCTCTATTCATACGTATAAAAACCAATTCCTGTTTTCCGTCCCAGATATCCGGCGGCAACCATCTTTTTCAAGAGGGGGCAGGGCCGGTATTTGGGATCGCCGAGACCATCATGTAGCACTTCCATAATTGATAAACACACATCCAACCCAATAAAATCCGCCAGAGTCAGCGGACCCATGGGATGGGCCAGGCCCAATTGCATGATTTCATCAATGGCTTCCTTGGTGGCGACACCTTCCATCAAGGCGAAAATCGCTTCGTTGATCATGGGCATAAGAATGCGGTTGGCTACAAACCCCGGATAATCGTTGGCTTCCACGGGGATTTTCCCCAGCGATTTAGCCAGAGCCATCGTTTTTGCCACGGTTGCATCCGAAGTGGCGTGCCCCCGGATCACCTCCACTAACTTCATCACGGGCACCGGATTCATGAAATGCATCCCGATCACCTGGTCCGGCCGTTGGGTCTGACCGGCAATTTCGGTAATGGAAATCGAAGAAGTATTGGTAGCTAAAATCGCTTCGGCCGGGAGTAACTGGTCCAGTTGACGGAACAGCTCGAATTTGATCTCCCGGTTCTCCGTAGCGGCTTCCACCGCAAAGCGGGCCTTTGCAGCCGCTCCCAAATCGGTAGCAGTGGTTATCCGTGCTAGAGTAGCATTCTTATCGGCCGCAGAGATAAACTCTTTTTTTACCTGCCGATCCAAATTCTTACCGATCACAGCAAGTGCCCGGTCCAGGAATTCCGGTTTAACATCCACCAGAATGACTTCATATCCGGTCTGCGCAAAGACGTGGGCAATCCCATTGCCCATGGTCCCCCCGCCGATCACACAGATTGATTTTACCATTTTTCAGTCTCTCCCGCGGTTCACTAATTCCATTACCATAGCCATCCGAACCTTAAGTTCGTTCCACCAGCAAAGCCGAGGCTTCGCCACCGCCGATACACAACGCCGCTAAACCACGTTGCACGTTTCGTGCCTGCATGGCGTACAGTAGCGTGGTTAGGATGCGCGCCCCCGAAGCGCCGATAGGATGCCCCATGGATACGGCGCCTCCGTTCACATTCACTTTGGCGTGAGGAATTTTCAACTCATCCATGGTAACCAGGGTTACCACGGAAAAAGCTTCATTGATTTCAAATAGATCGATATCAGCTATGGATAGTGCAACTTTTTTCATCAATTTAGCAATCGCTTTTACCGGCGCGGTGGTAAACCACTCCGGAGCCTGGGCCGCGGATGCCTGACCGATAATCCTGGCGCTAGGTTTCAGTCCCAGCTTTTGTACTATTGCTTCACTGGCCAGCACGACGGCTGCTGCCCCATCATTAATTTTGGAAGCATTGGCCGCGGTGATGGTTCCCACTTTTTGAAAAGCGGGCCGTAACCGGCGCATTTTTTCAAAATTGACTTTACCGGGCTCCTCATCGAGACTAACAACCACCGGATTGCCTTTGCGCCGGGGAATTTCCACCGGAATGATCTCATCTTCGAACGCCCCTGATTTTTGAGCATTGATTGCCCGCCGATAGCTTTCCGCCGCAAACTCATCCTGCGCCTCCCGCGAATAGTGATATTCAGCGGCACAGCGCTCACCGGCCAATCCCATGTGAGTGGAATCATAGGCATTCAATAGTCCGTCTTTCAGGATGCCATCTTCAAGGGCGCCATTACCCAGGCGATAGCCGGAGCGGCCCTGAGGAAGATAATAGGGCACATTGCTCATGCTTTCCATACCACCGGCAACCACGATTTCAGCATCGCCAACCTGTATTGCCTGGGTCCCCAACATGATTGCTTTCAATCCGGAACCACAAACTTTATTAATGGTCATACATTCCACGCCAGTCGGTAAGCCGGCATAGATTGCAGCCTGCCGGGCTGGCGCCTGACCTTCGCCGGCAGTAAGCACATTGCCCATAATCACTTCATCCACCAGGTCGTGAGCAACGCCAGCCTGTCGTAATGCAGCGGAAATTGCAAGGGCTCCCAATTTGGTCGCGGGCACACTCGCTAATGCTCCTTGAAATGCCCCTACCGGTGTCCGCTTGGCCGCGACGATATAAACTTCGTTCAGACTTTCCGGAATTCGTACCATATCAACCTAATCCTTTCCGTTTCACATCCCGATTGTATCTTACATTGAAAACTTTTGCCATTTACTCGTGCTTCACGTGTCTTTCTGAGCGGAGCCTATCCGACTCTTGCCGGAACGAAGGACGCGTGGTGCATTTACTAATAGGATTAAATTCCCGGCTGCCCTTCGACAAGCTCAGGGTGAAAGCCGGGTAATTTTTTGTCATCGAATATTGATAAACGATTTTGAAATATGTTCGTAAGCCCATCTTATTTCACCAATCGCCTTAAAGAGAAAATATCCATATCGGTACTCTCACCGTTCAGCATCACCCGGGCCGCCATACGCCCCATGGAGAAACCAAATCCCATGCCATGTCCGGTATAACCGCCGGCTACAAAGACATTGCTCTTCCCGGGGATGCTACCCAGCATTGGGATACCGTCCCGGCTGAAGCCCATTAAACCAGCCCATTGGTAATCCACTTCAAATTTCCCGATTTGGCGAAAATTTTTCTCTAAGTAGTTCACCAATCCGGATGTGACTCGCTCATCCGGTAATTCGTTGAAGTGTTGGGTATCGCCATCAGGCACCGATTCCCGCAACCCACCCATGAGGACCCGGTTGTCCGGTAACCGGCGGAAATACTCATAGCCGAAATTGGCATAGATCACCGGCTCCCACAGTTGAGTGTCCACGGGCGAGGTAACCAATACATGTCCCCGCACCGGTAAAATTTTGTCCTGAAAAAAGTCATCGATCAATTGGCTGTAAGCATTGGTTCCCAACAGGACCAGATACCCGGAGACCGCACCTTTCCCGGTTGTTACCGTAACGCTGTCAAACCCATGGGGCGTAATGTTGGTGACCGGCGAATTTTCAAAAATCCTTGCTCCGGCAGCGGAGGCCTGTTCCGCCAGGCCCGACACCATGTGAGCCGGGTGTACACCGGCATCCGCTTTGGTAAACAATCCACTCTTGAATAAATCTGACCGGGTCGTGGCGGAGGTGAGGGGTTCATCCCACTCCTCAATGGCAAAACCGGCCGCTCGCAGCAACCGGACGCTATCCGAAAGTTCGCGGGTTTCTACATCCGTTACGGCCGCATGGAGTGATCCGTGCTGTTCCAATTGACAATCGATATTGGCATCAAGAATAAAATCCTTAAGTAATCCGATATTATCCACGGTGAATTGCCAGAGCCGCCGCGCTTTCTCCGGGCCAATGAGCGCCACCGCCCGGGCATAGTGTTCCACCATTCCCGTGAGGAGAAATCCGCCATTCCGGCCGGACGCACCGCTGGCTACCAACTCTTCCTCCAGCAAAACGACTGAAGCGCCCATTTTGCGCATCCACCAGGCCGCCGCGGTTCCCGTGACGCCACCCCCGACGATCACCACATCCGCGGTGAATTTTTCCTCCAGTTGCGGAAATTTTGGCTGAGCATCCCGCAACCAGTAGACCCGTTGGTGTTCAGATTTTCCCGTTGGTTTCCCGGTCATAAGCCTTGATGATTTCGCGTACGAGTTTGTGCCGGACAACGTCTGCATCCGTAAAATGGACAAAAGCAATTCCGCCAACCGCTTTGAGAATGCGCGTGGTATGGACCAGGCCGGATTCTTCGGCAACAGGCAGGTCAATTTGGGAGAGGTCGCCGGTGACAATGACCTTAGAATTTACACCCATGCGGGTCAGAAACATTTTCATCTGGATCGGCGTGGTATTTTGGGCTTCATCGAGAATGATGAAGGCATTATCAAGCGTACGGCCGCGCATATACGCCAGGGGAACGATCTCGATGGTCCTTTGATCCAGCAACTGGTGTACCCGGTCCGTGGGCAGCATGTCATACAAGGCATCATAGAGTGGCGTGAGATACGGATCGACCTTTTCTTTCAAATCCCCGGGCAGGAATCCCAACCGCTCGCCGGATTCAACCGCGGGCCGGGAAAGGATGATCTTCTTGACTTCACGATTTTTAAGTGCTGACACGGCAAACGCCACCGCGAGATAGGTTTTTCCGGTACCCGCCGGTCCCAGGGCAAATGTCAGATCGCTTTGTTTTACAGCATCAAAATAGACTTCCTGACCGGATGTGCGGGGTTTGATCACATCGGAACGGGTAAATAAAATCACCGATCCCAGCCCCTGTTCTCCAATGGGAGCTTCTCCGGCGGTCGCCAACCTGAGAATGGTAATGACATCATCCTTGGCGATGTATTTTTTACGGCTCAGGACCGCCATCATTTCAGAGACAACCCGTTCAGCGAGATCAATGTCTTCGGTCTGGCCCACGAGGGTCAATTCATTGCCCCGGACAAACAGGTCCGCAGCCAGTTCCTGTTGCAAAACCTTTAAATTGGTATCGTTGACCCCCAGGAGATCCAGAGGGTTGATATCACGCAGTTTAATTTTCTTCCTGATGGATTCAGTCACGGCTGCCTACTCCATATCAACCTGAATTGGTACATACTTCAGTTTACCTGCTTAAGCGAAATATCCTGAGTGCTCAGGGATTTTGGGAATAGGAAATATTTGATCAAGTAACACGACTGGCTTCATAACCACGGTTAAGATAGCCATCCGGAACTAACTTCAAACGGATAATTCGGATGGCTGGTCTGCAAATTGTGCGGCTCGGACGGACGGATGATTGATACGGTTAAGCAACCTAGGCTGAACAAATACAAAACGATAGAAAAAGCCAAGTGAAGCCGGTGAATCTGAATTCAATTTGTAACCTGTTTGTTATAAACGACTTACCTGTTAATACAATGTTATTATTACACTTACTGGTTTTTCTGCTTAAATAAATTTCTACCGGCAGGGGTCGATTCAATAGTTGACAGAAATCACATCAGTCGCTATCTTCGCCGCACGGGAAATGGGTGTTAGGGTTATCGATAAGGCCGGTTTTAAGGGGGTTCACCCTTGGGGAGAAACGGCTCGATCTGCCCCGTATTCCAAAATGAATCAATACCATAACAAAACCAGGAGGAAAGCATGAAAAAAAGCTTTTCGCTTTTCGTGTGGGTAATTGCACTGGTTCCGCTTTTGGCATTTAGCCAGGGAACAATTAAAGGTACGGTTACCGACGCTGCAACAGGAGACGCTCTTCCGGGCGCTAATGTCATTCTGCAAGGTCAGCCTTACGGTGGCGCATCCGATTTGAACGGCGAGTACATGATCGAAGGAGTGCCGGTTGGAAC
>CAZIWX010000029.1:0-26648 GCA_964543125.1 uncultured Lentisphaeria bacterium | reverse complement strand
AAAAAGCCGGTGGTCAACTGTGACAACGGATCCCAGGACGGATGCAGGGTCCAGCCAGCCGCCAAATTCACGACGCCCAGGCATTTGAAGGCCGAGATCAGGATGCCCGCTGCGAGCAGAACGAGCCAGATAATATTAATCAAAGTAAGCGTCTCCTTTTTTTGCGGGTTTTGTTCCACCGGTATCAGGGTTCTTACCCGGAATGGATGCTGCGCGCCGTTTCAGCTTTTCAGCCCGGCTTTTACCGGTGAGTTTGCGGTATTCCCTTTCAAATATTCTTTTATGGAACACACGAAACAGGATCGCGGCAAGCATTAAAAAAGCAACATACAGCAGCGCAAAGGTAAGCGCCATAGACCATCCTTAATGAGTAGGAATTTTAACCGTTGACAGGATGAATCAAAACGGAAACCGAAGTTTATTTGACGGTGGCCCCACGAGTGAATCCGCGGGAAAATTAGAATACCCGTCTTTAACAACGATGCGGTTATCCAAAGAAGCGGATAAAAATAAAAGGGGCAGTTTACACTGCCCCTTTTTGAGCTCTTCAATAAGTGAAGATTGATTTACTTCAGGTACAGCATCTTATGCTGAGCCGAGAAACCATCAGCGCTCAGGCGATACAAATAGAGACCGGAAGATACCGGTTTGCCAAAGGCATTGGTACCATTCCAGACCACATTGTAAGTCCCTGGTTGATAAGAGCTATTCACCAGGTCCACGACTTTCTGACCTAAGAGGTTGTAGACCGTAAGTTCTACATTGGCCAGCTTAGGAACATCGAAGCTGATCGTGGTGGTCGGATTGAACGGGTTCGGATAGTTCTGGGCTAAACTAAATTCAGCCGGCAGTTTCGTACCTTCATCGTTCACACCGGTAATACCAAACCAGTCAAGTGACATGGTCTGTGGTGATTCCGCCGCAAAACCCCACCACGTATAAGGCGTGGCATCGACCGACAGCGGATCAAAGCCCAGGAAGACGATCTTATCATCACCAACCACGCGATTCAAACCGACTGAGAACGTGGTATCGCCGATTGAGAGATTAGTATCAATAAAGGTCCTCATGTTCACATCAGCTTCATTGACCGGCGCAAATCCGTCTAACCAGTTGTCAGCACCGATTTCATAATCCGGCCAGTATAACAGTGTGTCACCCACAGCCGTATGAGCATCGTACAAGTCACCCGTGAGCACATTGCCGGAAACGGCTTCAATCGGAGAAGCACCGGCCGAACCCGGGTCCGGGTAATTGATGTCATTATAACTGTGTGAAACACCTAATACATCGTATTCGAAATCACCGGCTGCGAAATCCAAGTTAGTCCAACCGGACAGAGCACCAAACCATTCATCGCCAGCGAGGAAGTAGTTTTTGGCGCCTTCATCCAACCAGGCGGAAACCACGGCACGATTGTCCCAATCCGGGCCAAAAGTGGTAATTTCGTAGATCGTGGTGTAGGCGGATGCCAGTTCAGCGGATAACCCCTTCTCCCAGTAATCATGGGGGAAGTCGGCCGTGGTGTAGCTCGTGAAATCACCAATACCGAAGTAATAGGCACCGGGATAACCGGCGGCTACCCCACCATTGAAATTCACCAATGTTGGTGCAGTGGGCACAAACCGCTCGAACTCATTCGGATCTGCATCAGAACCAGGTGAGGTTGTGACTTCACCAGCGGCGGTTGCAGCGATAAACCAGTAGTAAAAACCAGGATCAGAAACGTCGGGAATCTGAGCCGAATAGTTATCACCATCAGCCGTCATGGCAACCTCATTCCAGGTGGTTTCATCCGCACTCCACATGAGGGAAGCGGTAATCGCATCACCATCATAGTCGGTAATCACGGCCGAGACATCATACGGACCAGCCAATACGGTCCCGGAAGGACCGGTTACAGCGGAGATCTGCGGGGGTGAAGAAACACCCAGCCAGTCAAAGGCACCATTCAGAAAGTCTGAGAACGCGTCGTAGGTCATAACGCCATCCGCCGTGGTATCCACCGCGGCGTCGGCCATAAAGCCGAAATAGGCGCCCATGGATGTGCCGTCATCATAAACGACCCCATAACTTAGTCCGTCATTACCGGCGAAAATCTGGGTGCCGCTGGCGGCGGTGACCTGATCAGCCCAGTTACTCGTACCGTAAATGGTATGATTCAAGGTCATGGGCGTCGCTGAGAACGGGGTATCCATCGGGGTAACGCCAAAACCAATCATGGTGGTATCGCCGTTAGCATCGCCGTTAGCATCAACCGGATCGTTAACGCCGCTGCCCAGACCAAAGTAGTCGTAGGCGAAATCACCCGCGGTAAAGGCCGGATTCGCGGCCAGGCCATGGCCGAAGAACCAATCCTGATCAACCAGGATCATATGACCGCCATTGGCCATAAAATCGCCATAACCGGGATCCGCTTCACTGGCCAGGACCGGAACGGTTTTGTTGCCCCAACCATAGGCAATGATGTTGCTCCAGCCATAACTTATGACACTTGCATCGATACCAAAGTTATCGGATGTATTCCAGTATTCATAGGTCAGGCCGGCTTCGTCGGCAACGGTCCGATAGAGATCGGCCGCCTGTTGGGCACTATTGGCGCCATCGGCGATGATCAACAGATCAGCATCCGGATTGGCGGGCTCCTTGATCTCAAATGACATGGAAGCGGTTTCAGCCGGCAATCCATCATTATCGACGCTGCTCACCCAATATTCGATGACGTCGCCGGGCGCGAAGCTACCGGATATAGCATAGGTGTAGGTGCCATTACCATCCGCACCAACGGCATCCGCCGTCAGTGAGCCAACGGTCTCGTCTCCACCATTAACGGTCCAGTGGAATACGATGGTGTCATTCTCATCGATCGCCATGCCATTAGCACCAACATCATCGAACAGATCAACGACCTCGGTAAAAGGACCGGTTGTATTATAGGTATTGTTCAATTGGGTCAGATTAGCGGCAATCGGAGCCCCCCAGGGGTAGGTCACTTTCACCAACATGGAGAGTTCAATCACAGAACTATAACGACCCCAGGCGCCATCCGTCCAGGGACCGCCAAACCAGGTGTAGGTCAGGCCGCCCTGATCATCCGTCGCATCGGCCAGCGGATTGGGTGTATCGCCACCTTTTACAAAAGCGATAACAAACGGGGGTACATTACCCAGGTCGGTTGAATCGCCAACGATGAATTCGCCACCGATATCCAGTGGATAAGACCAATCAGCTTCATACCCATCAATGGTGTTGGGCGTGATGGTGGTACGCAGAGCACCAATGGGTGTGCCGTCAAATGAACCACGAGCGATCGTACTGCATTCTCCATCCGGGCTAATCGCCGCGGCGGCGTCGCTGTAGTCGGCGCCAAATGCATTCACATTGCCAGCCGTAAACCACTGCGCATAAACTTCTTTAACCACAGCCGGAGCGGCGGGTGTAAAGACCATTGCGAAGGTGTCGCCGGCGGCGCCGGAACCGAGATAATATTCAGCATTATCGTCAGCGTGCTTCAGAGTCCAGAGTAATTCGTCGCGTGAAGACTCGGTTTGAGCGGCGGGTGCATTAAGCCGGGTCTTTACAGGCACTACTTCCAGGTCGTTATCATTTTTTTCCTTGATACGAACCTGGCTGCGGGACACCTGCTTACCATCCGGTCTCAGGAACTGAACCCGGTTAGTAGTTAACACCGGTTTCTCCGAGGCTGGCTTTTTTGCAAAAGCAGCCGGTACAACCATGGCAATTGCCAATAGGGTTGTAAGTAGCTTTCTAGACATACGCTTTCCTCCTTTGAAAGTATTTGGATTTCATAAGCTACGGTAGTTTAATCAATTATTGCCAGTAAATCCGATAAAAATTTACCGAAATCAGTTGTGTAATAATATTTCACACTCAGCGGGTCATCCGAATGCAGGGCCGGATTCCCATAAACCGCGAAAGTATTTGTACCTTCGTCTATTGAATAAATTTCGTAGGTTGCATTTGCGCTCACGGCTGAGGTCACCAGGACCAGTTGTTGACCACTGGCGACCGTCACATTGGCAATACCATCGAAACCGGTGGTATTCGTGGCGTGGACAACGGCATTCATAGCGCCCGCCGGATCAACATAAGTCACGCCCGAAATGGTTAGCTCCAAATCCAGGACCTGCTGGAAAGCTTCCGCAAAATCACCCTGATAATAAGCCGCGGTAGCTTTGATCTTCTTAAGGGCGGCTTTATTAACCCTGGTGTCATGACTAAATGCAAAATTGGGATCCGCGGATAAGACCTCGTCTACATAATCCCGGGCATCTTGATATTCACCCGTTGCCAGGGCAATTCCGGCCAGACCGGCTTTTGACGCCACAATGATGCTGTCACCCTTCAAAGGATCCAGAAATGCGAATGAGATCGCGGACCCCAAAAAGGTTTGGCCCTCCTCTAAATCCAGATTCCGGGTGGCGCTCCAGCCCAAGCCTAAATAGACCTCCGGCAAGGTGGCTTCACGCTCGGCGGCCGTTGAAAATGCAGCGTAAGCTCCGGCATAATCACCGCTGCTGAAATCACTCCACCCCGTGTTCATGAGCGACTGGTAAGCCTCCGGTGGTTGAGATAGAAACTTATCATTGCTGAATTTTTCAGTGCAGCCGACCATCAACAAGACAACTGTGGTAACCAAAGCGATTTTTAATTTCATAATTTTCACCTACTTACTTCGTCAGAATCATTTTTTTAACCTGGCGGAAGTTTTCGCTATCCAGGACATAAAAATACACACCGGATGCGGCCAGTCTGTGTTGCCGGTCAATTCCGTTCCAGCTTACCTCGTAGGAACCCGCGGAAAAGTGACCTTGCGCCAGGGTAGCCACCTCCTGTCCCAAAATATCAAACACCCGAAGCGATATATTTCCCGCTTCAGGCAGACCAAAAGCGATCCGGGTCGAGGGATTAAAGGGGTTTGGATAATTCTGGCTCAAAATATAGGATTCCGGAACAATCCTGGAATCAAAAGCAACCCCGTGTTGGCCGGCCGCCACCACATACCGTCCCAGATAATTGGTGTTTACCGTAATTGTCTGAGCGAATTTATCAACCTGCCCGCCGATATATTGCCATTTATCATCAACTAATAAATAGACACCCAACGGATCGGTACCGGATAATTGGCCGGCGGTTAAGGCCAACTGCAGTGTTGCGGTGCGTTTCAGATGAAAAGGCTGATTCGCGGTATAAACCACATCTGACACTGACGTGATGCCGGATGGCAGCGATGGCAGAGCCAGATAGCTGGTTACACCATGAGGATTGAGAGACCCGCTGACGACCCAACGGTCCTTATCAACGGCATGGCCGGGAATAGTAATCTGTCCCAACTCATTCCCTAAACTCAAGGTGCGGCTTACCGCCACTTTAGCCATTCCGATTGAAATATCCCGTGTCACCGCATCAAGGCTGATACCATTTTGATCCCGGCCGGTGAAATACAGCGAATAGGCCCCTTCCCGGGTCAGTGTGTATTTACCCGAGTAGACCGTAGCCTGTGTGCCAAAATCGTGCAACTTTGACAACGCCACCTCCACTGTATCCAGGCTGCCCCGGACACTGACTTTAGCCCCTTCATTACCCATGAGGTCATATAGTGGCCGCTGTGAAGCAACAAACAGATCCAGATAATTATTGGCATCCGGGTTCTGCAGAGCATAAAAATCACCGAAATCAGGTTTATGCGTGATATTGGTAATCACAAAGTCATACGTGGCCGGAGGCTGGGTATAATCTACTTTCGAGACGACCAGGGCCAATAATTGGACCCCTTGCGGCGGGTGCGGCACGGTATCCCGAAAAGTAAAATTGGAATCGGTTACCAATGGGATCGTCCCCCGGCTGTTACTTTCATCCAAGGGGAGGTTAACCACTTCAAAATCCTGCGTCATGGGATCCAGGTAGCCACTGCGCAGCATGATTTTCTTGACTTTGTATTTAATCCCGTCGTAGCCGTCAAAAACCAGGGTATCGGTTGGTAAAAGATCGGGCGAGACAACGACTACTTGTCCTTCCAAGTTGAGAAAATAAGCTCGTGAAACAAAGAAGTTAAACGACCAGGGAGCGATATGGGGATATGCAAAGGGCGCTCCGGAGCCACTACCTCTGTCCCAGGGAATATTTGTGGCATTTTTACCGCTGGGAGGCGCATTCAGATTTAAGGCATCAAAACTGTAAAGGCCCTGATATAGAGAATCGACTAATCCCGATGTGTCCGGACTATCTTCCACCAGATCGAGGAAACACGCCGTGCCATAATTGGCGAAAGCTTCCGCTGTCGTAACATCGGGAGCAAATTGACTGATCGCATCATCCACCGCGGTAATCCCGGTCGTATCTGACTGCGCAATGGCTTTTATTACCGCTAAAGGGTCATCCGGATCGGAATACTTCTCGGTCAAATAAGTAAAGAAATTATAAACATTATACAAATCGTCGCGGCTCTTCAACAAACTCGGAGCGATATAGGTCAATTCGTTGGCGGCGGTGGCTTTTGAATCGGCTCCGTCACCAAAGAATTTGACATTCCCAACCGCTTTTTCCTGCAGCTTGAGGGCCACGCCATAACGAATCCAGCGTTCCTGATTGGGTTTTTTCTCTAAACCGGCTAACAGGGCATACTGGTACGCCAGGGCATTAAACGTGGAATTGCTCCAGGTTGTATAGGGCGCGGTTCCGATGATTTGCGGATCCACATCGAGATAGATAATATCACCATGATTTGAGTATGATCCGTCCGCGGTAGTATCAACCATGCTCACATAGCCATTTTCAAAAAAACTGTCCTTGGTGTCATTACGACCGAGGTCATACTCATCCAAAATGTCAGCCAGGAATATAATCACCTTACCATTGCCATCAGTGTCAAATATGCCGCCATAATAATCATCCACAATGGCTTTAATACCAGCCGTCGAGTCGTTGGGAGCTTGAGTTTCAAAGGCCTTCTGAATGGCCAAAAGATTTGCCATGGTTACCTTGGTGCCCCAAACATCCTCCGCCACATAAATATCACAGTCATTCCCGATGAGCTTTAAAGCGCCGAATTGGACGGTCGGCGGCGGCGCAAAAGCCTCAAAACTCTTGAGGTAAAAGGTTCGGCCCACCGGTGCAACCAAGGTATCCGCCTCGGCGCCGAGACCGGCAATATTGGTGAGATTGTTTGCCGCCATAGTCAATTGAGGATTAACCAGGATACTGTCCGGCAGACTCATCAGGGCGGCATAGGCGGCATCGTCGAGTGAGAGCGTAAATTCGGTGGCATAAGCCCCCGCGGTTGCCGGAACCAGAGATCCGGTCAGGGTATTACCGCTCAACTGAAATTTGGACACATCGATGCCGGCTACCTTAACCGGCTCATCTACATCAAACTCCAATTCATGAGAAAATACATTCACTTTCGCGGTTTGAAGCTTGGGCGCGGTTGTATCGGCAACAACCGTCATTAACACGCTATCATCAGCTGTCGTGGCCACATTGCCATTCAGGAATAGAAAGGCATTAAATGTGTTGGCCGCCACCGTCACCCGCAAAGAACCGAGATTAGGGTAGGTTTGCAGGCGAATCGCATCGGCCGGGCTCAGCCTGAAGTAAGTATTTTTCTTGCTCCCGCTGTAATACGCCTTCCCGACACCAAATGAAATGGTTGAATCAGCCACCGCATCGTAAGCCCCCAAACCCGCGAGGGTCTGATCAGGCAGATCATTGAGATCGGAAGGTAGGGGCGGCAAAGTCTGGCCTAAATAATAACCCACACCCAAGGTCAGATCCCAACCCAGAGTCAGAACCTGTGAATCTTCATCATAACTTGCTGAGGCAAGCCGTGGCGGTTGTTCATTGGGTGTCGTGGTTGAGATAACCGTGACCGGCAAATCCACTACTTCCAGATTGCCATTCCCCAGGTTATCATAGATAGCATAGGATTCGAAAGTTAACTTCAGGGAATCGTTTTCAATCAAGGGTTCAACTGCCGCTTGATCACCAATCTGAAGCTTGAATTTAAAGGCGGTACTATTGGTTCCGGGGACAAAGGCCGGATTCCCTTCCGCGCCGGAGAGCGTGTGAGAATTACTGCCATTGCCAAGCGTAATCTTGGTATAGACCGGGGCCGGCTTCGTGGTCTTGATCTCACGGCCCGCCAGGTTGAGCGCATCGAAATAAATACTCAGTTCATTTTTACTACGGTTGTACACCGCCGAATCCGGCACAAATGACACCGAATCCGGGATGATGGTTACCGGCCTTGTACTGAGGGCGTTCGGGTTGTACCTCTGATCCACAAAGGCCCAGGGTATCACATTGAGAGCCAGATTGGAATCCAACCCCAAACTTGTTTCAATGCGTTTCGCATCGTTATTCGTTAAATAAATATCCAGTGTATCGTTATCGGCGGTTTGAGTGATATGACCAATATTTTCCAATGTCATGGCGCCACCGGTCCCGGTAAAACCGATGTTTAAGAATTTAACATTCTGCTCCCGGTCAAGCGTGCCGTTAGCGTTGCGATCTTCACCCGGATCGGATCCGGGAACGGGGACCTGAAGATTACCATCTCCCAGCCCCCCATTAATCGATCGGTCTTCGGCGATCTGGTCAAATTGCACTGTATCGGAAAAAATGAAGGTGGCTTTGTTGATTGCTGCATTATAAGTAATGCTGGTGATCTCCGGTTCAGCGGTCACCGCCGCCACGGTACAATCCACAACCTGCCTTGCATTGGCTTCGTAGCTATCGTTGACAATGGCGCCGGCGCTTACTATAACCTGAAGATTTGCCGCATCCATGGCTTCGATAGTGGAAATCTGAGTCGTTTTATTGCCCCCCAGCCGAAACACATAAGCATTGTCGCCGCGATAGGAACCGACGAAACTGTCGATCAGGGCGGCATACAATAAATCGATTTCAATTGTGCGGCTGGTATCTCCGGTTGTTAAAACAGAACCACCTTTAATCACCCAGTTGTCATTGGGACCATTATGATCGTCGTCAAAGGCAATCTTGCCCAACAATACACTTGAAGTTTTCACGGCCTGATCAAAAACCAGCACCAATTGATTATCGTCTGGTACGTATTGAGCAGACTGAATCACCGGTCCTGCAGCATACAACCAGGTAACTGCGAAGAAGAGCGATAAGGGTGCAAAGCGTTTTAGAAAGCGAACCATATCGATACCATCCTTATCCTGTAATTGTAATTGAGAACTGATGTACGAAACCGGGTAAGCCGTAATTGGCAATGGAATAGTCAATATGACCATCCAAACCGACGCGCCCCAGATCCAAACCGAAGCCCCCCATCAAGGTGGCCGGACTGGGCTGAGTATAAAAACCACCGCGCAGATGCAGGGTGTTCATAAACCGGTAGTCAAACCCGATATTAAGGCGCTCGGCTGAGTCGTTAGGATGGACTGCATCAGCCGCGATTGTCAAAAGCTGATATTTTGAGTCTTCGAACAGGTCATAGGCCAACCCCACCTGGAAGGTCAACGGCATGGGAAAGGATCGATACTTTTGAGCCGTTGAAATGGGCTCGCCATTATTGTAATCAATAAAGGTCGAATTAAAGTCCAATTCCGGACCAAAATTTCGAATCGTCATTCCCAATCTTAGAGATTTAAAGCCGGTTTTGTAAAATGTGCCCAAATCCGCCGACCAGGCAGTAGCATTTAAATTATAGGCGGCTACGGCCTCGCTAACATAATTCAGATTCATACCGAAACTGAATCGATCGGTGAACGAACGGGCATAAGAGATGCCCATTAGCATATCAATCCATTCGAATGTATTTCCGGTACCGTCTTGTTGATCAACCGTGTATTCCTGCATCTCACCGGAACTCAATCCACGATAGGACACGCCAATCACACCCGCTGATCCCAACTTGTAGGCCGCCGCAACACTATTGAGATTAATTCCGGCCAGGTAGCTCACATTACCAAAATGTGCACTCCAGTTATCGATATAAACCAGGGTTGCCGGGTTGTAGTGAATAGCACCGGCATCGTTCCGCTGCAGGGCGGTATAGGCATCGCCCATCCCCTTGACCCCGGCATCCACTGAAAAATCCAGAAAGTGGGCGCCCGAAGTCCCAATTTTTTCAAAAATCTGCTGACCCGGTAAGCTTTGGCTCAAGACCAGCAGTCCCGACAGTAATATAGCTTTCAATTTCATATCATAGCCTCGCTTGCTGCTTGAGTTACCGGAAAATTGCAAATTTACCGACTTTTTTTGTCACCTTGGTGGAAATATCTCCAACCGCGGCCGCATCTGGCGCTTCCACCACATACAGGTACAATCCACTGACTACCGATTGATGATTACGCGTCACCAGATTCCAGAATTCATAGTCGGTTCCATTCTTATGATCGATGGTAATGATCCGGTCACCGGCCAGGGAAAAAATCGTGATTTTAGCAACGGGGGGCAGGCCGGCAATCTTCAACCGATCTTCATATTCCGCTTCCCATTTGGCCGTGCCGAGATATGGATTGGGAACGACCCTCACATTGTCGAGAGCAGGAATAGCATCACCGATTTCATACAACCGGGAGGGGTAAACCGCCACTGGTGCACCCGCGGGTGATTTTTTGTAATTACTGAGCGGCGAATAGGCCCGCGGCAAATCTTGACCCGCTTCAGCAGCGGTTTTCACCGGATCGTACGCACTTAGCGTGTAGTAATATGGAATACTATTCACGGGTGCGGCGACAGTGGTTCCCCAGGGAGTCGTGCCGCCATAATCCACGAATGTTTGTTGGATGCCAGGCAGATTAACCTTGGTCGAGCTTAACGTATCACCGGAATTATTGATTACCCACACCGCATCGGAACGATTGTCCCACGAGGCAATTAGCTCCCAGTTTAGCGGCTGATAAGCAGCCCGATAAAGCTGATAGCCTTCAAAGTCTTCCCGGCCCAAATTCGGATCCGGCGTTGTCTCGGCCCGGGTATCCCAAGCCAATTTTACACCCCCATCAACCGGCGAATAAGATAAAGCCGGTACAGCCGGTGGAATGGGTAAAACCCAGTGATTATCCTCATCCCAGTTGCTCTGATGATAGGGATTACTGGTTTCACTACCCGAATAATAGGCTTTTACTGCGTTGTCGGCATTGGCGCGCAAGCCCTCGAGTCCCCGGCCGATTACGGTCGTATAAACCAAATTGATCGAGCCACCTTCCGGAATGTCAAAAGGGCCGCTAGTTAGCAAAAAGCGGTAATCAAATTGGGGGAAGCCTAACTCCAGTGGGTTATTCAGAAACTTTTTGCCCTGGCTGGCAACATTAGTGCCCTGCATATAATCCCAACGGTCCTGGTCGGTTTTCGGATCGGATTCCCAGTTCCACCACTGATGGGAATAGGCCACCTTGAAATCACGGCCTTCGATATTCTGCTCCGGGGCATCCGTAGCCATTAGGAGGCCGCCAAAAAATCCGTCCACAATGGGAGTTAAATCCCGCTCCCCGTAATCATTTCCCGAGGATACCGGATCATCGCCATCATAGATATAAGACAAACTTCGCGGCCAGATATAACCATGCAGGGTATCTCCATTCACGATTGCCGGTTGGCCCGCCACGCGTCCCAAATCTGAGACATCAGCTTGCCAGTTCAAAACAGGCGCGGCAGGATCAAAAATAATCCCCCACTCATCGTAAAAGCCGTCCGGCTCGACCTTTGTAGGATCGTAGTTGGGATTCTGACTGGCATCACGATAATAGGGTACACCATAATCATCATAGCCGGTAAGTCCGTCGTCATCCAGATCGTAGGGGTCAACCTTATCAAATTGGTCGGTCTCCGAATCACTCCCATCCCAACCATCGTAATCAACCAAGTCATCGATTGCCAGCATCGTAGCATCACTGGAGGCCACATCCACATCATACCAAAATGAGATAAATACATTACTCAGGTCGCCATTCAGACCGGTATTAACGATAGTGTATTCAAAAGCCACCATATCGTCATAATCCGGCAGGCTCCAGGTCATGCCACGCTGATAAATGCGGACACCGATGGGTACATGGTTACTCTCGCTATGATCATCCACATCATCAAACACCATGTAACTATCTTCCAGTGATTTGGCCTTGGCGCCATTCACCTTGGTTCCCAGTTCACCCGGGTAACCCGTAGTGGGTAAATATTCCACATCCGGATTATAGAAATAGGTGGTAACGACCGGTTCGCCTCCCAATTGGGTTCCAACCCAGATTCCCCCGTCATAGAGATAGTTGTCATTGGAACCACCCGGCCACATCATGGAAGGTCGACCCGTTGCATTAAAATTTGGATCACCCACGCTTCCGTAATTGGTTAAGGCTGTCCAAAGATTTCCGGTACTGTGGACAAAAAATGCTTTTACGGGTCGGGCGGATGGCTTTGCCAAACCAAACAAGGCATTTTCATACTCGACCATATTACGGGCGTAGAGTCCATCAACCGTGAGCAGAATCGTCAGAACAAGAAAAATCCTTGAGACCCTGTGTAATAATGTCCGCTGCATAAATTAGCACCTACTTTTTATTTAGAAGCTTAATGACAAGCCAATTTGGAATCGGCGTTTGTCGCCATACACCGAGGGATCCAAATCCGAACCCATTTCAGGGTGGGTTTTATTATAATCCGGAAGGCCGTTATTGTCTGAATCAACCTGGGCCAGGTACTCTGCGTCACTCAGCTTGCCGCTGTTGTGCTCATCATTGATCGTCTTATAGGCATCATACCATTGAATGTCGGACACACGCAAAATATTGGTGCGGTTGAACAGGTTCGTGGCCAGCATGAATAACGATGCTTCCATGGGGCCGACTTTCTGAGTATAACTCACGCGCAGGTCGGTCCGTGAGGTTGCCGGTAATTGGGCCGTATTTTCTACGATAAGACGGCCCTGACCAGGCTTGGTATAACGCGTTCCACTGCCGGCGGTGATCACAAAGCTCGTCAGAAAACCCCGGTATTGAAAATTAACATTCCCGGATAACGTATGGGTTTGGTCCCAGTCCAAAAATGACTCAAAGGTCGGAACAATATTACCCGACCATTCCGTCAGGTACCCCTGCCTTACAGATGAAGCCTTGCCCTTGGCAATTGAAAAAGTGTAGTTCAGCTCGCCATAGAAAAATGATGGCGGGCGTTTGATCAATGACAACTCAAATCCATGAACCCGGCCGTAATCGGCATTAAAATAGGTCGTATACCAGTCGGAAGGTGACCAATAGATGGGCTTGGTGTCAGTCAAGCCAAAGATATCCTTATAAAAGCCCTTGGCTTCGATCATAAGCTCGCTTTTGAATTGATGCCGGACACCAATTTCATAAGAAGTCGTTAATTCAGGACTCAGATTCGGATCACCGACGATGGGGAACCCACCTCCCATATTATAGGTAATATTCCGGAACAGATAATCTAACCGGGGACGCTGATAATAGCGGCCGTAGTTGAAATACAACATATCCCGATCCGTAATCGGATAAGAAACCCCTAACCGGGGTGCAAAGCGAGTTGCCACCTGTGAAGGTTGCGGATCTTTCATTTCACGCAAATGATGGACATAGCTTGAAGCATCCGCAGCAACATAACTTTGAGAGCTTCCGTCGCCATTCCAGTCATCGAAATCTTCCGAAGTCCAAGTGGGATCAGCTACATCAGCGGGATGATCCTGTTTCGGGTCAAACCATTCCCAGCGCAGACCAAGATTCACGATAATACCCGGAAATTCCATTTTGTCGTTGGCATAGACTGCTAATTCCCAGGGATGGACGCGGTACATTTCAGCATACCCGTAACGATCGGGTGGATCATGGTAGTACAGATTATAGTTCTTATATTCAAGCCCCCCATTGAGCTTATGGTTTACATTAGCCTGGTTGACCACATCCAATTTAACCGTATTGGTTACCTTGCTGTCTTTGTGCCAGTGATCACGGTTAAAAGTGTAGGGATTGTAAGGGCCGACACCATAGAAACTACGATAATAGGTAAATCCCTGATCCACCGGAAAGTCAACCCAATTGATGAAATGTACCGAGTCGGCGGCGGTGATTTTGCCGTCACCCGTCCAGTCACGGACTGATTCATCGACGATATCATCGTTATTTTGGTCATGGAACATATCCTGAGAATCATTATAGCCCCAAATTTTTTGATTGGGATCATAGCCATCCAGCACTCCGTTTCCGTTCAGGTCTTCACCGGAATCCAAAATGCCATTATAATTGCGATCTTCATTGACCCGCTCGATAACATTATCCGTCAAACCGGTATTATAGGTGGCGACCTTCACTTCGTAATAAGTTTTCGGCGAAAGGGTGTGAGTAAATCCACCGGTAACCAGATAGCTGGTGCGCTCGACCCAGGGCACCCGGTCAAACATATTATAAGTCGTTAACGCCTGATTACGATCGGCATCTTCCGAATCCAGAATATTATTGCCATTCAGGTCTTCGCCGGGATCTAAAATCCCGTTATAATTACTGTCTTCAGTATTGAGATTGCCATTGGCGTACCATGCATCCAGCACACCTTCCGCATCAATTTGCCCGTTATCATTCAGGTCTTCACCTGCATCCAAGACACCATTTCCATTCACATCTTCCGTCTGGAGTCCCGGTGTGTCCTGCCATGTTCTGAACCAGCCGGGAATCTCATTATCCTCCAGAATGCCATCCTTCTCGAATACATTGGACATACCGTCATATTTTTCAAGGTATTTGGGTAGATAGGTTTTCATTCTATCTTCAGAAACTGTTTGAGACCAAACATGGCTATAGCCCCACTGCTCATTTGCATGGGTATAAAGCCCGCTAAGGTTGAATTTGATGGCGTCACTTGGCCTGAAAGTCAGTTTCCCGGTGTAATTCTGCAAACCAGTGTATTGGTTAGGGAGCCCTCCATAATTCTCCCCCACCTCTCCGGAAGCAAAGAAGCTCAAACGCCGGGCTAACATGGGGCCGCCCAAGCTGAATTCCACCCGTTTCAGATCATAGGGATCCTCACCGGAAAACGCACTGGCAATGCCATTGGAGGTGGTGTACCGCATTTTACCCGAATAATGACGGCCACCTTCGGCCGAAACGACATTAATAATACCGGATTGGGCATTGCCGTATTCAGCGCCAAAGCCACCGGAAATGATATTCGTTTCATCAACGGCCATGATCGGGATATCGGTATCGTTGGGATTTCCGGTTAAAGGGTCGTTCAAGGCGATCCCGTCAAATAGATAAACAACTTCCGAAGTTCTCCCACCCCGGAGGTGGAGACCGCCGGAATTGACCGCACCCGCGGACAGGTTGACCGCCCCTTCAACCGACGCCACCGGCATGTTTTGGATGTCATCCGTACTCAGCGTACGCCGGCTTGAAGTCAAATCTTTTTGTACCATAGGCCGCTTTGCTTCCACGACCACGGTCTCCATCTCCAACGCCGTTGAGGTTAATTCGATGTCTACCACGGTTGTCAGGTCCGCATTAACGCGCACTTCCTTGACCTCAACCTTTTTATATCCGATATATTGCGCCTGCAGGGTATAGACCCCCACTGGAACATTAATAATGAAGTACTCACCGTCTTCGCCTGAAGCAGCTCCCAGGTTCTCACCTTCGATAACCACGTTCACGCCTACTAAGCCTGAACCGTCACTGGCATCGGTCACGCGCCCCATGATCTTTCCGGTCGTGCCGGCCAAGACCCTGGAGGGCAGGAGACTTAGTGCAAAAACTGAAATTAAAATAATGAGTGAAAAATGTCGCCTGTACATAGACAAAGCCTCCAGCATCATCGGTTTTGGTATTGCCAAGGATTTTATAGAATCCTGCCAGAGGTGTCAAGAGATTTTACACCTGATTCCAGCTTTCTGAATATTCAAAATTCCGGGCGTGACCGGGTTTCAGATGATTCTCCCAAAACCCTGTTTCCCATTTTCATCCAAACTTTAATAAATTTTCAAAAGCAGCATCCGCGGCGTTGCTGGTATCAAACAGTCTGCTCCTCGGCAAGATCAACTAAACGGTTTCCATGGAATGGAAAACTTAGGGATTTTGATAATCCGATTGCCCCTAACCCCCTGACCCGGGGAAATCAGGCTGAGGATTTTTGATAATTAATGATCGGTTTTGACTCACCGGTCACCACCGACCGGGAAATGATGCAAGAGTCTACATTTTCCCGGGTCGGCAGTTCGTACATAATATCCAACATCAGGGACTCTAAAATTGCGCGCAACGCCCGGGCGCCTGTTTTGGCTTCCCGGGCCTTTTCAATGATAGCTTTAATGGCATCATTTTCAAATATCAGGTTGACGCCTTCCAGTTCGAACAATTTTTGATACTGCTTAATGAGCGCATTTTTAGGTTTCAGTAAAATCTCTTTTAGTGCGGCGGCCGTCAATTCCTCCAGGTGCGCCATGACCGGAATCCGTCCCACCAGTTCGGGAATCAGCCCGTAAGCCAGCAAATCCTGCGGCTGAACCAGACGCACCAGGTTCTTATCATCCAGGCTTACAAATGACTCCTGCGTGGAATTAAATCCGATTACCGTTTTTCGTAAACGCCGGGCAATGATCGGCTGAATGCCCTCAAAGGCGCCGCCAACGATAAATAAAATATTTTTAGTGTTGATGCTCACCAGGGGTTGTTCAGGATGTTTTCGTCCGCCCCGGGGCGGAACCTGGGCCAGCGTTCCTTCCAAAATCTTCAACAAAGCCTGCTGTACACCTTCCCCGGAGACATCCCGAGTAATAGACGGATTCCCATCCTTGCGTGAAATTTTGTCGATTTCATCAATGTAAATGATGCCTCGTTCCGTGGCAGCCACATCATAATCGGCAGCTTGGAGTAGCCGGACCAGAATGTTCTCCACGTCCTCACCCACATAACCCGCCTCCGTTAAAACCGTGGCGTCGGCAATCGCAAAAGGCACCTTCAGGTATTTAGCCAACGATTTGGCCAGTAAGGTTTTGCCGGTGCCGGTGGAGCCGATGAGCAAAATATTACTCTTTTCCAGTTCCACCTCGCCGGTGTTGCCCACGGCCTGAATACGTTTGTAGTGATTGTAAACGGCAACCGAGACCGCGCGTTTTGCACGCTCCTGGCCAATCACATATTGATCAAGGAAATCTTTGATCTCATGCGGACGGGGAATCGAATCAAAGGTGACCTGCTGCCAGGCGGAAGATTTCTGATCGTGATTCAGCAATTCCGCCGCGTTTTTTACGCATTCTTCGCAAATGTGAGTTCCCGTGGGGCTGGAGATCAGGACCTCCACGTCTTTCTGGGGCCGGCCACAAAAGGAGCACTTCAGATGGGCATTGTCAGGCAAGATCAGCTCCGCTCTGAAAGGAGTTTATCAATGAGACCGTATTTTTGGGCTTCATCGGCTGACATGAAAAAATTGCGGTCGGTATCTTTTTCAATTTTTCCTTTTTTTTGTCCGGTGAGATCTGCCAGCAACTGATTGATCTGATCTTTGGTCTTAATGATTTCGGTTGCCGCGATGGCAATATCGGAGGCTTGACCTTCCGCCCCGCCCAAAGGTTGGTGGATCATCACTCGGGCGTGCGGTAGAGCGGCCCGCTTACCCTTGGTTCCGGCAGCCAACAGGACCGCGGCCATGCTCGCTGCCTGGCCGATCACGGTTGTAACCACATCGGGTTTTACATAGCGCATGGTGTCTAAAATGGCTAAACCGGAAGTCACAACCCCCCCGGCCGAGTTAATGTAAATAAAGATATCCTTCTTGGGATCCTCTGCCTCCAGAAACAAAAGCTGGGCAATGATCAAGCTGGCGACATTATCATCAATGGGTGTGCTAAGAAAGATGATCCGCTCCTTTAACAAACGGCTGTAAATATCAAATGCCCGTTCGGACCGGCCGGTTTGCTCGATCACCATGGGAACTAACTGATTAATGATCATGCCCATCTCCTAATTTATCGGTCGTGGTGGTTTTATTTTTGATCTTCCCAAAACTCAGCAAATGCTCAAAGATTTTATTTTCCAGAATTTCCTCACGGATATCACGTAAAGTCTCTTTTTTGCGATACATGGCTTTGATCTTCTCTTTCTGATCTCCATACGGTGCAACCAACGTATCCAGGCGGGCTTCCACATCGGCTTCTTCCACCTTCATTCCCTCGTTCGCTACGATCTGTTTTTTAACCAGATACCATTTCATTTCCCGCTCTGCCCGGGCTCGGCTATTGACACGAATCTCAGCTTCGTTCACCGTCTTATCCGGTTGATCACGCTTTACCGCTTTCACCAATCGATCCAGATAATTTTCAATCATGGCTTCAGGAACCGTGAGGTTGGTTTTTCTTAACACTAATTCAATAAGGTTCTGTTGGAAAGCCCGTTTGGCATCGCGATCCAACTGCCGCTGAATGTCAGCTTTAATATCGTCCTTAAGCTTAGCTAATGATTCTATTTGCGGATTCACCAATTTCGCAAACTCTTCATTCACTTCCGGTAAAACGTAGGATTCGACCGTTTTTACATTCAGCAGGATATGCCGGTCGGGGTCGGATTTCTCGGCGCCGGGAATACTGAATCTAACTTCATCCCCGGCTTTGGCGCCTTGGAGGATATCCGCGACTTTACCACCGAAAACACCTTCACCCACTCGGATATAGCGATCTTCAACCCGCTGTCCCACGATGGGGATTCCGGCTTCGTCCAGGTATTGAAGGTCCCCTTTAATCAAATCTCCAGCAGTAGCGCCATCCTCCCTGAGTGTCGTTTCCGCATGTTGTTCACGCAAATGTTCAAGCGCATGTTCAAAATCTTTCTCGGTAGGTTCATAGGTTGTACGAGTCAATTTGAACCCGGACTTGTAATTGAAAACCGTCACCTCCGGTTCCACCGCCACCGACAGCGTGTATTTCAAATCTCGGCCCACATCAAATTGCTCAACCTTTTCTACCTGCCCCTCACTAATAAGTTCGAGATTGTGCTCCTGAATCGCTTTGAGATAACCCCGCTGGATCATCTGCTCCATTACTTCCTTCAGGATGCTGCCGCCATAGTGCTGTAGAAAAATCTTTTGCGGAACTTTCCCCGGACGGAACCCCGGCATCTTGATCTTTTTTCGCACCTCGGTAATTTTACGGTTATAATCCGGTTCGATTTCCGACCAGGGAATTTCCACATGAATGGCACGTTCGTGCGGCTGACCGACTTCAACCCTGATATCCACTACAGCATCTCCATAATTCTAAAACAGTTGGTGTTTTCATACATAGCGCGCAAAAATAACGCCCGACTCAGCCAAAACAAATGGAATCGGAATTTGCCGGCCGAGCCCGTTTTACCTTTAATCAATTGGTCCGGAACCCTAAGTTTAATTGCCATGACCAAACTTGCTAATCTGACGGCTCTATCCCAATCTGAAAGCGTCAAAATCCTGGGTTTAATGACGGGCACCAGCGCGGATGGTTTGGATTTGTGTTTGGTGCATTTCTCCGGTTGGAACCGATATCCGAACTTCACAGTCCTGGCTGCTAAAGAAGTGAAATTGCCCCCTGGTCTGGCCAACGCCTTCAAACGGCCGCTGAAACTCAGTGCGTCGGAGGCCGCCGGGTTATCTTTCGAACTGGGACTTTGGTATGCGGAATCGGTTATGCCGGCCGGCTGGGATTTTGATCTGATCGCATCCCACGGACAAACCCTGGTTCATGCCCCGCCAGCCTATACCCTTCAAATTGGTGAACCTGCTTTTCTGTCTGCTCAAACCGGTAAACCCGTCATCTTTGATTTCAGGACGGCTGATGTGGCAAGGGGTGGTCAGGGGGCTCCGCTGATTCCCATCGTGGACGATTTCCTATTCCGGGACCTGGCGGAAACCCGGGTCTGTCTGAATCTTGGCGGCATTGCAAATGTGACCGTTTTACCTACCGCGAGCTCTGAATTACCGATAATAGCCTGGGATACCGGCCCGGGCAATACCCTCCTGGATCGCGCCATGGTTACCTGGTCCAAAGGCGAGTCCACTTTTGACAGAAATGGTAATGCCGGCCGTTCCGGCCACATCGATCCAAAGTTATTGGGTTGGTTGGAGCAGCATCCTTATTTCTTAAAAAAACCACCGAAATCAGCCGGACAGGAAGAATTTGGAGAAGACTTTTTCCAGGGAATTTTAAGCCAGTTCGCACCCGCTGGTACAAATGACTGGCAAAAATTGCTGGCGACACTCACCGAATTCACGGTGGTCCGGATTGCCGCGGAACTCCGGAAATTTGCTAGGGCATATTTCCCAATCCACCGGCTGCTGGTGAGTGGCGGCGGCGTAAAAAATATTTATCTCATGGAACGCTTACGGCTGGCGCTCCCCGAGATTAAAATTGAACCGGTTCGGATTTCCGGGATTACTACCGGCAACAAGGAAGCTTTCGGATTTGCATACCTCGGATATTTATGGCTCCGTCAGCTCACGGGAAATTTACCCGGCGTGACGGGCGCCGGGGAAGCCGTTGTTTTAGGTAAACTCTGTCTCTGATTTTTATAAAAATAGCGTTAAGCCTCCTCCCTAAAAGGGTTAAAACCTCTCAATGTTGTTTTGTAGACAGAATCTCCATCCTGAAAGACCGGACAGGTCCTGAGCGGAGCCAAATGTTGAACGAAATAAGGGGCTAAAGCCCGTTTACTATCCAACCTGTTACCACCGGGTTGAAACCCGGTGCTACGGAAGACTGCCGCGTTTGAATTTAAGTCGAACGGAGTCCCTCCGGCCTACACATTCCTCGAGTTTTTACAGGCCTTGTTCCATGAGACTGAAGCCTGCGCAGGGAGCGCGGCAGGCTTTAGGCGAATGAAGCCGGCTAGACGGAAATATTTTGCTTTCCCGCTGTGTAGCGGGGAAAAAAGAACAGTACTCTGGTTTTGGTTTTATTAAAGACTGACATTGCCATATACTCTTTAGCGCAGACTCGTTGCTTGGAATATCCGGCTGGAATCAGCGCCAAAATGGTAATTGGCTTAGATGAATCTGCACACCGACCCGGTGTGATTGGCCAGCAACTTTACTCAAGGTGCTGAACGCGGTAGCATAATCCACATTGAAATAGCGGGTAATAATCCCCGCTCCCACCGTAAACTGGTCAGCGCTACTCCGGCCCAAACGCAATTTGATCTGATCCTGAAAACTGATCTCGGTTCCCAAGGCCAATCCCAAATGCCCGGTCGCGGCCAAACCCGCTAATGATTTCATCTGGTATTCCACTTGGACCAGCGGCGAAATGCTCAGGGCGTTTTCAGCCAGGCTGAAATGATATTTCACACCTGCGAATAGCGCGGGTGGATAGTGCTCCCGGGTTCCGCTGTTCCAGAAAACCGTGGTAGTCAGGAGGTTCGTCGCTTGAAGACCCAAGATCAGATTCCGCCCGGGTTGATAGAGCAATCCCGCATGAAATCCGACCCCGAATCCGGTTTGAGTGTCTAGATCATGAATAATGATCCGCATTTGAGTACTATAAGCTATTTTATCCGACACGCGACCCGTGTAACCGGCTTCCCCCACCCACTGCTGGACATTGAAAAAGGAAATCGCCGACAAGTTCAGGCGTTCACCGGGATCAAAAATTCCATTTCCTTCTCCGGTATCGCCCGTGTTGGCAATGCCGTCAGCCCCAAAATCCTCCAGTGCACCGCGCGTATCGGCAATTCCCGTCACCCCCCCGCGAAAAACGGCGGCGCTCCAGGGACCTTTCACCAGTTGCACCACATCCGTCTGATAAATCCCACCAAACGCTTCGGTGTGTTGTGCGTTCAGGAACCAGGCTCGATCAGCTAAGGTGGCGACATTTCCCCCAATACTGGGTGTCTCCAGGGGCAAGGCCCGAATCTGTCCCAACGCGAAGGCTTGGAGTGAAAGACCTTGCGTCAACGGATCTTCTCCATATTGAACCACGCTGCTGGCGGCCAACCAGAGGGGTGTTAACGCAAGGAAAAGGGTGCGCCTATGCATGCCCATCCTACGCCGAACCGATCTCGAAAGTTTCCGGCTCAAATTAGGTGCTCTCACGACTTCATGTCCTTAGTCAGGTCATGAAGCAGATTCAGTGCATCCAGAGGAGTTAGGTGATTAACATCCACAGCCTGTAATTTATCGCGAATTCGGCTTTCCTGCTCGGCGAACAGATTCAGCTGGTTCTGATCAAATCCGGGCGCCGGCTCCGAAATTTTATCACGCGCTACCGCCACGGAGCCACTATCCAGGCTGAGGAGAATTTCATTGGCGCGCTGGATCACCGCTAATGGCACCCCCGCCATCCGCGCCACATGAATGCCATAGGATTTATCCGCGCCCCCGGGAATGATCTTCCGCAGAAAAATAACTTTATCGCCGTATTCCCTCACCGCCACATTATAATTCTTTACCCGGTCCAGCAATTTTTCCAAAGCCACCAATTCATGGTAATGGGTGGCGAACAGCGTCCGGGCGGCCAGGGCCGAATTGGCATGTAAATGTTCTACAATTGCCCAGGCTATTGCCAAACCGTCATACGTGGATGTTCCTCGTCCGATTTCATCCAATAAAATCAGACTACCGCGGGTAGCGTTGTTCAGGATATTGGCCGCTTCATTCATTTCCACTAAAAATGTGGATTCTCCCCGGGCCAGATTATCCGAAGCGCCAACACGGGTAAAGATGCGGTCCACCAACCCGATTATTGCTGACCGGGCCGGTACAAAACATCCGATCTGAGCCATGAGCACAATCAATCCGACTTGGCGCAAGTAAGTGGATTTACCCGCCATATTGGGTCCGGTTATGATGAGAATCTGGTCCTCGTCGGCATCAATAACAAGATTATTGGGGATAAAACTTTCCTCTACCGGCAGCAGGCGTTCGATGACCGGATGCCGGCCGCTTTCAATTTTAATTCTCAAACTGTTGTTGATTTCCGGCTGCACATAATCCCGGTCATAGGCAATTTGGGCAAAATTACTCAGCACATCCAATTCCGCGAGAACCGCTGCAATCGCCTGTAAGTCCGACGACTCAGCTAAAACCGTCTGCCGCAGTTTGTCAAACAGCTCATACTCCCGCGCCATATAGCGTTCTTCCGCACCGAGAACTTTTTCCTCATATTCCTTCAGTTCCGGTGTGATGAAGCGTTCCGAATTAACCAGGGTCTGCTTCCGAGTATAGGTCTCGGGAATGCGTTCCTGGTGGGTGTGAGTAATGTCGATATAATAGCCAAAAATCTTGTTGTAACCCACTTTGAGCGATGGAATCCCCAATCGCTCCCGCTCGGTTGCCTGATACTTTATTAGCCAGTCTTTGGCATTACGCGCCAAACCACGTGATTCATCCAGTTCGGCGTCCACACCATCCCGGATAAAATTGCCCTCTTTTACCGAAACCGGTGGCTCATCCACAATCATTTCAGCAATATGGTCCGCTAAAGCTGAAATATCGGGTAAAAGCCGAATATGGGTATTCAGTGTCACGGTGAGCTGATTTTTCAGTAACGATTTTAATTCCGGCATGAGACTCAGCGTGCGCCGCAGGGCAGTCAAATCGCGCGCTGACGCCCGGCCGGTACCCAGTTTACCCAATAACCGCTCGATGTCGTCTGCCTGGTGTAAAAGGGACCGCAAATCCGCACAGACCCGGTTATCCTTGAAAAATAGGGCCACCTGGTCCAGGCGATCCTGAATCAGTTTTGCCTGGTTCAATGGTCGGCTCAACCAGTCGCGTAATAAGCGCCCGCCGGCCGCCGTAACCGTTTCATCAAGGGTTGTCACCAGGGTTTGCCCGCCCTCTCCCGAAATGGTGTGAAACAGCTCCAGATTGCGAACGGTATCCGGGTCCAGCACCATCCATTCCTCGGTGGGCAACAATCGAATCCGGGTCACATGCTCCAGCTTCCGGCCTTGGTAAGTCTGGAGATAATACAGCACCGCTCCGGCCGCGCGCACTGCCAGCGGCGATTTGGTTAAACCAAATCCTTTAAGGTTTTTCGTGGAGAATTTTTTTGTAAGGGCCAATTCGGCAAAGTCGGAATGATAAATCCAGGTCTCCAGGGGTGTTATCAACCATTGACCATGACCAATCAGGTTTTTTAAATCATCATCATCTTCAGGGAGTAAAATCTCCCGGGGATTTAAACTACTTAAAATTGCTTTACTAATAGCCAAATCGGTTTCCAGACATTGAAAACTTCCGGTCGAAACATCAATTATTGCTATCCCCAGTTCGTCATCCCGGCGCACCAGACTCACCAAATAATTAGCTTCCTTGGCTTTTAAAAATTGATCGCTGAGGGCTGTTCCGGGTGTGACGACTTCCACCACTTCGCGTTTCACCAGCCCCTTGGCCAGTTTGGGATCTTCCACCTGTTCACAGATCGCCACCCGGTACCCGGCCTGCATGAACTTGTAGAGATATCTTTCCAGCGCGTGATGGGGAAACCCGGCCAAGGGCACCGAGGTACCCTTTCCATTAGAGCGGGCCGTAAGCGTGATCCCTAAAACTTTAGCGGCTGTTCGGGCATCGTCGGCAAACGTTTCGTAAAAATCACCCATCCGATATAGCAAGACTACATCGGCATATTTGCGCTTGATCGCGTGGTATTGCCGCATGAGCGGCGTGGTTTCCGCACCTGGATTAGATTTGGTCATAGCTTTAGCCATAGAGTATCAATATATAAAAGATTTTTAGACCGTGGAGAAAAATGTCAGCTTTAGACCTGAAAAATATTGATGCGGAACGAACCAAAGCTTCGGCAGGGTCATTTTCCCTTAAAATCAGGAGGTCTTTTTTCCAGAAAAGCCGTGCTGCCTTCCACCCGGTCCTGTGTTTCAAAAACCCGCTTGAAATAATCAGCTTCCAACACCAGGCCATCTTCCAAAGACTTGCTCAGGCCTCCATTCACGGCGGACAAGGTGTATTCCAGCGCTTTGGGTCCCTTGGACGCAATTTGCCGCGCAATCGCACCGACCTCTTCCATGAGTTTCATTTTCGGAAAGACGCCATTCACCAGCCCTATCTGCAACGCTTCAGAGGCGTTGAGCATGCGGCCGGACAGCAACAGCTCCAGTGCCCGGCCGGAGCCCAGGAGTCGCGGCAAACGCTGGGTTCCCCCATATCCGGCAATGACCCCCAGACCCACCTCCGGCTGACCGAATCGGGCCGAGTCGGCCGCATAGCGCAGATGACAGGCCAGGGCTAACTCACAGCCACCTCCCAGAGCAAACCCGTTGACGGCGGCAATTACCGGCTTGCCCAGATCTTCAATTTTTTGAAAGACTGCTTGTCCGTGCCGGGAAAATTTCCAGGCCGCTTCCGGAGTCAAGGCGGGAAATTGCCTGATATCTGCACCGGCTGCAAAGGCTTTTTCTCCCGCTCCGGTGATGATAACGACCCGAATTTCCCCCGCTGCTTTAATACCCGTCAGCGTATAATCCAGATCATCCAACATCCGGGGATTCAGCGCATTTAGCTTCTCCGGCCGGGTCAGGGTTAAAATTGCCAGATGACCCTGCGTTTCGAGATACACCAGACTCATGTTAAAACCTCCAGAAGTGTCGATTGAAAATCACCATGACCGTCAGAATTTCCAGTCGTCCCATCATCATAACCAAGGACATGGCCCATTTTTCAATACCGGTAAAAAAAGCATAATTCTCAGTGGGTCCCACCAGGCCTAAACCCGGTCCAATATTGGACAGCATGGAAAGGGTGGCGGTCATGGCGGTGATCATATCCCGGCCGAAAAAAGTGAGCAGGAGTGACAACAACCCGAAAATAATTCCATAAAACAGTAAAAAGGCGGTGGTATTCCGAATCGCTCCCACCTCAATGGGTTCGCCGTGTAATTTCAGCGGAAAATAGCCTCGGGGATGAATCATCCGGCGAATCTCCAGGGTGGCCATTTTGGTAAACAGCAGCGCTCGGATCGATTTGATTCCGCCACCCGTACTACCGGCCATGCCGCCGATAATCATCAAACTAACCAGGGTGAACTGGGCCAGGAAACTCCAACCCTCAAAATCCCGGGAAACAAAACCCGTGGTTGTGATAATGGATGCCACCTGGAAAGCCGTGGAGCGAATAGGGCTTTTTACGTACTCCCGTACCGCTGGTGATTGAACCGTATAATGATCCGAAAACAGGTAGTCCATGAGGATAAGCGTCATGGCGCCGGCAATGATAAACATCCAGAATTGCCATTCACGGCTACGGATATACTTCATGAACTTGGCACGAATACCAAAATAGTGCAGGGCGAAATTCGTTCCGGCAAGGATCATAAAGATGGTGATAACCCACTCCACATAAGCCGAATTGAAATAAGCAATACTGGCATTTTTGGTGGAAAATCCGCCGGTGGCCATAGTCCCGAAGGTATGGCAGATGGCATCAAACCAATTCATGGGACCCAGCCAGAGCAAAATGAATTCAGCCGCCGAGATTAAGGCATACACGCCCCAGAGGATTTTAGCGGTTTCGCTGATGCGGGGCGTGAGTTGATCGTTAACCGGTCCGGGAACTTCAGCCGCGTAAAGTGTCGTGCCACTGCGTCCCAGCATGGGCAGAACCGTAACCGTGAAAACGATAATTCACATTCCCCCCAACCAGTGGGTCAAACTACGCCAAAACAGAATACCGTGGGGGAG
>CAZIWX010000028.1:0-26812 GCA_964543125.1 uncultured Lentisphaeria bacterium | reverse complement strand
CTGGGGAAATGTGTTCTCAAATTTGAAGGAAGCGATTTCGGTATTGAATGTTAACCGCAGACCGGCCACCGATGGAATCTCAAAGCTGTAGGGTAACCGGACACCCAGCCGCCAGTTCATAAAAGAATACCAGGTCTGCATTTTACGTGGAACCCAAAACGGCGAGACCACGCTCAGTTCGATTGCCATCCCCCTTCCGATGGGTGCATTGGGGTCGTATTTACGGGGACGAAAAGAAAAAGGCGATTCGTCGACTGTGATGGTTGAGCTATTGCCGGCCGGCGCCGAAGCTGTTTCAGCCGGTACGGGAGCAAGCCCCCAATCGCCAAAAGCATCAGATGCCGACTGGGCCGCACTGTTATCGGTGTTGCCTGATGAATCAGTGCCAAACCATTCGCCCCAATTATCACCCGTGGCGGCGGAATCCGGAGTGGTGGTGGAGCTGCTCCCCGAATCCAGCCAAGTGCCCCAATCGTCCGAGCCGGAGTCCTGACCCAAAAGCGGGGCACTTCCGAAACAGACAATTATCAGGCTATTGACCCATATTTTTTGCAGCTTAGCCATGCCGACCTAATCCATTCGTTTAGGTAATTTTCCTATGATGCTAAAAGCTATAATAGTGAGGGATAAATCGAAACAAAAATTGCCGCTTTATTTCAGCCCTGGAATGACCCGGGAAAACACCGGATTCCAAGTATATCAATACATCGAAAAACGATCCAAAATATGGAATTTTAATCGAATTTTATGGAAGTGAGATGGCCATTCATATCAAAACTCACAACACCATTGCGATATAGCCAAACCACGGTATTGTCATCAGTTTTGTGGCGCTCGATCGGTTCACCAAAACGTTGGAGAATTGCTTGCTGATCAGATCGTGATAGCATTTGAAGTTGATTACCGGTCCAGGGCAGACTCCCGGCCGAGCCATTGGCCCTGCCCCCCGCTTGAAGTTGTTGTAATTGTTGATTTATTCTCGTGATAACTTGTGCCAGGCTATCCAGTTGTCCGGCGCTGCCCGCTCCCCCGGGGGAACTTTTTATTTCATGCCGCAAAGCTTTTACCGCGTTGTTTAAATCAATCTGAGACTTGCGCAACTGTTTCATGGCGGCATCCAACTCATTGATTTTCTTAAAGGCTACCTTCTGGAATTTATCATCGCGCGCCTGAGCCTTATTAAGCTTATCAATAGCTTGGGGTGAAAGATCTCCGCCGGCACCCGGTTGACCGGCACAGCTCCATAATATTATTCCCGCCCCAATCCAGGTGAAAAGTTTTCCATAGTAGGATTTCATGATGGCAAAAATCTAAAGTGTCAATATGTGATTAGCCAGTGTTTTTAAAGCTGGCAAAGTAATGGAATTCACTGCCTGGGAATTTACATTTAGATATGCAGGTAATGATCATCCTAAGCGGGAATCCCCCATCTTCGGAATTAATCAACCAAATTTCAGCAACTACTGATTTTATCATCGCCGCCGACGGAGGCGCCAGGACACTGCCGTTATCCGGAATTGAACCGAATCTGGTAGTTGGTGACTTCGATTCTGTTCGACCTGAATCTTTGCCATCTCATTGGAAAGTCAAATTAGAAACGGATCAATTTACAACCGATTTTGAAAAAGCGCTCACTAACCTACCAACGCGGGACCCGGATTCCATCGTCATCCTCGGGGGGTTAGGCGGCAGGATTGATCATGAATTGACTAATCTGCTGATCGCCAGCCGGATTCCATCTGTAATCCCGGTGAAATTCATCGCTGATGATTGTAGTATTTATCGCATCACTACTGTTTTTCAACATAAATTCCCGGTGGGTGACACGGTGAGTCTTATTCCCTGGAACCAAGCCACCAATATCCGAACCCGGGGACTAAAGTGGGAATTACAGGGCCAGAATATGAATGCCGCCAGTCAACTGGGGCAGTCCAATGAAGTCGTGAATTCCCTGGTTCAAATCGAAATTAGTACCGGTATAATCTATTTTGTCCACAATCACGGCAGCCCACCGGAATAATTTAGCCTCTATGCCGCTACACCTGCTTGACGCCGCAATTATTATTATCTATTTCCTCCTGATCTGGATTTTGGGCTTTTGGAAAAAATCCAGTTCAGAAATCAGTGATTACCTGCTCATGGGACGGCGATTGTCATTGCCAGCCTTTGTTATGACCCTGGTTTCAACCTGGTATGGCGGTATTCTGGGTGTAAGTGAGTTTAGCTTCAACTACGGCATTTCCAACTGGATCGTATTCGGTGTTCCCTATTATGTCTTCGGGCTCATTTTCGCATTTTTTCTCGCGGAACGAGCCCGCAAACAAGCGGTCAATACCATCCCTCACCTGCTCCGCCGGACTTACGGTGAGAAATCCGGAATATTGGGTGCAATCCAAATATTTTTTCTGGCTTCCCCCGCTCCTTATTTATTGACACTTGGATTTTTATTCCGGTTTTTTTTCAACTGGCCTCTGGCGTGGTCCATTTTGGCCGGTTTGATATTTTCCACGCTCTACATCCTCCGCGGTGGTTTAGGTTCGGTCGTGCGTACCGATATATTTCAATTTCTGCTCATGTATTTGGGATTTTTTATAATGGCTTTAGTGGGGTACCACGTAGTTGGATCGTGGCAGCACCTCACCCGGATGCTTCCTTCCCAACATTTATCGGTCACGGGTGGCCATTCCGCCGGATTCATCTTGGTCTGGTTTTTCATTGCCCTCTGGACCCTGGTTGATCCCGGGTTTCACCAACGAGTCTATGCGGCAAAAGATGCCCGCGTTGCCAAGCGAGGCGTACTCATCGCGGTTGGCTGTTGGTTTGTCTTTGATCTCCTTACAACCTATACCGGATTATTAGCGCGGGCGCTGTTGCCCGCCAATACAGCACCCGGAGAAGCATTTCTCAGGCTCTCAGCCCACATTTTACCTGTTGGAATTCAGGGACTGTTTTTATTAGGAATATTTGCCACCGTGATGTCAACTCTGGACAGTACCGCCCTGGTAACGGCGCAAACCCTCGGCTATGACCTATTAGCTCGTTCAAACAAGCTGAAAAGACATTCCGCGGTCAATTTAACTCGGGTGGGATTGGGATTATCCCTGATCTTCGCATTCATCCTCGCTATTGCTTTACCGAGTGTCGTTAAACTGTGGTATGCCTTGGGAACGATCTTGATCCCGGGCTTGCTCTTACCGGTTCTCAGTGCACTCTACCCGCCGCTCAGAATTTCCGCCAGGTTTATCGAATTCAGTATGATTTTGAGCCCGTTGGTGGCCTGGCTCTGGTTCGTTTTTGCCAAAGTGGATTCTTGGCAATATTTAGGGGGATTGGAACCATTTTACCCGGGTATTTTGACGAGTATTGTAATCTGGTTTATGGGATTTATAGCACACAAACATTCACTAAACATGAGAAAGGTCTGGTAAATGGAACAACCGTTGAAAAATAAAATTGCGTTGATCACGGGCGCCAGCGCCGGGATCGGTGCCGCTACGGCACGCGTACTTGCCCGGGCCGGATCAAATTTGATTCTCTTTGCCCGGCGCCAGGATCGACTCGACCAGCTGAGAGATTCATTGAAATCCGAGTTTGGGGTCCAGGTTCAAACGGCCGCGGTGGATGTGAGGCATTTTTTTGCCATTGAAGAAGCGCTGTCCGGATTACCAAACTCCCTAAAAGAAATTGATTTGTTGATTAATAATGCCGGACTGGCGCTGGGAATGGATAAAGCGTACGAAAACAATCCGGCCGAGGTGGACCAGGTAGTGGACGTCAATATTAAGGGCGTTCTCTACCTTACTCGCCTGGTTACCCCGGGGATGATCGAACGTGGCAGAGGTCATATCGTGAATATTTCTTCCATCGCCGGCCACGAAGCTTATGGTAGGGGAAGCGTTTATTGCGGGACAAAACACGCGGTAGATGCCATTACCAAAAGTACTCGAATCGATTTAGTCGAAACGCCGATCCGGGTCACTGCAATTTCGCCTGGCTTGGTTGAAACTGAATTTAGTATTGTGCGTTTTAGCGGTGACACTGATCGTGCGAGAAAAATGTATGCCGGACTGGAACCGTTGCTGGCCGAAGATATAGCCGATGCCGTTTTTTACGCGGTCTCAAGACCGTCCCATGTGCAAATCGCGGATATGATTATTTTAGCTACCGCGCAGGCGTCAGCGAGTGTGGTCCACCGCGAGTAAATTGGCGCACGCATAATTGTATCTAAAAAAAGAGCACCAATATTGGTGCTCTTTCTATTTGATCAGAGTGTTATTTAACTTGTCAGCTTAAGCATTCAAATCCACGATCAACATTTTCTTCTCTTCATCGAAGGTCGGTGTGACCTTCTTTAATTTGTTAAATGTTAATCCGAAGGCGTTGCAAAAACCTTTGCCCATAATAGCACAGGCCTTTTTTTCACCCACTGTGGGTAGCTTGATGGAACTGGTGGAATTCCGTTTAACCGGCCTGACGCCAACTTTGTTGCGAGCACGATCGTAAAACAATTCCACATGAGTTGATTTGGAAAGATATTCATCATACAGCGTTCGGCTAAAACCGATCCGCCCGGATGGACTAAAACTAACGGTGAGACCCCTTCCCCGGCCGCCGCGTTTCGGTTTGTACGGTTCAAAACCCATTATAGGCTCCTTTCTTTCATATTCAGAACAACGATGCTTTTAGCCATTACTATTAAACATAAACTCAATCACCGACATTTCAAAACATTAATATCGCACCCTAAATCGTACTTAAAGAAAAATAAAAGACCTGTATACGGGAGGTCTTTTATTCAACTTGCCAGACCGGGATTAATTTTTCAAATCCTTTACGGTTTTTTTCAAACCGGTAATTCGCCAGTTGCGAATTTTATACACATTCGGACTATCCGCAGCCTTGGCAAAAGATGACTCACCACTCTCCGTCCCGATCAAAAGGGACGCTAAAATCGACTTCCCGCGATAGGCCGTAACAGTCATCCTTGGCGCTTGCAGTCCATACAGGACAAGATTCTTGGCGTTATACGCACCAACTTCATCCGCCTGAATAGTATTCAGACTACGAATCAGACTCTCGACTTTACTGGTGGAGAGGGTATCTCCGTCTGAGCTGAACCAACCCAAAGTATCCCGCTTCACAATGTCCAGCGGGTGATCACCCACAACCGTGAAATGGTTCACCAGCTTTGGATCGAACGGTTTCAGTTTTTTATCCTGAAAATCAAATGCCGACTTCACGAAATATTTGGCTTTAGTGGTGTCGATGATCGCTACCGGGTGATCGCCGGTCCACTGGACAAACATTTCATTCGCCGAGCGCTTATTCCCCAGCCGCACCTCTATAACCGTTGAACTGTCATTTAAGGTAAATCGGGCATATCCAATCGGCTTATTCAAACCATACGGTTTGAGCGAGACCGGATGTTCTTCAATAAATTCCAGCGCACGTAAGGAATTAAGACTTGAGATAGCGCTATTGACTGAGCCGGAAAGTGCCGGAAGTTTCACCGGATCTGTTATCAGCCAGTGGCCGGCAATCTTTTCAACCACGACTTTCCGCCCCATGTCTTCCATCTCAATCTTTGCAACTTGCGATGCATCCACCGAGAAGATGGTTTTATCCCGCAAATCGAACAGCGATTTGTCGACCTGGGTAAACAGAATATTAGTGGTGGTAACAATGCGGGTGGAATCAACCCATTTGACGAATGTCATGGCTCCACCTTTGCTGGCTTTGCTTTCCGCGCCAATAAGAAAACTCCGCTGAGTGTTATCAGGCTTGGTGAAAGTCACGGTCGCCCGCGGTTTATCCAATCCGTAGGTTGCCAAATTGGTCAACCGGGTAGTAATCTCACGCTCCCGTGCGGCACTAGCGATATGATTAGCAATGCTATTCCACTGTGAGTTTTCAGCATTCGTCTCAAACGGCTGGTCGATCTTCCACTCCTTACCAACCCGGTGTGCACTTACCGTGCCTTTGTCATTGTGAATCTTAATGGCTAAAATAGAATCGCTATGAGCCACTTTGAAAATTTTAGCAGCCCATTTTTCAGCGGCGTCCCGTTTTTGACCACCTTTATACTCATAGAAATATACAAAGGCGCCAATTACCGTGAATAAGATGAAATAAATGAGAAGCTGTTTAGGTTTCATTAGGGCTTACCTCCGCCGCTTGAGATAGATGCGGACACCCTGCCCGATAATCAGCAGTCCAAACAGAATGATGATATACACCACCAAACGAAGATCGGCGGCAGTCATATTCAACGGCCGGTTTTCCATCTGCTTCGGTGATACGGAAATCAGGTCTTCATCTGCAGCCAACCAGGATACGATATTGGTAAAAAGATTACCATTACCCTGATTATTAAACTGAATATTTGAAGCAAAATCAGAATCGCCTACAACAACGAGGCGACCGGGTTTACCATTGCTGGAATCACTTTTTACGGCCGTAGCGGCTGCAATATTCAGTGGACCATTCACATCAGCGCTACTCTTGGCGACGCCATTTTGTAAGTTGGTCAAATCCGTTTCACCCCAGGCATTGCCACCGGTCAGGGCGATTGCCTGCGCATCGCCGCTCACCTGTAATGATCGTGTCATGGGAAAAACCGTGGCATAGGGAAAATCCTTGACAATCGCATGATCACTATAATGCCGCACCAATGGCATCCCCGGACTCCCACCGAACAGACGATTCTCCAGTGACGGATCGACCACGACATCGTTATCCGGAACAATCCCAAACGGCTTCAGGAAATCCGCGAAGTCCGGTTTGGGCGCCGGATCCAGCAAAACCACTACACCCCCGCCGTGGTGGAGATATTTGCTTAGGGCATCGGTCTCATGGGTCAAATAGGGTTTATCAGAACCGGCGATGACAACGGCTGAAGCATCTTCCGGAACCACATCCGTTGTCATTAAGTCCAACGTCTCAACCTTGTAGAATTCCTTTTCCAATGCGGCTTTAGCTAATCCATAACCATTCCGGCTCTGGCTATCTTCCAAATTTACTTCATTATGACCAGTGACGAAATAGACCGTCTTTTGCTCATTCCGAATCGCTTTCAACAGCGTATTGGTGATGTCCTCTTCCTGAGGCGGACGGGCACTACCTCTCGCCGGGGTTGGTTCCCAACGCTCTTCTTTTGTATCGGTCTTGAAAACAATCGTACCATATTTTTCCACATGATACACTTGTTGAGCCTCGGCGGCATTTTTATCCACATCTAAAAATTCATAATGAAATTTGGATGAGATATTATTGTATTCGTCGAATAACTGTTGGATTTGCTTCCGCGTATTGTCATTGTCGTTCCAAAAAGCATACACATGCACATCTTTGTCGAGATGTTTTAGAATTTTCGCCGTTTGATCCGAAAGTGAGAAGGTGTGCTGTTTGGTCCAGTCAGCCCGGTAGTTATTGCGGTAAAAAAAGAAATTAACCGCCGCCAGAATGCCCAGCACAAATAATCCACCCAGGACCATGCTAATGCCGTATTTGGTTGATCGCCGTCCCAGCGACTGAATGATCAATTTGAAATTGACGCCGATAGCGCCTAAAACCAGGACCAATCCGGTAATCTCGGTGGTAACCGAGTACCAATGCCACAAACCCGACAGGCTGTATAGCACTAATCCAACAACAATACCGAGGACACCGGTCCAGAGCAGGATCTTCCATAATTTTTTCATGATTAACCCCTCCACCGTGTTGACTCAACCGATTGATAGGTCAGGAATAACCCGAAGAAGATGGTCGATGCGTAATACACAAGGTGCCGGGTGTCAAAAACGCCCTTCACAAAGTCATCGAGATGCTCAATCGTGGAGAGATATTGGAGAACTTGCTGCGACCAGTTGGTGCTGCTGAAGCTGCCCAAAGCGCCCACCAGCCACAAAACCAGCATCACCACAAAGGTAACCAGGGCCGAGACTAACTGATTATCCGTCAAGCTACTGACGAACAAACCAATCGCCACCAATGCGGCGCCGAATAGCAACAGGCCAATATAACCGCTCAGAATAGGCAGGAATTCCGGACTCCCGTAAAAGAACAGGAGCAGGATGAACAACAGCGTCGTCCCAATCATGGCCGCATACAGGGTAAAAGCGGCAAAATATTTACCAAGAATGATTTGCCAGTTGGTGAGGGGTGATGTGAGCAGCAACTCCATGGTCCCATTGTGCTTATCCTCGGAAAATGAACGCATGGTAATCATGGGAATCATGAACAGCGAGATCACTGACAGATTCAATAACAGACCACGAATCAACATAAGATTCACATTGACCGGCTGAAAACGGCCACTTTGCTGGGCCTGCATTTGTACCATTTGTTGATTCTGGAGGAATGACGCCAGAAAGAGGTAAAAGAATACCGATGCCAATGCGAAAAAGAATACCAGAACCACATACGCCATGGGTGAAACAAAGTAGGCATTCAATTCGCGCCGATAAATCGTCCGGATATTTTTCATGCTTGGGCTCTCCCTTCGTGGATATCATCCGATTTCACCAACTGGAGGAAAATCTCTTCCAGATTCATCCCCACTGCCTGAAGTCCGAGCAGTTTGAAATCGTTTTTTACGACAACTCTGGCTAAATCACCGCGAATATCCTGGTCGGCGGTGGATTCAACGATAAAAGCGCCGGAAGTATGGGTGACTTTTGCTACTCCCGTTACCGATCCCAGCACCGTTTTAATGGCTTCGGGATCGCCGAGCGCTTCAATTTTAATTGAGGATACACCCTGCAGCTTCCGTTTGAGACCGGTAGTGGTGTCTTCGGCCACGACCCGGCCCTGATTGATAATTACCACCCGGCTGCAAGTCTGCTCCACTTCGGGCAGAATATGGGTTGATAGGATGATCGTATGTTCACCCGCCAGATTCTTGATCAATTCACGGACTTCAATGATCTGGGTCGGATCAAGGCCCACGGTGGGTTCATCCAAAATTAAAACTTCCGGCTCGTGGATAAGTGCCTGAGCCAAGCCGATGCGCTGACGATACCCTTTTGAAAGATTACCGATGATGCGCTTGGCTACGTCCGTGGTCGAGGTCAATTCCAGAGCCCGGTCAACCTTACTTTTGACCAGATCGCGCGGAACACCCTTGATTCCGGCCACAAACTGCAAATAGTCATTCACATTTTGTTCCAGATATAAGGGTGGTTCTTCCGGCAAATAGCCGATGCGTTTTTTCACCTCCATGGCCTGTTCGAAAACATCATATCCTGCAACTCTGGCTGTCCCCCTGGTGGCCGGCATGAAACAGGCTAGAATACGCATGGTTGTGGTTTTACCTGCGCCATTGGGTCCCAGAAAGCCCAGGATATCTCCCCTCTGAACAGAGAAGGAAACATCCCGAACCGCATGGACCGGACCGTAGGATTTGCTAACATTTTGAACGTCAATCACGATTGGTCCTCCACTTCTATTTTTGGTTGTACCGCGGTTTTTGCTTGGATAACATCTAATTCAACTTTGGTCGCCTGGACAATTTCGACTGCCAGTTCCAATACCCACCGAGCTTCACGTGCCCCAGGAAGGTGTTTGGCGAACTTGACCAGGTCACCCTGTTCCAATATGGATTGGATTTTTAAAACTTCTAATTCAGACAAGACACCGGCCCGCAGGGAACTCAATACTTCGGTAGTGGTCATTTCTAGGGCATTGATTAAAAACCGGCGTTCAAAATATCGCCGCAGGATAGTCGTCAGATCAGAGTAGAATTGTTTGAATTCACCCCGCTCCGGATAGTCTGATTCCCCCAATACTTTTAACTCACGTAAGGCAATAATGTGAGCTTGTTCCGGTGGGATATAAATAAACTTAGACCGCTTTTGTTTTATTCGATGCTTGCGTTTCGGCCAAAATCGATAAATCAAATAAATAGCTGCAATGCCCAATACCACATACAACAAAATGAACCAATTAAATGGTAGCCGAACCTGATGAATTGGTTTAATAGGTCGAAAGGTGGAATCCCCGGCAGTCAGGACCGAGTGAATCAAGACCCGGAAGCCGGGTAGCGTAAATTTAACGGTATCATTCCCTGATATAACTAATCCGGTTTGAGATGGAAAATCGTGCGGGCCAACGGAATCATAGACAGCTACCACGAGATTTTGGAGAGTCTGACCGTTTTGATCCCGGGGAGTCGATTGATCCAAAATATCAAATGTTGCCACGTGTTTGTCCAACACCGGGAATTGCACGACCGAATGGGCCGGATGCCGTACCTGCCAACTGCCGTGAAATATATCTCCCAGTGTACCGTCCGTCGTGTCCAAGCGAACCGTTGCGCGAATTGATGCGGCCTGGAGTGGCGTTCCCAAAGCTGACCAGTAAACCACGACTGCCAGCAGGTAAACGGTTTTAGTGTAGATAAAGTTAAAGGGGCCGGGGGCCGGGTGGATTTGGTTGTGTTTGTTTTGCCCAGTCACCTTTTTTTCTCTTACCGAATGTGCCGGGCCCGTGCTTTAAAAAATTTAACCAGTGGCTCCACATACGACTCGCCGGTGTTCAACGCCAAATAATCCAAGCGGTTACTCTGAAAAAAATTGGACAATTGTGCCACCCGTTGTTTATTGGCCGCGGCATAAGCTGAGCGAAAGTGCTGGTTGCCGGTGTCAACCATTGCCAATTCACCGGTTTCAGCATCGTGGATTTGGAGTAGTCCGGCCTTGGGAAGTTGCTCTTCCAACGAATCGTATAATCTGATCGCAATCACGTCATGACGCCGGGCGGCAATCTTTAAAGCTGTTTCAAAACTGGAGGATAGGAAATCGGAAATCAGAAAGACGACTGCCCGATGACGCACCACGCTGGACATGAATTCCACCGCCGCACCAATATCGGTTCCTTTGCTCAGAGGTTCATAGTATAACAATTCACGAATGACATGGAGTACATGGTGCCGGCCCTTGCGGGGCGGCAAATACTTTTCAACGGTATCCGTGAAAATGATGGCGCCGACTTTGTCATTATTTTTAATCGCCGAAAACGCCAGGACCGCCGACAGTTCCGCCGCCACTTCACGCTTCATTCGCGCCCGGGTACCGAACGCACCGGAGGCCGATGCATCCACTAATAACATTACCGTCAGTTCGCGTTCTTCATCAAATAGTTTTACATGGGGTTTGCCGGAACGCGCCGTCACATTCCAGTCAATGGTCCGCACATCATCCCCGGGCATATACTCCCGCACTTCGGCAAATTCCATCCCGCGGCCTTTGAATACCGAGTGGTACTCACCTCCGAAAACTTCATTCACCAAGTGCGAAGTGCTGAATTCGATATGCCGGATTTTTTTTAGAATTTCCTTGGAGATCATGTTCGACTTTGATTATACCAAAATATGTATCGGCACCACGCTTAAGTTGTGAGTTGCATTGCTGCAGAGATGATTTTCACGGGGTTAGGGAACTTCGATAGTCTCAAAAATACGGGTGACAATATCTTCACTGGTCATATTTTCCGCTTCGGCCTCGTAGGTCACCAGTACCCGGTGTCTCAGGATGTCCAGCCCCATCGCTCGAATATCATCCGGCGTCACATAACCCCGGTGATTGATAAAGGCGTGTGCCTTAGCAGCTAATGCCAGATTAATTGACGCCCGGGGCGAGGCACCAAACTGGATCAGGTCGGTCAACTCGGGTAATTTATATTTCTCGGGATTGCGGGTGGCAAAAATCAGATCAACGATATAGCGTTCAATCTTCTCATCCATATAGATATGATCAACAACTTGCCGCGCTTTCAGGATTTGTTCGGGCCTGATTACCGGTTTCAGTTCAATTTCAGGTTTCGGATGCGCCATCCGTTGGATGATCTCAAGTTCTTCGGATTCATTGGGATAACCGACCGTCACTTTCAGCATAAATCGATCAACCTGTGCTTCAGGCAATGGATAAGTACCCTCTTGTTCGATGGGATTTTGCGTCGCCAAAACCAGAAAGGGTTCGTTCAAAATAAATGTTTCCGAACCAATGCTGATTTGCCGCTCCTGCATGGCTTCCAACAGGGCTGCCTGGACTTTGGCCGGCGAGCGGTTGATCTCATCCGCCAGAATAATATTGCTGAATAACGGACCTTTTTTAACAGTGAAATCACCCGATTTCGGGTTGTAAATGAGAGTCCCCAACAAATCCGCGGGTAACAAATCCGGTGTAAACTGGATCCGTTGGAAATTAGTATCAATCAACCTGGCGAGGGTTCGCACCACCAGGGTTTTGGCCAGGCCAGGAACACCTTCCAGCAAGATATGGCCGTTGGCCAATAAACCCACCAGCAAGTGCTTAACAAGATACTGCTGGCCGACGATAACCTTGCCGATTTCGCTTTCAAGGATTTCAATAAATTGACTTTCCCGCTTAATCTCTTCATTCAATTGGGCTAAATCAAAAGTCATAAACCTGCTTCACTACCTCTTCGCTTTTCGTTCAACTACTTCATATCATATTAGGATAAACGGGTACTTAGGTCGTCTGCTTTTTATTCGTCATGAGATGTTTCAATTCGGGGATTTCGTCAATCGATTTCCCCAAGTATTTCAGCTCGAATTTTACGGACGGCACCATCTCATGTTCCGGGTAAACGGATAAAAATATTTCGTAAAGCGCTTTAGCCTTATCATAGTTTTTTAATTCATTTGCGTAGACATAGCCCTCGGAGAACAGGGCTTTCGGAGCGTAGGGCGATTTGGGAAACTTACGGGCTACCGAATCATACAGTGCCACCGCTTGAATAAGATCCCGCACCTGCTTATGGTACAATTCGGCTAAATCATAGGTCATACTCGGCGCCAACGGATCAGTTGGATATTTTTCCAGCCACATGGAATATCCCCGCACGGCTGCACCATAATTCCCGGCTTCATAAATCTTTTTCGTGAAGTTACGCAGTGATTCCGAATTCAATTCGGCCGGGTAATCCAAAACCACGGCATAGTAAGCACCAGCACTATCCGCATTCGGTACCTGCTGGACAAAAATGTCGCCAATCTTACCTGAAGCAGCAATTTTTTGGCCCGCTATATCAGTCAACCGGAAGGCTTCCCGGTACGCGTTCAGCGCCTCTTTTACCTTATCATTCTTCAGGTATTCATCCCCCTCGCTAATCAGTTCCGTATATGATTTCCTACTGCAACCAATCAGGAAAATGATTCCCAACCCAATAATCAAACCCTTTTTCAGCATAACGTCTTAAACTCCTTCGTCACGTTAATATTTATTCATGAATGAAACCCGCGGAATATTCATTGACCTACAGGGTAAGACAACCATTTTTACCAAACTTTCCATGATCACCGAGTTGTACGGAGTGCACTGGACAATGGTTCCCTGATTTATCCTAAATTAAAATGCCATCTCAACTCGATTTGGTGATATCCAGAAGATAACCGTCCCGATAATCGATGGTGATGGAATCCCCCTCCGTAATTTCGCCTTTAAGGAAGCTTGTTGCTATCCGGTCCACAACTTTACGCTGCAACACCCGCTTCAGCGGGCGGGCGCCAAATGTTGGATCAAAACCATCCAACGCTAAATGCTGGGTCGCCTGCGGGGTCAACTCAGCCTTGATGCCCTGCCGGAGAATTTGCCGGGCAACCCGCTGGAATTGGATTCCCACGATCTCAGCGATTTGTTCTCTGGACAGTGGTCTGAAAATGACGGTGTCATCTATCCGATTGAGAAACTCGGGCCGCAGGGTCTCCCGGAGTAACTGAATCAGTTCCGATTCCAACTTTGTCAATGTTTCCGGTGATAAATCTCCGTGTGAGGCTCCAATCTCATGGGCGATCCGGTCTGAACCGAGGTTAGAAGTCATAATGATAATCGTGTTTTTAAAATTAACTGTTTTCCCGCGGCCATCAGTTAAATGGCCATCGTCCAAGACCTGTAGAAGTAGGTTATAGACTTCAGGGTGTGCTTTTTCAATTTCATCAAATAAAATCACCGCGTATGGTTTTCGGCGTACTGCTTCGGAAAGTTGTCCCCCTTCCTCGTAGCCAACATAGCCTGGAGGCGCACCGATCAGCCGCGAAACCGAGTGCTTTTCCATATATTCACTCATGTCAATTCGGACCAACGCACTTTCGTCATCGAATAGAAACTCGGCCAGTGCTTTCGCCAATTCAGTTTTACCAACACCGGTACCACCGATAAAAATAAACGATCCCGTGGGACGACGCTGATCACCAAAACCCGCCCGCCGCCGGCGAATGGCATTAGCCACCACGGAAATGGCTTGATCCTGACCCACTACCCGCTGATGCAGGCGCTCCTCAATTTTCAGCAATTTTTCCCGGTCGGATTCCACCAACTTAGTCATGGGAATGTGGGTCCATTTCGATACGATATCGGCGATATCCTCGGCAGATACTTCTTCACGCAGCATCCGGTGCCCACCCTGTTCATCGGTCAATTGCCGGCTTTTTTCATCCAGTTCCTGGCGCAGTTTAACCAGCGTTCCGTGTTTTAATTCCGCTGCTTTGTCAAAATCTCCCTGGCGTTCGGCACGCTCTAAACTACCCTGCGTCTCATCAATTCGGCGTTTGATTTGCTGGATATTATTCAATAACTCTTTTTCCTGGTTCCAGCGGGATCGTAGCGAATCGGCTTTTTCATGCAAATTCGAGAGTTCCCGTTCTGCGGCGGCCAGACGTTTGACCGATTCAATATCGGTCTCTTTTTTTAAGGCCCGAATTTCAATTTCCAGTTGACGAATCCGACGTTCATCTTCATCCAATTCGTCCGGGAGTGAATCAATTACCAACCGCAACCGGCTGGCAGCTTCATCCATAAGATCAATTGCTTTATCCGGAAGAAACCGGTCACTAATATATCGATCGGACAACTCGGCGGCTGCCACCAGGGCTGAGTCTTTAATTTTAACACCATGGTGAATTTCATAGCGTTCTTTCAATCCGCGGAGAATGGATATGGTGTCCGCCACCGATGGCGGTTCAACCAGTACCGGCTGAAAGCGTCGTTCCAGAGCCGCATCTTTTTCGATGTATTTACGATATTCATCCAGCGTGGTTGCTCCTACGGCTCGCAAGTCACCTCGCGCCAGAGCCGGTTTCAATAAATTGGATGCGTCCATGGCGCCCTCCGCGGCCCCGGCCCCAACGACCGTGTGCAGTTCATCGATAAACAGAATGATCTGCCCTTCAGCGGATTCAATCTCTTTCAAAACTGCTTTCAGCCGGTCTTCGAATTCACCCCGGAATTTTGCTCCGGCAATCAGAGCGCCCATATCCAGTGCGAGAATGCGTTTGGATTTCATTCCTTCCGGAACATCCTGATTAACGATTCTCAGAGCGATGCCTTCCGCAATCGCCGTCTTTCCCACACCCGGTTCACCGATCAATACGGGATTGTTTTTAGTACGTCGGCTCAATACCTGTAATACACGCCGTATCTCTTCATCCCGGCCAATAATGGGATCGAGTTTCCCCTGGCGCGCCAATTTTGTCAAATCACGCGTATAGCGATCCAGAGCCTGGTACTTATCTTCCGGATTTTGATCCGTCACGCGCTGCGTACCACGAATTGACTTCAACAAAGCGTACAATGCTTCATGGGTCATCCCAACCCGCTGAAGTGACCCGATCGTAGCGGTGTTTCCCTTCTTAATGGCTGCCAAAAGAATATGCTCAATACTCACATATTCATCTTTGAGTTTAGCCATTTCAGTCTGAGCCTGGTCCAATACCTGATCGAAATTATTGCTCAGCGAGGCCTGGCCGAGGCCCCCACCCGTAACTTTGGGTAATTTTGACAAATTGTATTCGATCTCTTTCTTTAAATCATTCAAATTGGCGCCCAATTTCCTTAGGATAGAAACCAGAATCCCCTCGTCATCCTGAAGCAACACCGATATATAATGGTCGATCTCGACCACCTGATGAGCCAACGATTGGGCCAGGTTAACGCTTTTTTGGAGCGCTTCCTGACTCTTATAAGTCAAGCGATTAAAATCAAGCATCCTCACCTCGCTTTAATTTAGAAAGCATATGCAATTGCAACATGTATATTCCAATTTGTGCCATATTTAACATCATTCAACGGCCAACCAAAATCAATTCTGGCCGGCCCAATGGGGGTCGCAAAGGTAATGCCAAATCCGGACGCAACTTTAATATCTGACAGATTGGCGTACTTTGTTTGTGACCATAAATTACCCCAGTCCACAAATAATTCTCCCCCGACAATCCAATAAATCGGAAACCGCACTTCGAAATTACCATAAACTTTAAAATTCCCTCCCAGCGGAATGAGCTGGCCATCCACAATCATTGTGGGACCAAGCAGCTGGTTTTTGTAACCGCGTACTGATGCGTTACCACCCAAATAAAATCGCTGATTTAGGGGAACGCTGCGGCTGGTGTCTTGGGCAAAAAAGGCGGTAATGCCAGCACCGATCCGAGCCGCGCCGATCACATTCCAAAACAATCGATGATAAACACTATAGGATGACTCCACTTGAATAAGGTGATGATCTCCACCGAGAAAAGTGCCCATCAGGGTTGGGTTCACCTGCAGGAGATATCCCGAACTGGGCGTAAAATAATTATTCCGTTTGTCCCAGGTGGTATTGAGACGGAAAATCCTTTGTTCGGTTGGTTTATCTTCCGCCTTGGTAATACCCTTATATTTGCCTTTACTCCACTCCAATTCGGCACGCGCCTGAATACTCCTAAACCAGCGATAAATAGTGTAAATGGTCAAACCATATTGCCTGGAATAGGCGCCTGCACCGTAAACATCGGACCAATCCACATACTCGTAAAAAGGATTAATAGTGGTCGGAGTCCTAAAATTTAATAACCAGGGCTCGGTATAAAGCAGATCTCCTCTAAATTTTTGCGGTTGATAGATTTCCGGGAATCGTGTGCTGGCTGAGATCCGAACCTGAAATTGGCGCCCCACATTCCCCAGGTTTTTATGCCGCCAGCCCCCGGCCAGTTTAAGATTCAAAAGCGGATCGGTATAGGTCGCTATCGATTGTTGAGTGAGACCAAAATCGAAATCAACCGACCGAAACTTACTGACGATCAACTGGATCTTTAAGTCAACAGTGGGTGTGAGTGTGTCACGGCTAACCGGCGAAATGAGCACACCGTTGAATAATCGGGTTTCAAATAAGCGCCGCTGGGTTTCTTCAATCAAGTCAATATTGTAAATATCACCCCTTTTTATCACTATTTCGCGCTTGATAATTTCCGGTTTTATACCTGGTTGCGGAGGAACCTCAACTTCACCAATATGGGTCAGAGGTCCTTCGTGGACCCGCAGAAAAAAGTCAACTGAATCGTGAACGGCCACACTATCCCGGATAACCACATAGGGATAACCAATGGTTTCATACTGTCTTACGATCTGTTGAATTCCATTTTGGATGGTATAGCGGCTGAATGGAATACCCGTCCGGAGCGTCAGCCGCCGCTCGTATTCACTGTCGGGAATAATGGAATTACCCGCAATCGTAAAGTGCTCAAGATAATATTGCTTGCCTTCGTTTATTTGAAACTCAACTCTTATATTCTTACCGGTTACATGGGTAACCAAATCCACGACCGTTACATCGAGATAGCCATATTGGCGGTAATAATTTGCTAAAATCAGATCTTCTCGGACTAATTGACGTTTATTGTAGGGTGAACCTTTACGAATTAAAAATTTCTCATGGATACTAAGCTGATCCAATAACTGACGATCCGGGAAATTGGCATTGCCCTGGAAGACAATTTCATCAATCTCAGCCTTTTCCGGGATAATAATACCTTGTGAATATCCCCAATTCGGGAGTAAGAACAAGGCCAAATATATGATTTTTCTCAACGTGGGATAGAAACTCAATAGGTGTACCTTAATCTTCCCCTGACTTCCAATAGTCCATCCTGATCGACGCCTCCAATAATGGACATATTTTTATTCATCCGGTATTCAACACTAAGTTTGGAATAAGGGTTAGGCTCCGAGATCATAATATCTCTCTGGTAAGTCATCTTTATATTTTTGGACAGCCGCTGACCGATCGTAATACGGGCGGTATCACTAGCTGATGGATCAAACAAAGAACTTTGAATATCCAGATAATCCAGTCCCATGAACCGGTTTAATAGCTTTTCTCCCTGCTTATTGACCAACATGCCCACATAAGATCTCACCGGATCACGCAGACTATTCGCACCTAAATTGATTCCCTGGGTCACTTTTTGGTTAATTGTCAGGTAAGCTAGTATATCATCCATGCTCAGGGTGGTTGTCTCTCCCGGCGCCAGGGCCAATTGCGGTTCTTTTAGATCGCCAGAGAGTGAAAGGTATACCTGTTCACCGTCAATGGTTGTAGTTACGACGAAATCGCTGATCTCCGGATTAAACTCAACCGGATTGAAGGTGAGGGTGCCGCTCTGAATATCCAGCACATTGCCGAGGTAGAAAAACTTGCCTCCGGCAAGAACTGTTAGGCTACCGCTGAATCTTAATTTCCCGTCACCGTAATTCAGTAGCCACAGTTCCCCCTCCCACTCGGAGAACATGAGATTGTTTTCGATCCGCAGATTACCCAAAAAAGTAGTGTGCAAATTATAGATGACCACCGGTCCATGGTGTTGTAGCTGAGTCGTAGCCACTTTTTTTACATTATACGATTCTTGCGAGGTAAAATTTGAAAAATATCCGCCTTTGATCACCGGCATATCGGCATTGATCCGGATAGTATCCTGCCCGGCAATTGTCATATTTAAATCGCTGATCGCTTCAAATTCACTGGCAATATTGCGATAGTAAATCTCCTTCCCTTTCAATCCGATATTAAATTTAGGATGAAAAAATTGCGAGAAATCACCTACGCCCGTTACCAGTAAATCACCCTTGTACTCACGCCCCTTGCCGAATCCCAGAATAGAGCCCAATTGCCGGGTGGCCCAGCGAATACCACCGGCCTTTTCCAAGGCGGTACCCTCGGTGTAGTTCATTTTGCCGCTAAAATGGTCGATGGTCATGGTATTGTTCCGCATCGTCATTTCGGTATGAATATCAGTAATCTTATTATCGAGGAAGCTCATCGCCAAGGTGGCATGGTGACCTCGAAGTTTCATGTCTCGAATTGGGTTTTCATAGGTTCCGTAGAGATGCATATCAACATCGAAATCCCCAGTGAGTTCATCCAGACCGTTAAGGTAAGCGGTAAGAAATTTTAGTTGGGAAAAATTACCGGTAAAGGTCAAATCCAAAGGATTTTCCACGCCACCCGGGGGTCGCCTGGTTTCAGGTCGAAGATTCAGATCACCTGAAAGATACCCCATACCCGAAGCGATTCCCCAATTACTGATCACACCAATTGTATCCACATTAATGATGCCGCGTTCGTAGGAGAATCCTACTCGGCCCTTATTAAAATCCAGCTTACCCCACATTCCATTTTGGACATCGAAGGTGGCTTTTAAAATCGTTGCGGCGGGTGTTCCCCGGCCATTAATGATTCCTGTCAGGGTCCCGCTAACGGGGGTTTTTTTGTAATGTGTAAACGCTAAATCTTTAAGTTTATAATCAGTGAATCTGGCTGTAAAAAGCTGATTTTCAGTGCGTGACTCTTTCCATTCATCGGCGGTAAAGCCTAACGGGAAAGTCCCCAGGAAACTAACTTTAGCGGAGCCCTTGGTAAATGAGGCGCTGGCTACAATCAATTTCCGATTCTGAATTTTTCCCTGGAAAACGAAATTATCCGCACTGAGCTGCTCCACGGCCGGTTTCATCCAGGTGAAGTTTGACTCAATCGTAGGATTTGCCGGTTGGCCCGAAATATGAAAATTACCAGCTAAATTGCCAGCCATAACCGTCTTTCGCCCCAGAAATTTCATGACTTCGGACATGGATATCAACTCAGTTGTCAGATTGAGGTCCATCTCTCCATCAGCGCTAAAATTTCCTTCAACCGATACGCCGCCGCGATTAAAGGTTAAGACCCTACGAGGGATTACCCATTGATTTGGTCTCCGCTTGGGGTGATAAATTTTCACCGGTTCAGCAGTTGATAATGACTGGTTGTCGAGAATGATGCTTAGACGCTGTAAAATAAGGGAATCCGGTGTCGCTAACCCGCTGCCGGCAATTAGATAACGATCGCTGCGAGCATTAAAATTGGTCAGCCTGAGGCGGTTGTTTTCAAGTTGTAATGCAATATTCAAATTACGTAACGTGTCGTTGAGCAATAGTCCATCACTGCCGTGGAGCACCAGTTCACCATCCCAAACGGAATGCCTTTTCTTCAGGTTGAATTTTCCACGGCCGACTGACTTAATGCGTTGCCCATAAGTCAGTTCAGCTTGTTGAATTTCACCCTGGATTACCGGTTCTGAAATTGATCCGGCAACCCTGAATTTAAGGTCTGTCGATCCTGCCAGCGGTACTTTTTCCCGATTAGGCACCCACTGCGAGATATCGCTAACCCGGACATCGCCGGTTAGCGTCAATTGCCTCGATTGAACCATCCCGTGCAAGTTTAACTTAGTGCCGGAGGTGGTAATTGCTAGGGAATCGATCCGATATTGGTCGCTTTCCCGCGTCATTTTCATAACCAGAGTATCAATCCGGTAAGCACCCACTCTGAATGCTTCGAGCCTGACATTCGCGGTTTGCTGTCTGGATGTACCCGACACGGAAAATTTTCCGGATAGATCGCGGATGCGTGGCGTGGAAAAATCTTGCGACATATCGAGTTTCTCCGCCGACCCTGTTAAAGTAAAATTTTGATAGTTGGCCAGGCTGAAATTTGTCTGAAGTTTTTGTATTCCACTCTGCATTTGGGCTTTAAGCGACAGGCCGGATGAATCGAAACGCGCCTGGTCAATCTTGATCTTTGCGGTGCGCGTATTCAGTTGAGATATACCCTCCCCGGAAGCAAGCCAGATCCCATTATTCCGTGAAACAGCCATATTAAACGATTTGAGTACAGCCGAATCCAACGGTAACCGAAGCCCCTGCCTCCGGAGTAAATCTTTTAAATTGAAACTCGGAATATGGACTTGAGCAGATATTGAGTCGGGTTGAAAACCGGCGTTAATGACGCCCTTACCATTAGCCAACAGGATTCCGAGATCGATGAGTTGGCCGGTCCGATTAGGTTCCAGGCTAATTCCACCGGAAAATTGGACTGTCTGATTGAGGGGCGCTCCCAGAGCTAGTGCCGCGGTATCTGTTTTCAGATACAGGATGCCGTCTAATAACCAGCCGCTTCCCCGGTAATGCTCCAGTGTCAGGCCGGATGCGAGTCTATCCGCTGGTGAGTCAATCACGAACGAATCCACCGCCAATTTCCGAAATATCAGATTAGGCGTTGAATAAGATCCCCGGCTTTGTGGTTTGTAGTTCCATAAGGGGTGAAAGACATGACCTTTACGCAGTGTAAGGTGGGATAGAATTGCATTTTTCCTGAATAAGCTGCTCCAATGCAGGCTGGCTCCAATGTGCTCGGCGGTAATGAGCGTGTCCAGTGAATCAGTCTGGATCAAAGTGAAATTGCTAATGCTTAATCCGTCTAATATTAAACTTTTATCAATGTGCCCCTGAACCTTGAGCGGGACATATTTTGCCGCAACCATATTCGATATTTTCAGAAGGGGTGACGATATAAGGGGTGTATCGAAAAGAAGGATTCCCGTTGAGAGACTGAACACGATGCTGCCCATGATCAAACTGCGCTTTACCAGTTTGAAAAAATCGATCTCTCTGCGTATTCGTTTTGCCATATCAGTTTTAAATTTAGCCAACCCCTTAGGGGAATTCTACTTGAACCTCGGTCCCCATTTATATATAAAAACAGGGGCAGCCAGAACTGCCCCTGTGATCAAGCATGCGTAATTTGAGGTTTATTTTTTCTTCTCATCCTCATCGACAACTTCAAAATCGGCCTCTTCGACCTCTGCCTGTCCAGCGCCTGGTTTTTCACCATCACCGGCAGTAGATCCACCGGCTTCAGCTGGCTGCTTTTCAGAAGCCTCTTTCGCAGCTTCATACATTACACTGGAAGCCTTGTTCCAGCTTTCGTTCAGGGCGGTAATCGCCTCGTCGATTGCAGCTTTGTCTGTACCGGTTGCAGCACTCTTAAGCGCACTCACCTTTGCTTCGATTTCAGTTTTCAGTTTATCATCCAGCTTGTCACCGTACTCTTTAAGGTTCTTTTCGGTCTGGTAGACCAGTGAATCACCCTGATTCTTGGCGTCTATCAATTCCTTCTCGCGCTTATCTTCCTCGGCGTGAAGTTCAGCGTCCTTAACCATTTTATCTTTTTCTTCATCCGTGAGACCGCTGGACGCTTCAATTCGAATGCTCTGTTCTTTATTGGTGGCTTTGTCTTTAGCCGTGACATTCAGGATTCCATTCGCATCAATATCAAAAGTTACTTCAACCTGGGGCATACCGCGCGGTGATGGTGGAATACCATCCAAAATGAATCGGCCCAGGGTACGGTTATGAACGGCCATGTTGCGTTCACCCTGGAGTACATGAATCTCAACCTGAGTTTGATTGTCTGCCGCGGTGCTGAAAACTTCACTTTTCTTGGTTGGAATCGTGGTATTACGCTCAATCAATTTGGTCATAACGCCCCCCAGGGTTTCAATACCCAGGGATAGCGGGGTCACATCCAACAACAAAACGTCCGATACCGTTCCCGATAATACACCACCCTGGATTGCAGCCCCCATGGCAACTACTTCATCCGGATTCACGCTACGGTTAGGTTCTTTTTTGAATATTTTCTTCACAATCTCTTGTGCTTTGGGTATTCGGGTAGAGCCACCGACCAGAATCACTTCCTGGATTTGCTCCACTTTCAACCCGGCATCTTTGATCGCAGTCTGGCAGGGTGCTTTCAGACGCTCGAATAAATCGCTGCAGAGATTCTCAAAAGTTGCCCGGGTTAGTTTCAGTGAAAGGTGCTTCGGCCCGGTGTTATCCGCGGTGATATACGGCAGATTGATGTCGGTGCTGGCAGACGATGAAAGCTCGATTTTGGCTTTTTCAGCAGCTTCTTTCAGCCGCTGCATGGCCATAGGATCCTCGCTTAGATCAACGCCTTCCTGCTTTTTAAACTCATCAACTATCCACAGAATCAGCTTCTGGTCAAAATCATCACCGCCGAGATGGGTGTCGCCATTGGTTGACTTTACTTCAAACACGCCATCACCAATTTCCAGAATGGAGATATCAAAAGTACCACCGCCCAGGTCAAAGACCGCCACGGTTTCGTCTTTTTTCCGATCCAGGCCATAGGCCAACGAGGCTGCGGTAGGTTCATTGATAATACGCAAAACATTCAATCCGGCAATCTCACCGGCGTCTTTGGTTGCCTGGCGCTGGGAATCATTGAAATAAGCGGGAACCGTCACAACCGCATCAATAACCTTTTCACCTAAGTACTCTTCCGCGGTTTGTTTCATCTTTTGCAGGATCATCGCCGAAATTTCAGGTGGTGAATAGGTTTTATCCGCAACCCGCACCTGACACCGATTATTGGGACCGCCCTCTACTTTATAGGGAATCTCGGACAACTCCTGCTTCACTTCATTAAATTTCCGGCCCATAAACCGCTTAATGGAATAGATCGTTTTATCCGGATTCGTAATCGCCTGGCGTTTAGCCGGTTGTCCCACCAGCCGGTTGCCGTCTTTGGTAAATGCCATCACCGAAGGGGTTGTGCGGCCACCCTCGGAATTGGTAATGACTACCGGATCTTTGCCTTCCATGACAGCCACTACACTGTTGGTGGTTCCCAAGTCAATTCCAATTACTTTGCCCATTTAAATTCACTCCTTTTCACTCAAATCGTCTCACGCGTTAACCATCTTTATAAGCGTAGACTAAATTCTTTATTTTCAAGCCGCACCTGTCGCGGCGACAGGTAATTTACAGCACCTTTACCGGCTCAAACCACATGCCAAGCCTATTATTACGCCATATCAGCATACAACAAATAATTAGCCTGCTGATATGGCGTGTTCTATGGGTTAAACGGAATTGTCGCTAATAAAATAAAATAGAACTTGAGCCATATTATGACACATGTGCCCGCGAGGAAGGGTTGACAACCTTATTCTTGCGAACTTCGGACCGAAATTTCATCTCACCCCCCCGCACGGTAACGATTACCCTGGAATTGGGTTGGATTTTTCCCTGTAACATCATTTCTGCAATCGGATCCTCTATTCGCTTTTGGATTGCCCGCCGCAGGGGACGAGCTCCGTTCTCAAGATTGTAATCTTTTTCGACCAGAAATTCCTTGGCCTCTTTGCGCAGGACAATTTCAATACCCTGTTCGGCGGCATACAAGCTGGTCTCAGTAAGCAGAATATCGATTATCCGAATAAGATCTTTCCGGGAGAGGGATGTAAAATAAAGGACTTCCGATAGTCGATTGATAAATTCAGGTTTAAAAACCTCCTTCATCTCTTTGGTGATCTTCTCCTGATCGGCTATTTGATGACTGCTATCATTTTCACCACTAAAACCGATGGAAGGCCGCCCCAGATTCCGCATTCCCAGATTACTGGTCATAATCAGGATACAATTTTTAAAATCCACGTTGTGACCCAGGCTATCGGATAACACACCTTCGTCCATGATTTGGAGCAGCATGTTATAGATTTCCGGATGGGCTTTTTCGATTTCATCGAATAAAACCACGCTATAAGGCCGGCGGCGGACGGCTTCGGTAAGTGTACCGCCTTCTTCATACCCCACATATCCGGGAGGCGCACCGATCAGACGGCTTACATTGAACCGTTCCATGTACTCTGACATGTCCATCTTAATCAACGCCGTTTCATCGTGATAGATATACTTGGCCAGTACTTTTGCCAACTCGGTCTTACCGACACCGGTTGGTCCCAAGAACAGGAAGGATCCGATGGGACGCTTAGGATCTTTCAAACCACTACGCGCGCGCCGCAGCGTTCGGGCCAGTATTTTGACCACATGGTCCTGACCAACCAAATATTTATTGATTTCAGATTCCAACTTGAGCAGACGATCTGCTTCGGATTCAGCGACATTTTGGACCGGAATTCCAGTCATCAACGATACTACCGAGGCGACATCTTCCACCATTACCTTAGGTGGATTGGTTTTCATCTCCGTGACCCAGTCATCATTGGCAACTTGCAGTTCATGCAATAGTTTGCGTTCCCGATCACGCAAAGATGCGGCTCGTTCAAATTCCTGTTCCTTTACCACCAGATCCTTTTCCTGACGCAATTTTTCTAATTGCAGCTCCAGATTCGTGATATTTTCAGGAATATCCACATTGGCTAAATGGACCCGGGCGCCACTTTCATCCATCACATCAATGGCTTTATCCGGTAAATACTTATCGGAGATATAACGAACGGAATAGCTCACCGCGGCTTGTAATACTTCATCTGCATATTGCACATTGTGATGCGCCTCGTAACGATCTTTCAAGCCGTGCAGAATTTGAAGAGTTTCCGCCACCGAGGGTGGCTCTACCAGTACTTTCTGGAATCGACGCTCTAAAGCGCCATCTTTCTCAATATATTGACGATATTCGTTCAGCGTTGTCGCACCGATACACTGAATATCGCCACTGGCCAGCGCCGGTTTAAACATGTTGCTGGCATCCAGGGAACCGCTGGCACTGCCGGCGCCGACGATGGTGTGAAGTTCGTCAATGAACAGAATAATATTTTCACTGGTTTCCAATTCCGTCGTCACTGCTTTCATGCGCTCTTCAAACTGGCCCCGGTATTTCGTTCCCGCAATCAGTGATGCCAAATCCAGTGACACAATCCGTTTATCAAACAAGACTCTCGGTACCTTGCGTGAGATAATTCTCAGCGCCAAACCTTCAGCAATAGCGGTTTTACCCACACCGGGCTCACCAATCAGAACCGGATTATTTTTTTTTCGGCGAGAGAGGATTTGAGCCACGCGCTCAATTTCTTTTTCCCGGCCGATGACGGGGTCCAACTTCCCCGCCCGGGCTAAAGACGTGATGTCACGGCCAAAATGATCCAAAGCCGGGGTTTTGGATTTGCCTCTACCCTTGGGAATTTCACTTTCCTTCGGTTCGGTGCCCGGTGAAAATTCCAACTCATCCCGAATAAGTTCGTAATCGATGCTGAACTGGGCTAAAACTTCCGCGGCAACCCCCTCCTGCTCTCTCGCAATGGCCAGCAGCAAATGCTCCACATCAACCGTTTCAGTATTCAGATCCCGGGCTTCCTGGTAAGTATTCTTGAGAATCCGTTCCGCGCGTTTTGTAAACGGAAGCGTTCCCATAACCATGGTTCCACCCGTGGTGCGAACCAAGTCTTCCAGCGTCGTTTTCAGATCACTTATATCCACATTGAGTATTTCAAGAATTTCAACCGCCCGATTTTCATGATGACGGATGATTCCTAGAAACAAGTGCTCGGATCCGATATATCCATGTCCCAGGCGAATGGCTTCTTCCTTGGCCAATTGAATGACAATTTGGAGGCGTTTATTAAAATTACTCTTCAAACTAAAATCCTTTAAAATGCTAATAATATCTTAATTCAAAAATTCCGTCCTGCCCTTCGGGCTTTAATCAAATATAGGGAGTAAAGTTCCTGAAAGAAACAGGTGCGCCCATAAGATTTTGATAAGGACGGATTCATTCCCCAGTCTGGATAAAAGATTATTGATCGGCTTGCAGTCCGTCGAAAGTAAGCCTGATTGTCCGGTCGGCACCCGCTGCCAACTGCCGGTTATGGGTAGCTATAAGAAAAGTCTGCTTGAATTGACGGCGT
>CAZIWX010000027.1:25837-27221 GCA_964543125.1 uncultured Lentisphaeria bacterium | reverse complement strand
GGGGATTATGTCGGAATTTGGGGTACAGAATTCAGGTTATGGGGACGATCTCGTCGTTAACGGGGTTCGGATCGGGAATCTCTCTCCGGCCGGCCATGAAAAGATTGAAAAGCAGAAGGGCGGCCAGAACTATGCACCCCTGGAAAATGTGGTGGTCTCCCGTGTGCTGAACGATACGACTCTGATTTGCCGCAAACCCGATCCGGCCGGCGTTAAAGCTTATATCGAAGAAAAATTACTCGATGGACTATGCTGCTATTCCGCCGTCAATCAGGGCCAACTGAACCGGATCATTGTGGATGCAGTCGTAGCTCACCTCACCACTGAAAAAATTCCCACCGTACCGCGTTCCATTCGGCATAAATACATGGCGGCTTTCTTGTTGGCCACCACCGCCATCACCAAAATGGATCGGGTGGTTCCCAAAGTAGCCGGTGTGGAAGCCCCGGAACTTATGGCGAAACTTGCCCGCCGCTGGGGTTACCGGGTCAAGGGCATTCCTGGGAATGAAGCGATTATTGTTGTAGCGGAAGGCAATTTTCACGGCCGTTCCCTGTTTGCCGTATCCGCTTCCACCGATCCGGAGAGCAAAGCAGATTTTGGACCGTTCCTGCCGGGTATCGAAGTGGTTCCGTTTAATGATATCAGCGGCCTGGAAGCCAAATTCAGGGAAAAGGCAGATCAGATTGCCGCCTTTCTAGTGGAGCCGATTCAGGGCGAGGCCGGTGTGGTCGTTCCCCGGGCGGATTATCATACCCGGGTGGCAGCGCTGTGTAAAAAATATAATGTGTTGTATTGTCTCGATGAGGTTCAAACCGGTTTCGGCCGCACCGGCGCTAATTTCGCGCATCAATTGTTCGGTGTAAAGCCAGACCTTATGGCCTGTGGCAAGGCAGCCGGCGGCGGGATCATGCCGGTTTCTTTCGTAGCGGGTAGCGACGAGGTAATCGGCGTGCTCACTCCCGGTTCCGAAGGCTCCACCTTTGGGGGATTCCCTTTAGCGGCTATAACGGCGGTTTATGCCATTAAAGCTCTGGTGGAGGAAAACCTGGCGGAGAATGCCCGGGCCATGGGCGCCCGCCTGCTAAGCCATTATGCTGACATCAAAGCCGAATTCCCGGACAAGATCAGGGAAGGGCGGGGGAAAGGGTTGCTCACCGCCTTCGAGATGTGGGATAAGCCGCAATTGGATGGTCACAAAGTTTCGCTGGGCCTTTTGAAACGCGGTGTTTATGCCAAGGAAACCCACCACAGCATCGTGCGGATCGCCCCGGCCTTGACGATTAAGGCCGAAGACATTGATCTCATCGCGGAAGCGGTGCGCGAGGTGATTCGGGGGTTGTAGAGACCGGATTCAATATTGGGCTAAAGCCCCTCTATTTTT
>CAZIWX010000027.1:0-25737 GCA_964543125.1 uncultured Lentisphaeria bacterium | reverse complement strand
GATTCGGGGGTTGTAGAGACCGGATTCAATATTGGGCTAAAGCCCCTCTATTTTTGGAGTTTTCAATCACCGCGCTGAAGCACGGTGCCATGAAACCATTGACGCCGGTTCAATTGTTGTTAAAAAGATTTCATTGCCATGCGCTTTAGCTCGTGGATAGCTGACCGGATTCAATATTGGGCTAAAGCCCCTCTATTTTTGGAGTTTTCAACCACCGCGCTGAAGCACGGTGCTATGAAACCATTGACGCCGGTTCAATCGTTGTTAAAAAGATTTCATTGCCCTGAGCTTTGGCCTTTGAATAGCGCAAACCACCGCGCTGAAGCACGGTGCCATGAAGCCATTGACACGGGTTCAATCGTCGTAAAAAAGATTTCATTGCCCTGCGCTTCCCCAGAGGAGTCCTAGAGAATAGCTTATGGGTAAATGTTAATAGACCAGACTGGAGCCGGGCGATAACCAACAGCCCTGTTTTACCGGAACGAGGGACGTTTTGAAAACTCGGGCATAACCAGGTCATTGCCAAAATGATGCACGACTTGGTTCGAGTCGCTGGTATTCTGCCGGGAATCCAGACGACGCTTATAGGCTGGAACATCAAGATAACTATCCGGTACTTCTTCCGGTTGATGTTTCAAATCGCCATTACCCGGAGATTCGATGGCCCGGGCCGGGGAATCCGCAATCTGAAAATCAGGCCGGGATTCAATAGAGGGCCCTTTTACCATTGCCTTAGGCCGGCCTTCCACATTAAATCCGGTGGCAATAATGGTCACACAGATCTGACCCTTGAGCTCATCGTCAATGACCGCGCCAAAAATGATGTCAGCGGATTCGCCCACCTCACCATAGATGATCTGCATGGCTTCATCCACTTCGATCAGGGTCATATCCACCCCGCCCGTCACATTCACCAGTAAACCGCGCGCACCATTAATATTGGTGTTATTGAGTAACGGAGAAGAGATGGCGGACTGGGCAGCCAATACGGCCCGTTCTTCGCCGGTTGCCTGACCCGTACCCATGATGGCGTCGCCCATGCCGGCCATAACGGTTTTCACATCGGCGAAATCCAAATTGATCAAGCCATGGATATTGATAAGATCTGAAATACCCTTGGTCGCCTGATGCAGGACCGTATCCGCCACGAGAAAGGCATCGGTGATGCTGGTTCCGCGCTCGACTACTTCCAAAAGACGCTGATTAGGGATCACGATCAGTGTATCCACATGATCTTTCAGATGCTGGATACCTTCGGAAGCCCTGCGAGACCGCAGAGGGCCTTCAAAGCGGAAAGGGGTAGTTACGATACCAACCGTCAGAGCGCCCTGCTCCTTGGCGATTTTTGCCACCACCGGGGCCGCCCCGGTTCCGGTTCCACCACCCATACCGGAGGTGATAAAAACCATATCAGCACCGTCCAGAATAGCGGCGATGGCCTGCTGATCTTCCTCGGCGGCTTCCCGGCCAATACCCAGAATGGCGCCGGCGCCTAACCCCTTAGTGAGTTGCTTGCCGATCTGAAGCTTTACATCCGCCAGATTGTGATCCAATGCCTGGGCATCGGTATTGATGGCGATAAACTCAACCCCGGTTAGTTGGGCATCGATCATACGATTGATGGCATTTCCGCCGGCACCACCAATTCCCACGACCCGCATCTGTGCTTTTTGCCTGGCCAGATCATCAAATTCAAACAACATGAGAACCTCCTTGTATCCTTGCTGTTTTAGAAATTGTCTTTAACAAATCCAGAAATCCGTTTGAACCATCCTTTGATGGCGTTTTTATTCCATCCATTGCCCGGCATATCATGCCGCAGCGCGAATAAAAGCAAACCGGCAGCGGTACAGTAGGCACTGTCCTGCAGGCGATTCCGTGGGTCAACCAGGCCCCGTGGCGTACCAATTCGAACAGGGACTTCAAACACTTTTTCAGCGAGAGGAAGTAACCCACGGAGCCGTGCACCGCCGCCGGTAAGAACGATTCCGGAATGCAGTTGCTTGAGCACCCCGGCTTTGTACATACGCTCGCGCACCAGACGAAGGATTTCGTCCATCCGGGCTTCGATGTACTCGGATAATTGTTTTTCACTGATATTGATATCGGATCGGCCGCCCACCCCTACAACCTCGAACAACTTGTCCTCGGCGGTCTCAGGGGTCCAACCCGATCCGTACTTAAGCTTTAATTCTTCAGCCTGCTCCCCGGTTATCCGTAATAACTGGGCGATGTCACTGGTGACGGTACCGGCTGAAACGGATAATACATTGGAGAACTGGATGCCATATTCTGAATAAACGAGCGAACTGGCGGCATCCCGTCCAATATCCAGCAGAGCCACACCCATTTTCTTTTCTTCGGGGCTCAGGACGGCTTCGCTGGCTGCCAAGGCGCTGAATAGAAATTGTTGGACCTTGGTCCCGGACCAATTGAAAGCGTGCACCAGATTTCGCATCGCCGACTGCGAACCAGTGATGAGGTGGACCTGAGCTTCCAAACGCCGGGCGGTCATGCCAACCGGATTCAAAATACCGGATTCTTCATCCACCGCGAATTGCTGAGGTATGGAATGGATAATTTCACGACCTTCCGGCAGCTTCATGGCTTTCGCGGCTTCCAATACCTGATTCAAATGATCCGCGGTGATTTCACCGACGCCGGCGCTTCCAGCCACATTGCGTTTGGTAATGCCAATGACGCCGGTGGAATTGAGGCTGACGATGTGCTCGCCACAGATGCTGGCGTACACATGCTCCGGATGGACCTGGGCTTCATCAACTGCTATATCAATGGCCTGACCTACAGCTTGACTCAGGGCATCAATGTCCACCACCAATCCCCGCCGGAGACCCGCCCCGGCAGCGAGACCCATTCCCAACAAATTAAATTCTTCCGTATCAGGATCATGGCCTGCGATCAGTACGCAAATTTCGCTGCTGCCTACATCCACACCCATTAGGGTTGTTCTATACTGAGCCATCACCTACGCTCCCTGACCACCACCTGGTTTTTAAAGCGGAGATCCACATAGCGGTAAGCCGGTAAAACCGGTCCCGCATCAAGTTGCCGAATGAATGCTTGCAAAATGGCGCAATTGCGCCACACTTGATCATAATTTCCCATATAAACCGGTGTGCTGTTTGTGCTGGTAATAAGTTTCATCCCTTTTTCGGTTGTATATTGAATTTCCGAGATGTCACGGTACAAACGGAGGTTGTTGAACCTCAATCCGGTTAAAAAAGTTAGGAGCTCCCGGACATAATCATCTTGAGTAGTAGTACCGGGCTTAATGGTGTTCACATCGGTGATTCCCGTAATAATGGGAAGAGAATAAATCATCCCGTAATCCGGGAGTGGCAGAATCCGGCCATCCAGGGCGATACTAAAATAGGTTTGCCCCTGAAGATAGGCGATGGGGTAAACTTCCTGAATCTGAATCCGTAATTCATCGGGATAGTGGCGGCTTACTTTGGCGGCTTTTACCAGGGGATGCCGCAGAAATGCAGCCTGCACCGAATCCGGATTTACTGCTTCTAACCGTTGACCCATGAGTGGCGTCAACAAGCCTTCGAGCCGGTCTGTACTTAAAATCCGGTTTCCCGTGATGGTTACCCGCCGAACCGTGTCACTGGAAACCCGCTCACCGTATAAACTGCTTAACAGTCCCAACAGAATGAAACTCACCAGCGCAGTCGAAACCCAAATCCACCCTCGCAGCCGGGGGCTAATCCGGAAGTCAAGTTGACCAATCATGTTGTTCCTTCCTGCCAGGCTTTGCGCAGGGCGTCATTCAGTTTATCGATGTCGCCGGCGCCCATGGTGATCACCACGTCACCCGCCTGGAGCTGATTGCGAATAAAGCCGGATATGGTATTTTCAGCGGTGAAATAATGAACGCGCTTCACTCCCGCCGCCTGACAGGCATCTGCAACCAATTGGCTGGTGACGCCGGGTATGGGTAATTCCCGCGCCGGATAAATCTCGCAAATCACCACCACATCGGCTAAAACCAAAGCTTCACCAAATTCACTGGCCAGTGCTTTAGTGCGGGAGAACAAATGTGGTTGAAAAAAGGCAACGACCCGCCGGGTTGGCCAGCTAATGCGCACTGCTGAGAGAGTAGCTCTGATCTCCCCCGGGTGATGGGCATAATCATCCACAAAAATGATATCCTTGATCTGGTCCTTGATCTCGAACCGGCGGCGAATGCCTTTGAAAGATTCAAGCCCCTTGACCGCATCGGTCAGGGGCAACCCGAGTTCGGTGGTAACGGCCAGAGCAGCCAGGGCGTTATTAATATTGTGTTGACCGGGCACCTGAAGTTCAACCGCAATAAGTGGCTGTCCACGATGGTGTATATCAAAGTGAGAGTGCAAACCGGACGTCGTGATGTTGGCCGCCCGGTATTCAGCATCCTCTGATAATCCGAAAGTCACCACCCGTCGATTGAAACGGGGGAGGAGTTGGCGTAACTGAGGATCATCGATACCAAGGGCGATAAACCCATAGAAGGCGACCCGCTCACTGTAAAGGAGGAAACCCTTGACCAGCTCTTCGTAATTGCCATAGATATCGAGATGATCGGCTTCAATATTGTTGATGATGGCCACGGTGGGCGTCAATGCATGAAACGACCGATCGTACTCATCGGCTTCGGCAACGAAGTAGTCCAATCCGCCTAGATTACCGGTTAGCTCCTTTTCGTTCATAATCCCGCCAATGACCCAGGAAGGGTTGACGCCCGTTTGTTGAAGTGCCCGGCTTAGCAAGGTTGCCGTGGAAGTTTTTCCGTGAGTTCCGGCCACACCGATGGTGGTTCTAAACAACCGCATCATGTCGCCCAGAACCTCAGCCCGGCGGATTTGCGGAATACCGGCCCGGGAAGCACTTTCTCGTTCCGGATTCGTCTCCGGTACGGCACTGGAATACACCAGGAGATCAGCACTCTCAATATTTTCGGCGGCCTGTTCAGTAAAAATTTTGATTCCAATTGAAGCCAGATAGCCGGTTGTATCTGAAGTTCGTGCATCGGATCCGGAGATTGTGCAGCCCATTTGATGCAGCACATAAGCCATGCTGCTCATGCCGGCGCCGCCAATCCCGGTGAAGTGCAGATGTTGGTTAAGCAGATTGCTGAACATAATCCCAAACCGTGTTAAAAATGGTTTGTACAATTATACGGGTTGCCAGAGGCTGACTTAGACTTAAGGATTTTTCACCCATGGTCTGGCGCACTTCGCGGTCCATGATCACATCTTTCAAGCACTGAACCACAGCTTCCGGTGTCAATTCCGCTTGTCTTAAAACCTTGGCTGCGCCCCGTTTTTCGAGGGAACGCGCATTGTATTCCTGGTGATTAGCCGCCGCGGTCGGGAGGGGGATGAGTAGCGCGGGTATGCCAAAATAGGTTAGCTCCGCTAAAGTCATGGCGCCGGAGCGGCAAATCGCTATATCCGCCAGCGAATAGGCCATGGACATTTCATCAATGAAAGCCGACACATGTACCCGGTCTACATCTATCAGCGATTGTTGGCAGCCGAAAAAATCATGAGCTCCCGTTTGCCATAGGAACTGAACCGGAAAATGCTCCAGGTAGTAGTGGATATGGGTTTTGAAATGTTGGTTGATTGCGTGGGAGCCTTGGGAACCACCAAAGATAAAGATGGTAGTGTAGTGTGGCGACAATCCGAAAAATTCCGCCGCCACCTGGCGATCCTGACGCCTCATCTTGGGCCGCATGGGATTGCCCACAACTTCTGTTTGAGCTTTTGAGGGCAGAAATTCACCCGCCTCCGGGTAGGTGAGAAAAACCCGTGTGGCTTTGGCGGCATACCGCCGGGTGACCAGTCCGGGGTAGCTGTTCTGCTCCTGCAGGATCACGGGAATTTTCAGTTTGAGGGCTTGCCGAATGGGTAAAGCACTGGCATAACCACCGGTACCCACCAGAATATGGGGTTTAAAGCTCACCAACCAGTGCCGAGCTTGCCGGCTGGCTACCATGACTCGAACCGGGAAGAGCAGGTTGCGCAGGATATGTTGCAGGCTGATGGTTCGGGCGAATCCGCGAATCCAGAGGGTTGCCAGGCGATAACCGGCATTGGGTACCAACGATTGTTCCATTCCGAATTTGCTCCCGAAAAACAGGAATTCGGCTGAGTTATAGCGTGTACTGGTGGTAATAAACGATCGGATACCCTCGGCAATGGCCAAACCGGGGAAGATGTGACCGCCGGTACCTCCACCGGCAATAGCTACCCGTAATGGTACTTTAGGACTCATGTAGCAGGTTAATCCGATCGATTTGTTGTTTGGGTAGGCTGGTTCCATTGGAGCCGGCAATATTAAATAAGATGCCCAACATAGCGGCGGTAATCATGAGATTGGAACCGCCGTAGCTTACCAACGGCAAGGGGAGCCCGGTTGTGGGAACCAGATCCACGACCACGGCAATATTGGCTATGGCGTATAGGAAAAAGGAGAGACTCAGGCCTTCGGCCAGCAACATGCTATAGACATGCGAGGAGTTCCGCGCAATGCGCATGCCGCGTAAAAAAATGAGAAAGAAGACCGCCAATAGAAACATGGTGCCGATGAAGCCCAACTCTTCACCGATAATGGCGAATACGAAATCGGTGTGGGGCTCGGGGAGGTAAAGAGACTTGCCAAAACTGTCGCCAAGCCCCACGCCGCTAAATCCGCCATTGGCTAAGGTCACCAGGGACTGATGAATCTGATAACCCGCATGGGTGACATCGCGGCTGGAGTTAAAAAAAGTTAAGATGCGCTGGCGCATATAAGGTGTTATCCAGGCCACCATCAGTCCACCGGAAATCGCGGCAGCGACGAATCCGGAAATGTGGCTGATCCGCACGTTTCCCAGGAAGAACATGGACACGGCAATGGCCATAATCATCATACTGGATGATAAATCGGGTTCGATAACGACTAAAACAGCGGTGATGGCAGTTACCATAAACATGGGCAATATGGTTTCCCTGAATTGCTGAATTGCCGGTTGCATCCGATGCAGAAGATCCGCCATGAATATGATAAATGCCAGGCGAGCCACATCGCTAACCTGAATACTAATAAAGCCGAAAGACAGCCACCTCGCGGGCTGTGGACTGTGCTCCAAACGATGTTGCACGATGACATAAACCAGCATTAACCAGGCAATTGCCAGAATGGGTTTGGCCAGTTTCCGGTAGTTCTGATGATCGAAATTGGTGAAAAAAAAGAAAACGATCAGAGCAACTACCGTATTACGCAGGTGTTTTTTCAGAAAATAGTTGGAATCGTGATATTCATGCTCGGCCACCTGGGTGGAAGCAGAATACATGGTTACCGAGCCGAACAGAAAAAGCCCGATTACCAAAACGAGTAATATTCGATCAAGCTTTACTCTCTGAATCATACTGAACCCTGCTCCTGGCGTTCCAACAGGGTCTGTTTAAAGAAGTTTCCCCGGTGTTCATAATTGTCGAATTGGTCAAAACTGGCGCAGCCCGGACTCAACAAAACCACATCGCCGGGTTCACCATTTTCCAAAACGTAATCAACGGCTTTATCAATGGTTTTGACTTTCTCCATGGCAACCACACCGGCCAACTGGTTCTGAATGAGGTCCGCTGCTTGCCCCACTAATAATACCTTGCGAGCGTGCTGAGCCAGATCTGCCGCCAGCGTGTAAAATTCGCCCCCCTTGTCTTTTCCACCCAGAATAACCCATTCCGGAGCATTAAAACTTTGGATCGCCACCGCCGTGGAAGCCACATTGGTTGCTTTTGAATCGTTGTAAAACCGGATGCCTTTTAGCGTGCCTATATATTCGATGCGGTGGGGGACCGGCCGGAATGACTTCAACGCTCTGCCAATAGCTGATTTATCAGTGATGAATGAATCTACCGCGGTGAGACAGGCTAACGCGTTGCTCACATTGTGAGGACCGGGTAGCGGTAAATCTTCCGCGGCGATAACCGGCTTAAATATTCCGTTTGAAATAATCCCCAGATTTTCATTCCGAAGCGTTGCAAATAAATCAGCCTGCTTATCCAGACCGAACCCCAAATGTCGGGCTGCCGGCTTTTCAGCTTTCAACAGGAGTGGATCGTCAACATTAAAGCCGATCTGATCGGCGCCGGAAAGATTTTTCCAGATTCGGAGTTTGCTGGCGTAATACTCTTCCACCGTTGCGTAGCGGTCCAGATGATCCGGTGAGAGGTTTAAAATCAAGGCCCGGGAGGGGTGGAATGTGTCGATATGATCCAACTGAAAACTGCTGACTTCCAGAACAAATACAGCGTGTTCCACCTGGCTGGCTTGGCGTTCAAGGATGACTTCCGAAATAGCCTGACCTACATTACCACCAAGAAAACTGTGGATACCGCATTCCGTGAGCACATGGTGAATTAGATTCACGGTAGTGGTTTTGCCGTTGGAGCCGGTGACGGCGATGATGGGCTCATCGATGAACCAACTGGCTATTTCTACCTCCGAGTAGATCGGAATATTTTTAGCTTTGATTTTTCTTATGATCTCAGCGGATTCCGGAATGCCGGGTGAAACCACGATAAAATCAGCCTTTAACACATCATCCGAGTGATAACCAAACTCGAATTGAGCGTCCAAACCGGCCAGGGAAGTGCGTTTCCCGGCGGTGAATTTTAACGCATCTTTTTCACTCACCAGCAACCTTGCTCCGTACTGGTGGAGTAATTTGGCGGCGCCGATTCCAGATCGTTCCGCACCCAAAATGGTTATCAGCTTAACTTTAATTGCCTGCGGGTCCATCACCGAATCTTGAAAGTGGTTAGCGTTAACATGGCGAACAGAATTCCCAGGATCCAAAATCGAATCACAATCTTGTTCTCATCCCAGCCTTTGAGCTCAAAATGGTGGTGCAACGGCGCCATCCGAAAAACGCGCCGGCCTTGACCATATTTCTTTTTCGTGAATTGGTAATACCGGACCTGAATGATGACTGAAACTGATTCCAGGATGAACATGGCAGCCGCGAAGGGGAGTAGAAATTCTTTTTTTAACAAAACCGCCAGTGCGCCTAAGGCGGCTCCCATTGCGAGGGATCCTGTGTCGCCCATAAAAACCTCAGCGGGGCGGGCATTAAACCACAAAAATCCCAGAATGGCTCCAATGAGAGCCGCACAATAGACGGTTAGCTCCCCTGCACCAGGGAGATAGAAAATATTGAGATATTGAGAGAAATCAGCGCGGCCGGAAATATACGCAATGGCCGCGAACACCAGGACGGCAATAGCCATAAGCCCTGACGCTAAACCATCCAATCCGTCGGCCAAATTAACTGAATTACTGGTGGCCGTGATGACGAAAACAACAAAGGGTATGTATAGCCACCACCAGTGGAAATCGAGCACATAATTTTTGAAAAACGGTATCGTTGTTTGAGTGCGGAAATCTGCAAACTGGGGATTCAGATAGATGACCGTGCCAATAACGATACCGAGGAGTATTTGTCCCAGAAGTTTGTACGGGGCGGTTAGGCCCTCTTTTCTGCGCTTCACCGATTTGAGGTAATCATCCAGAAATCCGACGAAACCCATCCATACGGTTGCCAGGAGCACCAAAAGCGTGTAAATATTATTCAAGTCGCCGAAGAGCAACATGGGAACCAGAGTTGCTCCCAGAATAATAATGCCACCCATGGAAGGTGTGCCGGCTTTGGCCTGATGAGTAACGGGGCCGGTAGTCCGGATGGTTTCGGTCACCTGCAAGGATTGTAATTTCCGGATGATGCGCGGTCCGAAAATGAACGAAAGCAGTAGCGCTGTAATGGCTGCGATGGCTGATCGAAAAGTGATATAGCGCATCAGGTTAAACCCCGAGACATAGTCCGTAAGGCTGTAAATAAGCTTGTACAGCATTTAAGTACGCTCCTCCAAAGCCGGAATTAAATCCTCTAAACCCATACTTCGGCTGCCTTTCAAGAGAATGATATCCCCCGGTTGGACATAGTTGACTAGGGCAGTTGTTAGTGCTGGTTTGTCTTCAAAAATGGCGCTGGCGCCGTGAAAATTACCTTTTAGCGCTGCCTGCGTCGCTCGGACTGCCTGGCCCAACAGAAAAACCGCATCCAGACCGGCTTCGGCAATGAATTGCCCGATCCGGCCGTGTTCAGACTGACTGATCTCACCCAGTTCCAGCATATCCGCGAAAACCAGGATGCGGCGCCGGGCGGATTTTAAATTCTTCAGCCAAGCAATGCTTATTCGGGTACTCTCCGGATTGGCATTGTAGGCATCGTGAATCACGGTAAATCCATCAATAACAACGCGTTGCATCCGACCTTTTTCACCGGCATAACCTTCCAGGGCGGATTGAATGACCTGCACCGGAATACCATGATTCAAACCCACTGCAATTGCAGCAGCAGCATTGGCCGCCATCATGGGACCACTAACTTTCAATTGGATTTCGGTGGTTTTATTCAATCGTAAGCGGCGGCATTGCCATTCATCCATACCCACCGTCTCAAGCGGCATTCCTGAAACGCTGGATTGGCTGTACCAAACGATTTTCGCGTACTGCCGCGCCAAAGCCGAGACTCTCGGATCGTCTGCGTTGGCATAAATCTGACCGATTTCACCCAGGTATTGAAATAATTCACCTTTAACCCGCTCAATGGCATCCAGCGATTTGAAATAGGCGATATGTGCTAATCCGATATTGGTGATCAAGCCTTCGGTAGGCTCCGCAATTTTGCAGAGATAGGTGATATCCCCGGGATAACTCGCACCCATCTCCAGGACCGCGGTTGTGTGGTGTTCATTCAGATTAAGCAACGTCAGAGGCAATCCCAGTTGATTGTTCAGATTGCCTTGAGTTTTCAACAGTTTGAAATGCCGGCTGAGAACGGCTGCAATAAGATTCTTCGTGCTGGTTTTCCCGTTGGTCCCGGTGACGGCGATTACGGGTAATTTGAATCTTCGACGGTGCAAATTAGCTAATTGCCCTAATGCCTTTTCCACATCGGGAACCGCAATCAGTGGTGTATCGGCTTGCCACCGGGCTATTGATCCCCAATCGTTGCGGCATAAGATGGCGCCGGCGCCGGCCGCGGCAGCGCCGGAAATAAATCGATGTCCGTCAGTTCGTACACCGGGTAGCGCAACGAATAATTGTCCGGGTTGGATCTTGCGCGAATCCAACTGTGCTCCTACGACGGGAATTTTGAAATTCCCGTAAATGGTTGCGCCGGCGAGGTTGCGAAAATCTGTAGGATTAACTGCCATGGACTGCCTGATAGTGTGAGATGACTTCAGCATCATCGAAAGGGTATCGAACGCCGCGAATCTCCTGGTAGGTTTCATGACCCTTACCGAGAATCGCAACCACATCGTCACTTCCGGCGAGGCTCAGGGCACGCTGGATTGCGCCTTTGCGATGCGGGATAACCTCAAAATCTCTACCCTGGACACACCCGGCCAGAATATCGCGGATAATGCCCTCGGTCGATTCCGAGCGGGGATTATCATCGGTGATTATGGCATAATCGCTTAATTCAGTGGCGACCTTCCCCATAAGCTGCCGCTTGGATTTATCACGATCACCACCACAGCCAAACACCGTGATGAGCCGGGATTGAGGATAAAATTGATGTAAAACTTTTAAAACGGTCTCCATGGCATCCGGAGTATGGGCATAATCAACGAAAACCCGGTCATGGCCGGATTTGCCGACTTGTTGCATCCGTCCTCGAACCGGCGGCGGGGACATCAAACCCGGTTTGACTTTCTCAAGCTTATAACCCAACTCCAGCACCGTTGCCAGGGCTGCCAGGAGATTAAGTCCATTAAATAATCCAACTACATTGGTGGAAAATTCCAAAGGTCCGTTTGGTGTATTAACAGACATCCGAGTCAGCCCGTCGTTGAATTCAAACCGGGTCAGTTGATAAGCCGCACCTGTATTCCGGCCATATCGAACAACCCGCGCCGACGTTGATTCCACGATGAGATCAGCATGGGAATCATCACCATTAATAATTGCCAAAGCGTTTTGTGGAAGGTGAGTAAACAGAATTTGCTTGGCTTTGGCGTAATTCTCCATGGTCCCGTGGTAATCCAGATGATCCTGGGTCAGGTTGGTAAATACGCCCGCCTGGAAATGGATTTCATCAGCCCGGTGTTGTATAAGTGCATGGGAAGAGACTTCCATGACGGTGGCTTTGCAACCATGAACGGTCAGATCATTCAGTATGGCTTGGAGATCGACACTTTCCGGAGTTGTATGCCGTAAAGCTTCAATCTGGCCGGCATAGCGGATTCCGGTGGTACCAATGACAGCAGCCTGGAGATGGGCCGCCGCCAACAGGTGTTGGATATAATAGGTGGTGGTGGTTTTACCATTGGTGCCGGTGACCCCGATCATGATCATTTCATCAGCCGGATAGTTATAAAATCGTGCTGCCAGAAGTGGTAATATTGTGCGCGCGTCATCAACTCTCAGGTAGGTGATATTCTCTTGGTAAACAGGTAAATCCCGATCATGGACAATGACACCGGCCCCATTTTCAATAGCGACCGTGATGTATTTATGACCGTCGAATTTTTCACCTCGTAAGGCAACGAAAATGTTGCCGGTGCGCGTGCTGCGTGAATCGTAGGCGATGCCCGTGATGATCCGATCTTCCGGTCCCATAAGGCGGAAGCTCAATCCAGCGGTTAATTCGCGCAGCTCTTTCATTCGGACAAATACACCCTGCTGTTGGTTGCTGCCGTAAGGGCTTTGCCGGGGCGAGGAACCTGCCGGACCACGCGGCCGCTGCCGATCCATTTCGGAGTAATTCCAACGGTTGACAGGTATTGTAGCGCTTTGATTTTACTAAGCCCCCGCACATCGGGCATGACTAGCTGCTCTGAGGTTGACTTGGCTACGGGGATGACGCCAGAGAGTAAATTCGCAGCCATTACATGATCCGTGGGTGATGTGCGAGGGTTATCTTCTGGTAAAGGTTCCAGGATAATGTTATCCTGATTCAAATTATAAATCCGGCTGAACACATTGTGACACACGGGAGCGGCGACCACTCCACCGGTATATCCACCCCGGCGAGGATTATCCACAATAACAGCCAGGACGTAGGCTGGTGAATCCGCCGGGAAAAAACTTACAAAAGAAGCAATGTAGCGGTTAACATACTTGCCATTTACTAATTTTTTCGCCGTTCCCGACTTCCCGGCCAAGCGTAACTTTGGAATTCGGGCCAAATGTCCGGTACCTTTACTAATGACATCTTCCAGGATTGATTTCAGGGTATCAACTGTGGTGGGTAGAGCGACCTGGCGGACCACATCGACTTTGTCCAGGGGCAGAAATCGATTAGCAGCATCGCGGATATAACGAATCAACACCGGTTCCATGAGATAGCCACCGTTGGCGATGGCCGCATACGCCAGAGCCAGTTGTAAGCCCGTGACGGAAATTTCATATCCAATGGATATTTCGGACTGGGATATGCCCGACCAATCGCCAACATTCTTAAGTACGCCGTCCGATTCACCCTGATAATTCACGCCGGTTCGCTCACCAAAGCCGTATGCCCGGGCGGCGGCAAACAAATCCACCGGATTCAAGCGGCTGCTGACTTTGATCACGCCGATATTGGATGATTCCTGAATAATTTCCCTGAATGATAGCAGCTTGAATGGCCGCCAGTCATTCACCACAACATCGCGGGCTAATCGATAGGAGCCATTCTCGCAGTAAATTTTTTCCGTGGGATTGACGACGCCTTTTTCCAGTGCGGCAGTCGCACTGACAATCTTAAATGTGGAACCGGGTTCAAAAGTCGAGGTGACGGGTTTCAAAACCAGTGATTGATGGGAAAGCTTGTCCAATCGGTTGGGATCGAAAGAGGGGAGTGAGGCGATCGCCAGAATTTCACCCGTATTGGGGTCGAGTAAAATACCCATGGCGCCGTCAGCGTTATGAGACTTGACGGCATTACCAAGCTCCTGCTCCAAAATGATCTGCATATCCAGATCAATACTGAGGAAAATATCGTTGCCGTTCACGGGATCCTGCCGGGGGAACCCACCTCGCATACGGGGTTTCCCTAAACCATCCGCTCCGACAACCATCCAACCATCTTGCCCGGTTAATTCATGATCCAGATAATATTCTTCGCCGGTCATTCCTTTATTTTCGGTGCCCACTAATCCGATTAATGGCGCCCCAACTTCATGGTAGGGGTAATAGCGGCGAAATGACGGTTCTTTGATGAAGCCGGGGTCTTGAAAGGCTAACAGATTTTCGCAATCCTGTTTGGGGACATTCCGGATCAGGTAGACAAAGTTTTTTGACTTATCCCGGATCTTACTTAAAAATTCTGATTTATCCTTGTGCGTCAAATCAGCGAGAAGGGTCGCTAACTGTTGTGGCCGCTCAACCTTGTTGGGATTAACGGCGAAAGAGTAATGCAGAACATTTTGGGTAAGCTGTTTGCCGTTACGGTCGTAGAAATTGCCGCGTAGGGCCGTAATGGACTTTTTATTCATGAACTGTTTAGCAATTTTGTCTTTCAGATTGTACCGGTCCAGAATCTGGATCCGAAAAACCTGGCTGACTATAACCGCCCAAATCAGTCCGGTCACTACCAAAAGTACTGCCAGCCGTTGCCGAAATCGTTTGTAGGTATTATGGCTCATTTGACCACAATGGTTATAGGTTCGGGAAGGGGTTGAACCATGTGTAATTGAGTCGCGGCTCTTTCGGTCAGTTGATCTGCCCGAACCGCGCGTTTCTGCTGGGAAATCAGGACGTTCTGACGGTTGCGCAGCCGTGCCTCTTCGGCTCGCATTTGTTCTACCTGTACGCTGGCCAGCCGAACCTCTTCCTCGATATGGACATATAGAAACAGGCCGCCGGCGACAATGGGGATGATGCTGATATACAACAAGCTCTTAATAATTTCGTTTAAAGTACTATTATTCCGCATCAGGCAACCCTCTCCACCACCCGCAGTTTAGCACTCCTCGATCGGGGATTGAATGTGATCTCATCAGCATTAGCACGGATTGGTTTCCGGGTCAGAATTTTGATTCGACCGGGAACGGTTGCCCGATACACCCGTTGTTCCGGCGGCGCCTGAATCAACGCCTCTGATTTAAAAAATTGCTTGACGATCCGGTCTTCAAGGGAGTGATAAGAAATAACCGCCAGCCGGCCACCAATTCTTAATTGATCTAATCCTTTGGACAAGCCTTGCCGCAATGCGTCTAATTCATGATTTACTTCGATGCGCAGGGCTTGAAAAACCCGGGAGAGTGCTTTAATTAGATATTTTTTAGGAGTCAGCTCAGCGACAATTGCTCTCAAGTCGGCCGTCATTAAGAATTCACCGGATAGGCGCCGCCGGACAATTTTTTGCGCCAGCCGTGGAGCGGACCTTTCCTCCCCATATTTATAGAGGATATTAGTAAGGGCTTTTTCTGAGTATTCGTTAAGAACCTGAGCCGCGGTTAAAGGACGACTCTGGTCAAAACGCATGTCCAACGGACCGTTTTTATCGAAGGAAAAACCGCGCGTGGGATCATCCAGAGTCGCTGAATTCAATCCTAAATCAAATAGAATTCCAGTTACACGGTCTATTTTTTCCTGCTTCAAAGCCTGGTCCAGATTTTCAAAATTGGCATGTACCAACTTCAATTGTTGAGTAAGTCCGGTTCTATCAAATGCTTCCAGTAGGGGCGCATCTTGATCCAACCCTACCAGGATGGCGTCTAATTCAAGCTGCTGGGCCAATGCCCGAGTATGACCACCGCATCCGAAGGTAGTATCGACATAAATGCCGGAGGGGTCCGTGATCAGCCAGCTCACCGCCTCGTGTACCAACACGGGAATGTGGGTACCGGGAGCTGCTAGAGGTGCTGTCACGATCCACGCAGTTCATTGGCCAGATTTTCAAAATCTTCAGGATCTAATTTGAAATCCGCCTTCTCATAATAATTGAGCGTGTCCGGGTCCCAGATTTCGATTTCGGAATGGAGGCCGATAATAACGACATCCTTTTTAATTTTTGCGTAGTCGATGAGGTTCTGGGGAAGAGCGATTCGTCCCTGGGAATCGAATTTGCAAATTGAAGCATAGCGTGTCAGACTGCGAATGAAATTGCGATGGAGTGGATTAATCGTGGATAGCTTATTTAATCCGTTTTGAATCTTTTTCCATTCGTCCAATGGAAATGCCACTACGTTCTCGGTCTGTCCGCGGGTCAACACCACCGTCTCCTCACTGGAATCCGGTAATGCTTTGCGTAAGGGAGCGGGCATGTTAACCCGACCCTTGGCATCAATGGAGTAGCGGTACTCCCCGGTAAAAGATATGTAACTCATCAGCCCTTGTTAAGTTGTGGGAAAACTACCCACTTTTACCCAATGTTAGACACAATCACCCACTAACACAAGAAAAAATTGTAAATTATTAGAAAAAATTGGCCGGGTGATCTTTAACACCACTATTGACAGCCAGGGAATTGTATGTTTAACCTACATAATATTAACAAATTAAGTCGATTTAAAAATAATCGGGGCGAGACGTGGGTTAAAATGGAGGAACTGTTCTCGATTGGGCCGAAATTTGGCGCTCGGGCCATTGCTTTAGCCCCTTTTGGGTAAAAAAACAGCCGCTCAAAGGCGGCTGTTTGGTGATCAGCTTGGAATGATGGAAAAAAGTGGGTTACTTCAAGGCGTAAGAATATAACCTGCTCTGGTTTTTCTTAACCACTAACTGAGTCCAGGCATTGCCGGGATTCAGCGGAGAGAAGGATTGATCCATGAGCACAAACTTTACACCGCGGGAGGGATAGGCGGACAGTTTAAGAGTCTGCCGGAAATATACCTGATACACCGCACCGCTGTCCACTACGATAGTGTCCAGGGCCAGATCATCGTATGCCAATACCAGGGTTAAGGCTGAACTGGCCTGTACGGAAACAGCGTTAGAATCCGATAATAATCCGGATAAGCCCCATTTTAACGAGTCCGAGCGCTGGAACAGGGATAGTGCCGGCGGTGGTGCGATTGGAGAATAGTTTGCCTCTGTTTTCACGGAAGAATTCATGGCCATTTTCCCGAATACAATCACCAGGAGCAGAAAAATACCGCTGATGACAATTTTTCGGGTAGCTGATTTGTTGGGATTATGAAGCAGAATTCGTTTTTCCGAGGACTCGGCGGGGTTGAGTGTCGGATACCCTGGTTCTTCTGCCCGGCGTAATGAATCCTTGCGGACCTGAGCCTCGGCTTTACCGGCAAACTGGACCTCCTGCTCGTATTGCCGCAGAACCTCTTCCTCGGTCATCCCGATTTCTTTAGCATAAGCTTTTAAAAACAGGCGGACGTAAGTAGTGGGTAAAATAGTGAAATCACCGTCTTCAAAAGATCTCAGCGTATTGATATTGATCTTGGTCCGATCAGCGATTTCTTCCAGTGTGATGTTCTGTTTCAGCCGGTAATTTTTTAGATCCTCGTGGAAGGCCACAGTGTCTCCTTGCAGGTTATTCTATATTCTTGTAATTTTAACGCTTAGGATGATTTAAATCAAGCACGGCAAATCTGCCGGCTCACAATTTTTAGAGACTCAACGAAGTGGGTTAGGGGTAACCCCACTACATTGTAAAAGCAGCCCTCAATCGCATCTACAAAGATGGCTGAATAATCCTGAATCCCATACCCACCGGCTTTATCAAACGGCCCACCGGTAGCAATATAGTGCTCGATCTCCGGGACTAGCAGTTCCCTAAAATGAACTTTGGTCGTTTCCTCGCTGATGAATTTGAATTTTTCACATTCGCGCACCATGCAATAAGCCGTGGTTACCGAATGCCACCGATTTGATAACAAACCAAGCATCCGAAAGGCATCTTCGGTACTCTCGGGTTTTCCCAGAATTTGATTATCCACAACCACAATGGTATCGGCTCCGATCACTAGTGCTTCCGAATTTCGCTTGCCGATCGCTTGTGCCTTTTTTAAGGCTAAATCACGGGCATAGTCGATTGGAGCTTCGCCGGGTTGGGGCCGAGGCTCGGAAATAGCAGCCGGTTCAACCCGGAATGAAAAGCCGGCTTTTTGAAGGAGTTCAATCCGCCGGGGCGATCGGCTGGCCAGAATGATGGGGCAGGGTATTTCGGGGATCACCGGGCAATCACCAGTTTCTCAATCGCCTGAGCCGGATTGAGGGTGATATCGTATTTTGCTTCGACCACATACAGATACACCCCGTTGGCCAACAATTGACCAAATGAATCCCGTCCATCCCAACTCTGTAAGTGATACCCACGGCTCATTTCCCCAAGTTCCAGGGAACGAATTTTACGACCGCCCAGGGTATACATATTGATGGTTACATCAGCGACAGCGGTTATTCTGAACCAAAAGGTGGTTTCGGTGGTCATGGGATTGGGATAATTATAAACATCCACCACACTAAACGTACCGGCGTCCGTAAAATTCAGCGCAATATTGCTTATGGCGGGATTGTTTAGATTGTCCCAGGCTTTCACACTCAAGGTATGATCACCCTTGGAGACATTATTCAGGGTTACATCCATATGCCCCTGATCCGTGTGATTGATGTCGTACTCAAATAGATTCGTTACATCAATGGCTGCCGACCAGTCATCATCCACGGCGAGAGAGATGCCATGCCCGGCCGACCCGGTGAGATTAATTCCCAGGGGGTCAAACAGCTGGATGGTAATTTTATCATTTCCCAACACCTGATTCCCATTTCGTAAGGGTTGTCCATAAGAATAAAACTGGATTTCCGGTCCGGTTTCATCGGTGAGAGTGGTATCACTGCCTTGGAAAGACAAGGTGTCTACAAAAGCCACTCCGGTGGTCCCCTCGGTATTCCAATACTGAATATTGAGGATACCGGTTCGCCCCGAGTAGCGAATATCCTTCGGAATCGTAAAATTACCCTGATACTGGTGATCGGCCACGGAGATCAGCCCGCGGAAAATTCGATCACCCGGCAGAATGTAGGAAATATCGCCTTCATCGTAGCCTTCACCCGGGACATAACCGGCATAATGACGCGTCACCCGGCGCTTTGAGTCGAAGGCTGACACAACGGCCTGACCGTTCAATGGAGTATTACCCTGGGTCAGCCCCGCGTAGTTCAATTTGCCCAGCGCATGGAGATCGGATGGCGTTATGGAAGTAACGGTGCCTTTCTGCCGCGGGCTGGCTAGTTTTAAGGCCGGGTCGGCAAATAATAAATATTTTTCATCGTTGGATGAGCTGGAACTATGAGCTTTTGCTATTTGGACCGCTTCGCCCAAGGTAATGGTGGCGCTTTGGTCGGTCCGGGGAAATAAATTTTCATATAAGGAGCGCATCAGGGTGGCATTGGAGTAGGATCCGACTAAGCGGGTTGCGGTCAAGATACCTATGCCGCCGTTATCCCGCATATTCATGATGGCTTCGGGTACACAATTGCTGTTGATGTCATCAAAATAGCCCCAATCACAGGTACCCGCGATCCAAAAGGGCAGTTTCATACCCGTATTGAGCCGTGGCAGATCATTCTGTGTAAAAACACGCTCCTGGGCCCAGACAGTCGGACTCCCGTGACCCATGTAGGTTACGATTGCGGCGCCATCATAAACTTTTTGGAGCAGATCTTCCCGGGCGGCGGGTTTGCGAACGTACTGCGAGGTTGGATCCTGAACTTCGGGATATTCGGTGAGGTAGATTTTATTCACAATAAATGAAGCGGGCAACCGGGCCGCCAGATCTTCACATTGGTCGATATGAGCGGTTTCATGACGATGGGGCCGTAACGGATCGTCACCCACCAAAATAGCAGTGTTGCTCCAAATGCCGTTTACCGGATGGACCAGGTAATTTTCCAGCTTATCCACCATGATGGCAAGGGAACTCAAATCCCGTGCCGGGAACCGGCCAATCGCCATATCCGGCACCTTATCCGCCCGGCCGCCTTGCAGGTAGACGAAATAGTCATCACTGGCCCGGGTCGCCGACTCGCTCAGCAGGCCGCCACTCGTCCCATCGGTTTCCCAGGTGGGAACCAGAATTTTTGATTGTCCCGTGAGATTCCGGTAGTCGTAATCTGCATCTCCCAGCAGAAACACAAATCGGGGAGCCGGGAGGCGCCAATTATAATAGGCATAGCTCAGAAAATTGTGCAGCGCCGTTGGATCACTGGCCCCGGCCGCGAATTCATTATAGATATCTTCCAGGTAGGCAATTTTTACATTCAACCGATCTTCCGGCAGAACCAGGTTTTCCCGTAAATCCTTGACTCGTTCCGCCTCCTGTTGAAAGATTTTCGGTGCAATTATAAGGTAATCGGCCTGATTAGCGGGGTTTTTCAACTTATAAGGCGCAAAACCATCCACTTGTGTCAGAGTAACGCTTGACAAATCAGTATTATGAAATCCAATAAGATGTAAATTTCCGGGACCTTCTTCCTGGAAATGTCTTTCGGATAAATTCAGAATCCTGGGTGAATCAAACTGGCTGATGTCCCAGACCTGGTAATCCGTCGTTACATCTCGAAACACGATATTATTCAGGCCGGCCGCCAAGTTAAGATGCGCGAATAACATCCCGTTTTGAGGCGCCAAATAGCGCTGATAAGTAAATTTAAGGAAATCCAGATAGAGGGCCGCCTGGTTACTGCCGGCTTGATATTCGATTCGCAGTTGATTACTACCCTCGTTTACAATTCCGTTGGTGGCTGAGCCACTGAAATCCAGCGGATACATATTCCGGGCGATGGTTGCTTGGTCTAAGACGGTTTGATTAAGTAAAATGGTCGCGGTTTGGGTATAGGTTCCGGCTCCCGTGAGAAACCGGCCCGACAGGGTAGCATTTCCGCCGGGATAGATATAATCCGCCGGGAAGGTGAGCGTGAGGACATCACCGCTTCCCGAAAATTGTTCTCCAAGCCAGATAATGCCTGATTTTAAAATATTGGTCAGATCATTCTCGTGATAATAGGTCTCGGTATAATTGTCAATTGTCGTATCAGCGTTACCATCAATACCGGCAACCACCGGAATTGTGCGTCCCGAACCGTTTGGATCATCTGGTATGAGCAACCAATAATAGATGATCGTTGAGTAAGGGTTGGTCACCTCGTTTCCATTGAAATCGCCATTGGGGCCCCGGGCAAAAAACCGAATCTCGTCGGTTCCGGAAAAGGTGCCGTCAGCTAAACCGGTACTGGTGTAAGCCATTTCGGTGAGATTGGGCGGTAAAATCGTTTCATCCGGAAGCGTTTGCGCTAACATTTTTCCTGCATAATAGGGCGCATACAGGCGCCAGGAATTCGGGTTGGAGTTGGGCACTGGCACTCCGCCGGGAAAGCTACTCATGGTAATGCGATAGACTCCGTGCGCCTCAACGGGAAATTTGTACCAGGTGCCAGCTGGTAAAGTTTCACTAACTTTTGAAAGATTTCGTCGCGGTGGAATCCTCCAATTCTGAGCCATGGAAGCATTCAAAGCGGATTGAATTTCACGATCGGGTTTTTGCGTTGTTCTGGTTTTTAAAATCCCGGGAAACACAACTGAAAACTCGATACTGATTAAGCGCTTATTATGACTCAAGTAGGGTTGTATAACCAGCAGCCCCCACCGCCGGTCGCGCGCTTGTCCGGTTACCATGACCTGCACCGCCTGTCCCGGATTCAAATCGGTGCGGTCAGCTTCAAAGCCGGCCGAGGCGGCGGTAACCGGCGCCACCGGTAGCTTGTTTGATGCCGGAACAGTGTTTTGTGAAATTACCCGAATAGTTGGAAGTTGATTAGTAGGCGGCAAAACGATAGGAAGTTGAATAACCGGGCGAATCGTCTGGTCCTGGTTGAAATATTTAAAATCAGCCGCGGGAATTTGAGGCAGCCGCACACTTTGAGAACCCACTTGAATGGCCGTCTGACCTTTGGGATTTCCAATTTCAACTTTTATTCTGAACGAATTACCATCTTCGGCTTTCTTCTCAATCTGGAAAGCCATTAAGGTAAGACTGGTGAGCATCAAGAGGATGATTCGCATTGAAATGAGTACGCGCATGATGGATTCTGGTTCCCCGGTTTGATTTGCATAACCGGTTCGAAAATAATGTCGCGTAAGCGGTTTGAAAATTCTAATTGCGTCATGGTAGTTGAATCCAAGTTTAAATAAATTCAAGGAAATGCAAAAAATTATTGGCAACCCTTTTTATTTGATTGGTCTAAAAAGCAAAATCATGCTGAACCAGAAGCAAAATTTGACGCGAACGATCCTTGTGACCCTGTTATTGGCAGGCGTATCAGCGGGGCACCCGGTTGCGGCCCCAATTTTTACGCCTGATACAACTAAAATATTTTATACCGAACGGGTAACATCCCCGGGGATTACCATCGATGGGAAATTGAATGATCCCGCGTGGCAGTCGGCTCATTTTCAGTCGGATATGACTCAGCGGCAACCATTGGACGGCGTACCGGTCTCCCAGCGGACGGCATTTTCAATACTTTACGACAACCATAATCTCTATGTAGGTATTTATGCCTACGATTCCCTGGTAAATGCTATCAAAGGCATCTTAAGCCGGCGAGATGAAAATTCGCCTTCGGATTGGCTGTATGTAGGAATCGACAGCTATAATGACAAACGGACTGCTTTTGGATTCGGGGTGAACCCGGCCGGCGTTAAAGCCGATATGCGTTGGTATAATGATGAAAATCAGGACCAAAATTGGGATGGTATTTGGGAAGGCAAAGCTTCCATCAATAATGATGGTTGGTCGGCTGAATTTAAAATACCGTTTCGCGAACTCAGATTCTCCGGTAGCCGGGCGTTGACTTTCGGACTCCAAATCTATCGCCGGATCAATCGGTTGAACGAAGAAGACTGGTGGGCCAACTGGCCTCAGAATGAATCGGGTTTTGTGCGGCATTTCGGTGAACTGCGGGGTTTGGATGATATTCCGAGGCAGGACCGGCTCTCCCTGGCGCCCTATCTCAACCACAGCGTGACCCATTCCCGGGATTTGATCAATTCGACCCACCCGCAAGCATACGATTTCGGGAAAAACATAGGCGCCGACATAAAATATGGGGTTACGAATGATCTAACCCTGGATGCGACTTTGAACCCCGATTTCGGTCAGGTGGAAGCCGATCCGGCTGAATTGAATCTGTCAGCTTTTGAATCCTATTTTCCCGAAAAGCGCCCCTTTTTTGTGGAAGGCAGCAATATTTTCAATTATTCCCTGGGCTTTGGCGATGGTGATCTCCAGAATTTGTCTCTTTTTTACTCGCGCCGCATCGGCCGGCAACCACAGTACTATCCGGATTTTGATTCCGATTCAGGCTATAATGTGGATTTGCCGCGCCGTACCAACATTCTGGCCGCTGCTAAGCTTAGTGGCAAGACCCGAAATGGCTGGTCAATTGGTGTACTGGATGCCGTAACGGCCCGGGAAACCGCCCTGTTGCGATCTGATATTGCCTACAATTACTCCGTAGCGGTGGAACCGCGCACCAATTATTTTGTGGGCCGGCTCCAGCGTGATCTGAATGCCGGCGGCACCACGGTGGGTGGGATTATTACCGCCGCCAATCGGGACTTAAACAATTTACCGCAATTAAACTGGCTGCGTCGTGATGCCTATGCCGGGGGACTCGATGTTTCGCACCGGTTTTGGAACAACCGGTATGCCTTGGATTTTGCCTTGGCCGGTTCCCATGTCCTGGGTTCCCCGGAAGCTATTTTAACGACCCAAACCAGTTCCACGCACTATTATCAGCGTCCCGGCGCTCATTATCTCAAATTGGATTCTACCGCAACGGCTCTGAACGGCATTGCCCATAAACTGGTCTTCAGCAAGACCGGTGGTGGTTTCTGGCGCTACGCTGTTGGTTTTACCGGATACTCACCCGGATTCGAAGCCAACGACCTCGGTTACCATCGCTCCGTGGATAATCAGATGGAATTTCTGTGGGTGGGATATCGGCAAAACGAGGCGGCCAGGTATTATGCAAGCTACGGCATCAATTTCAATCAGTCCCTGAACTACACCAACGGTGGTGAACGCGTGGGAGCGAATTACAATGTCAATGGTTGGTACACTCTCCCGAATTACTGGAATGTAAATACCGGATTCAATTGGTCCGATTGGCGCTATTCCATCAACTTATTGCGAGGCGGTCCCCGCATCGTTGTCGACCCGGCGCTCAATGGGTGGTGGGGTTTCCAGTCCGATTCACGCCAGGACTGGATGGCAGGGATGAATGGTTACTCCGGCCGGAATCAGGATGGGAGCAACTGGCGGGGCATCAGTGCTTATACAACTTATCGGCCGTTAAATAACCTGATGCTGAATGTTTCCCTGGGGGCGAATCATTCCATTGATAATACGGCCTGGGTGGGCAATTTTTCCGATAATCAAACCGGAACGACCCAATATGTAACCGCCTGCTTGAATCAGCGAACATTGAATAGCACCCTGCGCATCGACTACACCGTCACGCCGGAATTGACTCTGCAATATTATGGCTCGCCATATATTACAGCGGGTAAATACACAAAATATTTAAGGGTGTTCAGTCCGGAATCCCGCGATTTCAATACGCGGTTTGATAAACTCGCCGGTTCCGAGATCCACTACGCTACGGATAATAAAACCTATATGGTCGATTACGATTTGGATGGAATCACAAATTTTACCATGGATAACGCTGATTTTAATTACAAACAATTCAATTCAAACCTGGTGTTACGCTGGGAATACCGGCCGGGGAGTACCTTGTATCTGGTCTGGTCTCAGGGGCGAACCGATTTTATCGACAACGGCCTGTTTGCCGCCCGAGATGACTTGAACACCCTGTTCAGCAGTACGCCGGAGGATATATTCCTCATCAAGGCGAGCTATTTGTTCAACTTGTAGCCAGCGATTTTGTAAAGCCTTCATCTCCAGCATCATAGGTGAAGAAAAGCCCGGGATTTGGCAACAGGTTTCCGGGTTTCTTTATTTTTATGATTTAATGATCTGAAGATTGGGATGATTTAAAGATCTGAAAATTTGATGGTTGGGAGGTTTAGCAATTGTGGTTGATTTGTTGCAGCTCTTAGGCCTTGGGATCTCTATTGGGCTAAAGCCCGCTATTTTTTATGAAACCAACCCACGAGCTGAAGCTCGTGGCAATGGAATTCTTAAAAGCTGATTTATCCATAGCTCCGGGCTTCAGCCCGGAGGTAAAAGTTCCGGGGAAAATGGGGCTTCAGCCCCGTACTCCGGGATCTATATTGGGCTAAAGCCCCGATCTTGTTGCATTCCGCTAAACCACGAGCTAAAGCTCATGGCAATGGAAAAATTAGAAAACCTCGCTTTTATTATCTCCGGGAACCGCTTCGACGGTCTGTTAAATAAGCCGGGTCGTCCCGGATGGGACTCACTCTTTTTGATGGATTTTTATACCCGGCATTGAAATGCCGGGCTAATATCTATCATCCCTAACGGGATTCAATTTCCGGTCTGAGCCATGCGAGAACCGATTTAGAACTCGTGGGACTCGGACGGAAATCGGTTATGGGTTGAAACCCACCCCATTTTCCGCCTCGGCCGTTCCTACGGGATCATGGATTTATATTTCCCACCAATAAATTGGTGGGCTAATTTCTCCCTATCCCTAACGGGATGGTGTAAAATTGATTATTATATCAGTCCCGGTTGGATTTCC
>CAZIWX010000026.1:0-28214 GCA_964543125.1 uncultured Lentisphaeria bacterium | reverse complement strand
TTTCCTTTTGGGTGGGCCAGTCCGTTCCCGGGTTTTTCCCCCACCACCAACCTGGCGTTTTTTCACGCATTTGAGGTAGATTGTCCGGTCCCCGCCGAGGAGATCATTCGTCAGGGTAACGCTGCCGGGTTTCTACCCGGAGTTCCCGTTGCAGACTTTTTCCCCGGTGAGCCCGATGCACTCCTGGTGGCTGTGACAGAAAAACGCACCCGCCAGGAGATGGATGGTTACCTTGAATTCTTAAAGCAGTGGGCATCTTAAGCAGGTTCACTAATTTTACATGTCGGTTTACAAACAACTCTTAGAGATTAAACAGCGAAAAGGCGCCGGATACCTGGTTCTGGTTGATCCCGACAAATGGTCTGAAGCGGATGTGATGGCGTTTATTCTCCGAATCAACGATTCCGGCGCGGATGCGATTTTAGTGGGTGGCAGTCTCAACACGCGCGGGGCTTGGAATCAAAAGTTGGCTCAAATCAAAAAGACCGCGACCCTGCCGGTTGTCCTATTTCCCGGTACACTCAGTCAACTGTCGGAGCATGCCAACGCAGTACTGTTTTTATCGCTAATAAGCGGCCGGAATCCGCAATATCTCATTGCCGACCAGGTCCATGCCGCGCCTTTGATCAGGCATATTGGAATCGAACCCATTTCCACGGCTTATCTGCTGATCGAGGCTGGCAAACCCACCACTGCGGAATTCATGAGTGGTACGCGCCCCATTCCGCGCACCAAACCTGATATTGCTGTGGCACACGCCTTAGCCGCGGAGTATCTTGGATTTAAATTGGTCTACCTTGAAGCCGGCAGCGGTGCGGAAATGACTGTTCCGGAAGAAATGGTACGCGCCGTTTCCCGTACCACCTGCCTGCCGGTAATTGTGGGTGGTGGCATTCGAGGGCCCGAACAAGCCCGCAAGCTTGTGTTGGCCGGTGCGAGTTTTATCATAACCGGCAATGTGTTGGAAACCACTGACGACCCCAACCTCTTAGCAAGCCTTGCTCAAGCCGTCCATAATTCTGAATAATTATTGTGGTCATGGAAATTCCTGACGCCGCGCACCTTAAAGAATTCCAGCTTTACCTCCGCATAGAACGCAATTTAGCCGAAAACACCCGTCTGGCCTATATGGCGGATCTTGAGGATTTCTGGGCTTTTCTGGTCAAATTGAAAATCTCAAAACCAGACACGGTAAAGCAGGGACAATTGATTCAATATATCACTAACCTGGGCCGGCGGAAATTGGCCGACAGCTCCCTGGCACGGCATTTTTCCTCATTACGCATGTATTACCGATTTCTTATCATGGAGGATTTTGTTAAGTCTGACCCCACAGCTTATTTGGAGTCGCCCAAACTCCCCGGGAAACTCCCAAAAATTCTCGAAGTGGCCGATATTGAATTATTATTGGAAAGTATTGATACCAGCACCTGGTTGGGTATCCGCAATCGCGCCTTATTTGAATTGTTATATGCTACCGGCATGCGTGTTAGTGAGGTTTGCCTGCTAACGGCGGACCAGCTCATTCTGGATGAAGATCTGGTTCGAGTGCGCGGTAAGGGTGATAAAGAACGATTGGTGCCCCTAGGGGGTGAAGCCAAATTTTGGCTTCAGCGTTATCTACAGGAGGTTCGTCCCAAGTTAAAAAAGGGGCATCTGACGCACGGTGAGGTCTTCCTGAACAATCGGGGCCGGAGACTCCAGCGCAAGGGTGTTTGGTTTCTCCTGAAGCAATTAGCTAAAACCTCCGGTTTAAAAAAACCAGTCAGCCCTCACGTTTTCAGACATTCATTTGCGACCCACATGTTGGAGGGTGGCGCTGATCTTCGTGTGGTTCAAGAGATGCTGGGACACGCGGATATCTCCACGACACAAATTTATACTCACTTGGATAGCTCGTATTTACGCGAAGTTCACCGCACATTTCATCCGCGGGCTTAATCCGCTTCAGGACCTATTTTTTCCAGAAATCAGGTAGAAATAATAACAGGATTGGGTATAGTTCCAGGCGTCCCATGATCATATCCGTCATCAGGGTAAGTTTGGCGTAGCCGGGTAACCAACTAAAATTATCGAACGGACCAACACGCCCCACGCCGGGGCCGGTGTTGGCGAGTGTTGTAGCAACGGCTGACATGGAATCCACCAATCCCATTCGCGTCGTACTCACGATCAGGGTTGAGATCATGAAAATAAACAGGTACCAAAATGTAAATCTCAGAACCGATTCAATTTGGGGGCGTTCCAAGGGCCGTTTATTCAGGCGGGAGGTAAAAAAACCGCTGGGATGAATGACTTTTAACAACCCGTTTTTCAATTCCTTCAATAAAACTACATGCCGATTAACTTTAATCGAGCCGGAAGTAGATGCTGCCATTCCACCGATGAACATGAGTAGAATGAGCAGAAATATAGCGGTGGGGGGCCAGTATTTGAAGTTTTCCGTTGCAAAACCGGTGGTTGTTCCGATGCTCACTACCTGGAAAAACGCCGCTCGCAGGGAGTGGGTAAAGCTCAAATCCAGATTATCCCGTTGCCAGATTGCCAGCGTAATCATAACGGTTGAAAAGCCCAAAACGAGCAAATAGGCTTTGAAGGCGCTACTTTCGAAATAAACTCGGGGCTTCCCACCGATTAAAGCGCGGAAGTGTAGAATAAAGCTCGTAGCTCCCAACAGCATAAATAAGCAGGACACCATTTCCACATAGAGACTGTTATAAGCAGCAATACTGGCATTCCGGGGAGCAAATCCGCCACCGGCAATGGAGGTAAAACTGATATTGACCGCATCCAATAATCCAATCGCCGGCGTTAACATAACTATCTGCGTTAGCATAAATCCGGTATAGATCATCAGGTACTGGCGCGCCACGGTGGCGAAACGCGCTGATATTTTTTCCTGTAAAGGATCAATCGGCGCTTCCTGGTTGAACAACATTTTTGTACCGGGCAGCCGGGGAAAAAAAGCGATAACAATCAATATAATTCCGATGCCACCGAGGAATTGGGTTTCAGATCTCCAAAAAATAAGGGATTTAGGAAGCGCCTCAATATTCGTGAGGACCGTAGAGCCGGTGGCTGTAAATCCCGAGATCACCTCAAACGTAGCGTTGAGCCAACCCTGAATCGATCCATCTATCACAAAGGGTATAGCACCCAAAATTGAGAAAAATACCCAGGTAAGTATAACGATGAAGATGCTTTCCCGAACACTGATGTCGATGCCACTGGGTTTAAATAAATGGAGGGGAAACAGAGCTAATACCGCTAATGACCCCATGGTTAAAAATACCCAAGCCAGCTTTTCGCCATATTCAAGTGCGATTAGTCCGGGTAGGAGCATAAAGGTGAGCGAAAGCGCTTGAATACGAGCCTGGATGGTAATAATTCTGATTAATCGTGACACAACTAAAACAATAACCTTAGATGATCAGGTTAGAAAACCTGTATTTGCGGTTTTTGAGCAGAGGCTGCAGAAAATTCGCCGATGATAGCGGCTGTCATTCCCGAGTCCTGCAGCTCGTTTAATACAGCCTCCGCACCTAATTGCGGCAGGCAAATCAACAAGCCGCCGGAGGTTTGGGGATCGAAAAACAGCCAGTTTAGCGCCGGTTCCGTAGCGGTGTGGAATTTCACCCGTTTCGCGTAATACTCCCGGTTGGTTCGTGCACCGCCGGGTAGTTCAGATTGATGGATAAAATCAATCGTACCGGGGAGTATTGGCAATTTGGATCGCTGTAAAGTCAGATCCATTTTGCTGGCATCGCAGATTTCCAACGCATGGCCCACCAAGCCAAAACCGGTAACATCCGATAAGGCATGGCAATTGTATTTCACGGCAATTTCGCTGGCGCGTTGATTTAATGCTGACATGGTCGCGGTAAGGAGCTGGTTTTGTGTTCCAGTCGTTTTTTTATGTTTCAAAGCTGTAGCCAGGATTCCGGCTCCCAAAGGTTTGGTGAGGATCAGGGCATCACCGCTCCGGGCGCCTCGATTTGTCTTTAGTTGATCCGGATGAACGGTGCCTGTCACGCTTAACCCGTATTTCACCTCATCGTCTTTAACCGAATGACCACCAACAAGCAACGCTCCACTTTCTTTCACTTTATCCAGACCACCGTGTAAAATATCCTTCAATATTTGGCGATCCATGGTTTCGATGGGGAAACCAACAATATTCATGGCTGTGAGTGGTTTGCCGCCCATGGCGTAAACATCACTCAGGGCGTTGGCGGCTGCGATCTGGCCAAAGGCGTATGGATCATCTACAATCGGCGTAAAAAAGTCCAGAGTTTGAATAATCGCCAAATCAGGACGAAGCAAATAGACTCCGGCATCATCATGGAGTTTAGTGTCAACCATCAGATTGGGATGGGTGGGCAATGTCAAGCTACGCAGAATGTCGTCCAGGTCCCCCGGACCGATTTTGCTGGCTCACCCGGCGGCTTTCACCTGGGCGGTCAAATGAATGCATGGGGGAATAATACTGTTGGGCATGAATGATGGTTATTTTCTTAGGGTAAAAATATAGTCACTCAGGGGCAGCGGATAGGTAAAATATTTAGCTGATAGCTTCGTGGAATGAACACCCCTTCGCGACTGCGGACCGGGTATGATAATGGAGGTTAGCAACCTTTTGGTGAAGAATATTTAAATGGACAATCCCGTCATGAGCATGCTAAGCTTTTGCTCCGTGGTGCTGTTGCGATATTTGAGCGTTCGCACAACAGCTTCGATTTGATCCTGGCCCATGCGTTGTCCCAGTTGACGATGCACCCAGAGACTTAAGAGCAAAGCCGTACGAATATTTTGTGAGGCGAACGGGCGCTGCTCCAGAAGATTACGAAAAATAGCCCTGAGATATTTAACCGGCGCCTGGCTTGTGCGCGCAAGATCGGTGGCAATTGGAACAGCCCCCACGATCCCGGTCAATTGCTTATAAACATCCATATCACGAATATCAAATCGCTGAATGAACGATTCACTGAGACACCAGTTCATAAGCGAGATCAGCAATATATCAGGTTTTTCCACCCTTAATTTTCCTCAAGTCGGCCTAAAAAACTCTCGTATTTTTCGATAAAGCCCCCCAGCTTATCAACCAAGGTTCGGGAGAGCACATTCATATCACCGGGTATGGGTTTGATAACAATCTGTCCGTTTTTCTCGTCCACCTCCAAAGATACTTCCGAACCTTTGGCCAAATGGAGCGCCGTCAATGTGGAGCGCGGAAGCACCATCCCCAATGAAGAGCCAATTTGTATAATTTTGCGTTTCATACGATCTCCTACCACGTGTCTCAATACTGCCGGTTAATTTTACACAATATAGCGAAAGAATTACAAACAAATAATAGACAATGTGATGTGGCATAAATTATAGTGAATTTTACGGTTGGAGGTCGATAATAAAGCCTTGATTGACTGTTTGATCAGGGAGCTCTAATCCACTATCTGATTATTACCGGTATTATATTAGCTTTGAATGGGTGGGAATTTTCACTTGACCTGGAATCGGATTTCGGGTAGCCTTGCCAGAAATCCAATCAAGTTTTAATCTAATGGGATTTATTTAGCATGTCTTCACTCAGAACCTCTTCAGCTCCAATACTTACCACCAAGCGGCCACGTGTTTTATTTGCCACGGCGGAGTGCGTCCCGTTTTCCAAAGTTGGTGGATTGGCGGATGTAAGCCAGGCGCTACCCCATGCTCTGGCTGATTTGGGAGCGAAGCTGACGGTGATCTCGCCCCTATATGGGAATATCCGGCCCGAGGTTTTACCCGATTCTCCGGAATTGGTTTATTCCGGGTCCGTGCATTTGGGTCAACACCGGCAGCGGTATTATGAAATAATATTGGTTCCATCAAAAAACGAGGGCGCTCCCAGGCACTACCTGGTCAAGTCTGAAGATTATTTTTCTCGAAAGGGCGTGTATGAAGATGAAATGGGCTTTCCTTATTGGGATAACGGCGAGCGCTTCATTTTTTTCCAGAAAGTCATCCTGGAATTACTGCAACAGGAACGCTACGATATTTTACACTTGAATGATCACCACACGGCGCTATTACCCCTATACGTTAAGCAATTGGGACTCACACCCAAAACGGTGCTCACGATCCATAACATCGGATACCAAGGAAGCTATCAACCTGATATTTTGAATCTCACTGACCTGGGCTGGAAGGATTATTATCCGGGAGGGCCGCTGGAATTCCATGGCCGCGCTAATTTTTTAAAAGCCGGGATTGAGTACGCGGACGTCATCGCGACCGTTAGTCCCGGGTATGCCAGGGAATTGTTGGCATCCAGCGCTATCAGTTTCGGATTAGACGGTGTGCTTCGGGCTCAATCGAAACCTCTTTATGGTATTTTAAACGGCGTAGACTATACCGTCTGGAGTCCGGAGCAGGATCGGTTTATTCCAACAAAATATTCCCGCACTAAAATGGCTGGTAAAAAACAAAATCGTGAGGCTCTGTTGCGGCAGGTACATTTACCGAAGCGGTCCGAAAGCGCCGTTGTGGGTATTATATCCCGCCTGGTGGATTCCAAAGGTTTCGAATTACTCATGCCTCTGGAAAACGAACTCATGCAGTTACCACTTCAATGGGTTATTCTGGGGTCCGGCGAAGATCGATTTGAGCAACTATTCCAAGACTGGTCGCTGAAATATCCGGAGCGGGTAATGTATGCAAACGGCTACGACGAACCGCTGAGTCATCTGATTGAAGCGGGTGCGGATTTGTTATTAATGCCGTCCAAATACGAAGCCTGTGGTTTGAATCAGATTTATAGTCTGCGTTATGGTACAATTCCCATCGTTCATCATACCGGAGGACTGGGAGATACGGTTCAACCCTGGAATGGCAAAACCGGCACCGGATTTACTTTTTTAGCCTATAAACCCTTTGCCTTAATGGAAGCCATTGAACGGGCGCTTCTGACCCTCAGGCAACCAAAAATGTGGCGCAAGCTCATGCAAAACGCCATGCGGCAGGATTTCAGTTGGATCAAGCCCGCCCAAACCTACCTGGAAATCTATTCTCAATGCCTGGTCTGAGATGCAGCAAAATTACCTGAAATATTGCGTACTGATCATTTTGGCCGGGTTGACCTTCAACAGTTGCGTTCGCGCACCCCAATCTTCTTCCTGGCAAGACGATGTCGTGTATTTCCTGCTGCTGGACCGATTTCACAATGGTGATCCCTCCAATGATTCCGGAAATAATCCAGCCAGCCATGTTCTCTACACCGGGGATAATCCGGCAGCCTTGAAAACCTACCAGGGGGGAGACATTAAAGGTGTCATTGATGGGTTGGATTATCTTGAATCGTTAGGGATTACGGCCATTTGGATTTCACCGTTTTTCAATAATTCCGATTCTGATTTCGAGGGTTGGTGGCCTTATCACGGCTATCATCCCATCGATTTTTATCAGGTTGATGAGCATTTCGGTACCATTGCCGACCTCCAAAATTTAGTGAAAGCGGCCCACCGGCGTGGGATCAAAGTCATATTCGACATGGTTTTTAATCAAACCGCTCAAGATCATCCCTGGGTGCATGATTCTTCCAAATCCGATTGGTTTCATCGTCAACCCAATGGTGCGCCGTATCCCATTACGGATTGGTACGATCAACAGCAAATTGAACGCGGAGCACTCCAGGGGATGCCCGACTTGAATCAGGAAAACCCGGAAGTGGCTGACTATCTGATCCGGATGTCGAAATTCTGGGTGGCAAAAACGGATTGCGACGGTTTTCGTCTCGATGCGATCAAACACATTGCCCCCCGTTTCTGGCGGCAGTTTGATGATGCCTTACATCAGTCCGAGGGAAAGGATTTTATCCTGTTGGGTGAAGTATTCTGGGGTGAACCGGAGCGCTTTAAGGCCTATCTGAACCTCGGTTTGGACGCTTTATTCGATATTCCCGGTTATTACGCAATTAAGAACACGTTTGCCCGGAGTGGGAGTATCCGGGAATTGTCTGCTTTTCGCAAATCCGCCGCTAAGAATTACGGCCGCGAGGCGCTGGCTACGCTTATCGATAATCACGATGTGACTCGTTTTAATACAGGAATCAAGCATAATGCCCGAGCCAAGCAGTTGCTGGCGCTGACCTATTTGTTTACAACCCCCGGAATACCGGTTTTGTATTACGGAACGGAAATTGGACTGCCGGGTGCGCCCGTGAATAATCCTCAGACCGGCGTCTCGCAGGATTACCTGAATCGTTTGATGTTTCCCGATTCTTTAACACTTGACCAGAAAAAACAATTAGCTCATGTTAGACAATTGATTCGACTGCGGAAACACTACCCAACCCTCGCCACGGGCGTTTTTTTTGAATTATACCAGGATTGGGGTGAATATGTGTATTTGCGAGCCACTGCCGATGAAAATCTGCTGGTGATTTTAAATAATGCCGAAACGCCGGAAACAGTGACATTCCCCCGCCAATCCGGCCGCTACGCATTAGATGAAATTGGATCCAGGCTTTATGGAACGGCCCGGATTGCCATTGAGGCCGATTCCATTTTGGTCACGGTCCCACCTTATGGCGCCGCTATATGGCCGGTTACGGGAACCTTTGATTTAAAGCAGCCCTGGGCGCAATTCACTAACCGTCTCACGGGTGATTATATTCAACAAGAATTTAATCTCGCCGTGCCGGGACTCGACCCTGAACAGTGGTCCATCGCAGGTGACTTCTCTAATTGGAAACCGGTGCATTATCCGGTAATCCAACAGGGCGACACGCTAACGATGACTATCCCACTCCGCTCCGGAACCTATCAATATAAATTTATCCTGAACGGGAAAACCTGGCTGCCGGATGAGAATGCGAAGGCTTTTATTCTGGATCCCTACGGTGGCCGGAATAGTGTGGTGAAGGTTGTAAAATCACAAAACTAAAGATTTTTCAGATTATCCAGATTTACGGTAACGGGATATTGGGTTTGATTAGCCCGGACCATCTTATAGCGAAACAAGCGCCACTGATTTGCTCGATAATCCTCCTCGACCCGCTCCCTGATTTGTTGAAAAGGCAGGGGATGCCGATGCCGGCTGGTAGCGCGAATGAGTGACCAGCCGGCGGCTGTTCGAATGGGATCGGTAACCGTTCTGACCGGTAAATTAACCGCTTGGTTATAAAAAACGGGAAATGGTGTGCTTCCCTGAACCTGCCAGCCCAGGCTACCCCGGTTAAATCCTTTGCGTGAATATTTCCGGGCGAACCTGTCGAAAGGTTGACCTGCTTCAAGCTGCGTCTTAATCCGTTGGGCCTGGATTGCGGTCGGGACCAGTATTTCTTCGAGGTAAAGACTATCGGGCGCCAGGTATTGCCCGGACCAGGTGTCATTGTAATAAGCTCTGAGCGTATGTTTGGTAAATCTGAGTGAATCCCAGCGTGCCTGTAAATAGAGCTGGGCCAAAATCTGATCCCGGCGATCCTGAACTTCCGCTTTAACTTCCGGGTCATTAGCATAGCCCTGATCCATGGCTTGCCGCACCAATAATTCATCCCGTATGAGATAAGCGATTGCAGACTGGAGGTTTTTAAACATCAGGCGCGTGTTCATGAATTGAAGCCGCTGAATAAGATCTTTCACGCGCCAGGTCGTGTGATCGAAGGTGAGTAAAGGCTGATCCAGGAAGGGTGTCAGATCATTCTGCACGATTCCCAATTCCCGCTCGCTCAGGGCGGGTTGATGCCGGCTGGCCAAACCATCTCTCAGAGCACGAAGCTGGTTGGCTAAAATTCCCAGGACCCGGGGCGTTGTCTCGGGATTGAATTTTAAGTCTGCCTGTTTCATGAAGGTATTGATAAATTGCCGCGAGCGCGTGAATTCTTCCCGCTCACGGATGATTTTTTGCAGGCGCGGTTTGAGAAGTTCATAATCGGTCCGGGTAACCAGTCGTTGCCGTTGCACCTGATTTACTCTAACAAGATGCCAACCATAAATGCTGTGAACCGGATGCGATAATTTTCCCACGGGGAGGTGGTAAATAGTGTCTTCCAGCGTCTGGTCCAGTTGCCCGAAACCGACCCAGCCTAACCGGCCTCCGTTTTCACGCAGCGTTGAATCCCGGAATAGGGTCTGAGCCAGAGTTTTGAAATCGGCCGCACCCGACTCCAGCAGCGAGTATAAGCTATCGGCGGTAGATTCACTGGATACAAATAAATGCTGAACCAGCCGCTGCTCATTTGCTCGGAGAAAGGCCTGTTTCAATTGCGCCTCGCCGGGGTCCTGAATGTCATTCTTAACTTCAGATTCATAGACCTTGCGAATGAGCGCATTCCGTTTAATCGGCTCAACCCAGGCGTCAATCCGGGCCAGCGTATCCAGATGCAAAGTTTCCGCTGCCTGCGCCAGGATTTTTTGACCCAAATAGTCGTTCAGCAATTTCTCCCGGGTCTGTTCGTTATCACGCTCGCCGGTATACAGGATAACCGGCAGGTAAGCCCGTTTAAAGGCTGAGACGCTGATCGAACGATTCCCGGCCGTGGCAATGATTTTATCGGAGGGCGGTTTCTTCCCGCAGGCGGTGACGATAAGCGCCAGCCCCAATACTGGAACGAATTGTAAGGCTCCACGCCGGCGTTTGTTCACCATGGGCATAATATACGCGGCGGCTAAGGTATCGGGCCGGATTTCACCGCTTTGAGCAGAAAAAAATTATCTTATCCAACCACCTTCCTGTTTAGTAAGGGGGAATACGGGATTTTTGTAATGACAGATTTAGCTTGAAATTAGGTAAGTCTGAATTTAATTTCTTTCGAAGCGTAACTCACAACAGGGTTACTATGCGACCGGTGTGAAAATACTTTGGTACCTGAATTTTTATAGGCGTGAACAACCATGAAGTTGCTTGCCCGTTTTAAGCAACAATTAGCCACACTTTTTACCACGATTTCAGCCTGGATTTGCCTGGTTTTGCTAAGTGTTACCCTGGTTACAAATCCTTTAAAAGCCGGCACGACGGGTAAAATTTCCGGAATCGTGAAAGACGCTCAATCGGGTGAACCGCTTATTGGCTGTAACATCATCGTGGAAGGTTCGGATTATCTCGGCGCCGCGACCGGTGTGGATGGCAGCTACACCATCATCGGGGTGCCGCCGGGCAAATATAACGTTGTTGCCAGCATGATTGGCTATCAGAGAACACAGGTCACCAATATTTTGGTCTCTGTCGATTTGACGACCGAAATCAATGTGGAACTGTCTAGTCAAGTCTTAGAATCGAATGAAGTCGTCACTGTTACCGCTGAGCGGCCTTTAGTGATCAAGGATCTCACCGCCAGCGCCAGCCATGTTACTTCCGAGCAAATAGATGCCATGCCGGTGGAGACTTTTAGCGAAGTATTAGAGCTCCAGGCGGGTGTCGTTAACGGTCACGTCCGGGGTGGCCGTTCAGGTGAGACCTTATACATGGTTGACGGTATTCCCGTTACCGATCCCTATAATGGCAGTTTGGCGGTAGATATTGAAAACACCTCCATTCAGGAGCTACAATTTATCACGGGTGCTTTTAATGCCGAATATGGCCAGGCAATGTCGGGGGTTGTCAATATCGTAACCAAAGACGGCTCAGATCATTTCAGCTATAATTTCTCAGGATATCTGGGAGACCATATTTCGAATCATACCTCAATTTTTCCCAATATAGATGCAATCGATCCCCTGGCTTTGAGCAATTTTCAAATGAGTATGTCAGGGCCTTTGTTTTTTAAAAAGCTTTCATTTTTCTCTACCTATCGCCGTTATGCTGATGCCGGTTACCTGGATGGTGTCCGGCAGTATAAAATTGACGACACCTTTTATTCAACCATCGATCCTCGCACCGGAGTGGGTGGTGATGCAAAATGGTGGGTTAAGGGCTTGAATTTAAGCTCCGGGGCGGTGGGATATGCGCCATTCGATCTGGATTCGCTCCACCAATTCAAGAACCGGGGCTATCGCCTGGGCACCGGCGATTCTTCTTTTGTATCCATGAATCCCTATTCCAAGTACTCTCTCCATACTAAACTCACCTATAAACTTACACCAACCTTTGGCATCAATTTTAATTATTTGCATGATCATTCTTCGCAACGGAACTGGGATGAAGCTTTCCAATTGAATCCGGATGGATTGCAAGACCGCTATAAAACCGGTGATAGCTATACCGTTGGAATTAATCACCAATTATCGCGCTCCAGTTTTTATACGCTGGGGTATTCCCGGGTTGAATACGAATGGTTAGAGTACAAGTATAAAACCGCCCGGGAGATGCAGCAGCATGCTGATCTAAACGGGGATGGTTCGCTGGATTTGATCAATGTCCTGGGGGCCCAACAACTTTACAGCTTTTTTACAGGCGGCATTCAGAGTAACTGGTATAACCGCCGATCGATTTCTGAAGTATTTAAAGGTGACTACACGAATCAACTGAACAAAGTCGTGGAGCTTAAAGCCGGTTACCAGAGCCGATCGAATGACCTGTACACCCATGCTGTTTCCTACGATGTCCAGACCAGCGACACAATCAGCTCGATTCTCCGTGTAAAGCCGCTGGAAGTATCCGGCTATCTTCAGACCAAGCTTGAATTTTCCAGCTTGATCGTCAATGCAGGCCTACGGTATGATTATTTCAATTCAAATGGCAAAATACCCCGTGATATGACCGATCCCGATATTTATAATCCCTTAAAACCGGCTCATCGGTACAAAGACAGAGATGGTGACGGCCATATCGACGATCAGGAGCCGTTTGTTGATGCCAATGAAGACGGTGTTTGGGAGTCCGGTGAGTCCTACACGGATATCGATAGTGACGGGCACTATGATTTTTCAGAAAAAACCATCATGAACGAACTGTCATTGGCCGAGAAAAATTCTTTTTGGTACCAACGGGCAACACCTAAATGGCAACTCAGTCCACGCATCGGTCTCGGATACCCCATCTCCGACCGTGGCGTCATTCATATTTCTTACGGCCATTTTTTCCAAATTCCCAATTATGAACAAATTTTTACCAACCCCGACTATCGCCTGGCTTCCGGGACGGGTATTAATAGCCTAATTGGAAATCCCGACCTAAAAGCTCAAAAAACGGTAAGCTACGAGATTGGACTCCAGCAGCAATTAACCGGCTTTATCGGTCTGGATGTAAATTTCTATTATCGGGATATTCGCAACCTGGTGAGCGCCAATAAAGTCTGGGAGACTTACGATCGGCGCAAATACGTTCAATACATTAATCTTGATTATGCCAATGCCCGGGGCGTCACGATTGCTTTTGATAAACGGCATTCGGACCTGTGGAGCGCGAATATTGATTACACCTTTCAGATCGCGAAAGGTAATGCTTCTGACGCGCAAGCAGCCTTTCGGGCTCTACAGGGTGATCAGGAACCGGAAATCCGTTTTCTGCGGCTTGACTGGGATCAGCGCTATAGTTTGAATTTCACTGCTACGGTTGGAGACCTGTCTAAGTGGGGCGCCAGCCTCAACGGGCAGTTTGGAACCGGATTACCCTATACACCGAGTGATGACCAGGGCAATTTAGGTACCGCGGTGCCCAACTCCGGCACCAAACCAACGACCCTTCTCCTGGATCTGAAGCTCTACCGTAACCTGTTTTTGTTCGGGAAAAAGGTGAACTTTTACATCAAAGCAAATAATGTTCTCGATGCTTTGAATCAATACACGGTTAATGGCGATACCGGCTCAGCAAAGTACACATTGGCCGAAAACCGTGCCCGGGCCAATAACGCCCTTGAATCCATCAACACTTTGGATGCCTACTTCAACCACCCGACATGGTTTGGCGAACCGCGGCGCATGACTATCGGATTCTCGGTAGGGAGTAATTAATATGCCCCGCCGTGGTATATTCTACTTTCTGTGCCTCACATTATTAGCGGCTCAGGTCCGGGCGCAGCCTTTTGGTGATCCCACCTTCCGTAAGCGTGGAATTCATTCCGGGAATAAGGTTCGGACGGTCTTTTTTAATGACGGTCTTGTAGCCGGAACCATGGGCGACGGTCCGGAGGGTGAATGGCCGATCGGTTCCGGCAATATGTATATTGGTGATGTGAGTCCCCTGTTAGGAGTTGAAGCTTACCAGTCCTGGATTGACACGCTGCGCTTTATTAACGCGGCTCATGATACGCTGCTTGATCGACAGGGCGATACTTATACCAGGTTTGATCTGCTTGGACATGATACAACAACGATTGTGGTAACGGGTAGCGATACTTTTGCCTACCGGGCTAAAGTTTATAAGCTGTTTCATTCGGTCGGAACCAGCGATGGCCCACGCCAATGGACCGATGGCCCCTCCTCCGGCGGCCCAACCTGGACCTTTCAGCCGATTCCGGGTTATGCCAATGCTGATACAAATTTAGTGGCCCTGTCCACCGACCTGGATAATGATGGTCCCGACGGATTCCCGAGCTCGGGGGATGATGATGGTTTGCCAGATTCCTGGCCGCCTTACTGGCCCGATAAATTGAATTCCGTTGACGATCCGGGCTGGCCGGGTTCCTGGAACGGGTACTTCGGTAAAAATGTGAAAAACGCCGATCAGGAATCCTATTTCGTGATGGATGACAATAACGATCGGGAATTCAATTTTAAAAAACCCGGTGATGCTACCACACCCAAGGTATTTCAACCGGACTCGGTCAACACACTTATGTACGGGATGGGATTGCAAACCTCCGTCCGGGGACTCCAGTGGGCGCATTTTCTGGCGGAAGATGCCATCTTCTGGCTATATGATGTGACCAATCGTGGAACGACCAATTTTCAAAAAGCAGCCTTCGGCATGATGGTAGGTACCCTCGCGGGTGGACGCTGTGGGGACTCTAATGACGATTTAGCGTATTTTGACGCTGAAAACGACATTACTTATTCTTACGACGCTCCGCCGGCTTACAGTCCCTGTTTTGACGGGCCGGTAGGGTACGCCGGTTACGCCTTCTTGGAATCTCCGGGCAATAACACGGACGGGATTGATAATGATGGTGATGACGCTGATTTTGACGGTTCAGCGCCTTATTTCGATGCCAATTCATTTAGTACCACTATTTATAATCTGACCTCGAAGAATAAAGTAGTGTCCATCGATCCGGAAACATCCGCTCGTACCGTAATCCGGCTTGTAGCCGATACTACTGAAATTATGACCCAGGGCCGGGTTGTTCAGGTGATCGCTAATTCAACTCGCTTTAAAGAACTCGTGGGAAATTTATTGGACGACGATCTGGATGGCATTATCGATGAAGATACGCTGAACCATTATCTGAACCGGGTGAGCCGGGTACCGCCTTTGACGCCACTCCCGCCGTTGCAATATGTTGATTATGTGACCGGTCTGGGCGAAACTGACCCCATGCTGGATGAAGCTCGCGGTGATGGTGTTGACAACGATGCCGACTGGGACCCCATCACGGATGATGTTGGTATCGATGGAGTCGCCGGGACTTCTGATCTCGGTGAAGGCGATGGTCAACCCACCTCAGGTTATCAGCCCACCGGCGCCAACGGCCAATTGGTGGACACCGGGTTGCCCGGAGAGCCGCATATTGACAAAACCGATATTGACGAATCCGACCAGATCGGTCTCACCAGCTTCGTTTATTTCACACCGCCCGGTGCGGTGCGAATGAGTTCTGATCCGGCCCTTTGGGATCGGCTCGAACCGTCCATCAATGTAACCAAGGATATCGAAACCAATCCCGTTGATGGTGACTTTATTTATGGCGCCGGTTATTTCCCCCTGCATGCGAAACAAACCGAGCGTTTTTCAGTGGGACTGGTATTTGGTCAGGATTTCGAAGACATTCTGAACAATAAAATTACGATCCAGCAGATTTATGATAATAATTACAATTTTGCCCGGCCACCGGATAAACCGCTTGTCCGCGTTGTTCCCGGCGATAAACGGGTAACGCTCTATTGGGACGATGCCGCCGAGTATACTTACGACCCCGTTTCAGGTTATGATTTTGAAGGCTACAAAATCTATCGTGCCACCGATTTTGGGTTTAACGAAATCAACACAATCACCGACGGCTTTGGGACGCCGGTTTTTTATGATGCCATTGCTCAGTTTGATCTGGTGGATGACATTAAAGGATTTTTCCCGGGTGATCCGGATCGGGTAAGCGGCGCTGCTTACTATCTCGGTAAGGATAGTGGACTGAAGCACTCCTGGACGGATACAACGGTGGTCAACGGACAACGTTATTTTTACGCGGTGGTTTCCTATGACCACGGCGATATTCCCAAGAATATCTATCCGGCTGAGTGCACCAAAACGATCCTGGAGTTGAATGACAAACTCACTTTCGACGCCAATACGGTTCAGGTGACGCCCAACGCCCGGGTCGCCGGTTATACACCGCCCACGGTTACCGGCATTACCCATCTCTCCGGTGATGGCAACGGACAAGTCGAACTCTATTTCCTGGATGAGTATGCCGTCAAAGACGCTGCCCGGTATCAGCTTTATTTCAGAGACATGAGCAACGATCTGATCGACAACGACAGCGATTGGGTTGCCTATTACGATGCCAACGGTGATGGTGAATACAATTCGGCCAACGGCGACAGTATTGTCGACGATACCGGCAGCGACGGATTATGGGCTCACAATATCGGAGACCCGGTGTATCGCAAGTATAAATCAGGCACCGTGTATTACGGCACTTATCCCGGTCCTGATGTGGACGGCACCGAAGGGAATGGCCAACCCGATGCAGGTGAGCCGCATCTGGACTTGAAGGATCCGGACGAAATGCAGGCCATCACCACCCAGTTTACCGTTGCCCGCTTAGGCGGAGCGGCGCCGGATACGGTCGTATTGAACAGCAGTCACTTCTATGCCGGGGCTCCTAATTATGCCTATCTTAAAGATAATTTCGGATTATTGTACCCGGATATTCGCCCGGAGTCACCGGTGGTGGATGGTGTACGCTATATCTTTGGAAATACCTGGAAAATAAATCCGGCCCCGGAACGGTTCTCCAGTAATCGTCCCCTGGATTCACTACCCACGATCAGTTTCAGCATTGATCCGCTTTTCAATTCCGCCAAGCGTAAGATTCCACACGACTACGAAATCATTTTTTACGATTCCACGGTGCAGACTTCCGCGGCCTGGACATTAAGTTTTTCTGCCCGGTTGGTTGCTACGCCGATCAACTTCAGGATTTTTGATCTCACTACCGGTGACACTCTGCCGGCCCCCGGATATAAAGCGGTGAATGGCACAATACGTGATTTCACCACATACATTTTTCACAGAACCGCAGACGGCGAAAACTTTATTAGTTGGTATATGAAATTCGCATTTGCCGACACAATCGATCTTTTAGCACATGATACCACAATGAGTCCGGTAAGATCGTTGGGAGCTGGTGATACGTTGCGATTCATGACGACCAAACCCTTTACTGCGCGTGATATTTTCCAGTACGAAACCCTGAGTGCCGCGGTAGATTCGGCGCAAACCGCCGGGTGGCAAAACCGGGTGCGGGTTGTTCCTAATCCCTATGTGGCCGCGGTACGCTGGGAGCCGGTCAATCGCTTCACCAGTGGCCGGGGTGAACGCCGCATTGACTTTATTCATTTACCGGCCAACAGTGAGGTCCGGATTTATACGATTCGGGGCGACCCTTTGGTTACTTTGCATCACTCCGACTCCATTTTTGATGGTTCCGTCTCCTGGAATCTAAGAACCCGGGAGGGCCTCGATATTTCTTATGGAGTCTATATCTATCAAATAGATGCCGGCAAACTGGGCACTTCAATTGGTAAATTCGCAATTATTAAGTAAGACATTATGAAACGATTACTTATAAAATTCGGCTTATTGGGAATTCTACCACTGTATTTAACGGCGCAGTCAATGGTAGGGACCAAAGCTGCGCCCTTTTTGGGAATTGAAATCGGCGGCCGCTCCCTGGGGATGGGCGGCGCGCATGTGGCGAGTGTAAATGATGCCACGGCGCTATACTGGAATCCCGGCGCCGCGGCTAACCTGATTGGGAACCAGGCGCTTTTTGTCCACAGCAACTGGCTGGCGGGAACCAGACTCGATTATTTAGCCGGCATTTTCCAACTGCCGGGTATTGGCGTGATCGGTATTTCCAGTACAGTGCTGGATTACGGCAACATGCTGCATACGACCATCGATTATCCTGAAGGGGATGGTTTGAACTTCACTGCCGCCGATCTGTCAATGGGCGTTACCATTGCCCGCGCCATGACCGATCGTTTTTATATCGGCGGTACCCTCAAATATATTCAGCAACGCATCTGGCATGAACAGGCCACGGGGATCGCCCTGGATTTGGGTACACTTTACAAAACGCCCTTTCATGGCTTTGATATCGGGATCAGCATCTCGAATTATGGTTCATCCATGCAGCTTGCGGGCACCGACCTGGAGCAGTATTACGATATTGCTCCAGACCAGGATGGGAATAACGGCAAGATCGTTTCGATCTTGAAAACCGATGCATTTGACCTGCCGATCTTGTTTCGGGCGGGCATCGTCATGGACCTCTTGAAATCTCCCCTGCTCGGCTGGACAATTGCGGCCGACGCCCTGCATCCCAATTACAATAATGAAAGTGTGAATGTGGGCACTGAATTGACTTTGTTCCGCCAAATTGCGCTGCGAGCCGGGTATAAAAGTCTCTTTTTACAGCATTCTGAAGAAAGTTTCACCTTGGGCGCCGGTTTGAATGTTCCCGTACAGGGCATTCGCTTCCGGGCCGATTATGGATACGAATACTTCGGCCGATTGAAAGACGTTCAAAATTTCAGTCTGGCCCTGGTTTTTTAACAAACGAATCAACCCGTGAAAGGAGCAACTATGAAAAAGTTGTTACTCGTTTTAGGTATTCTTGTGTTAGGCACAGGAATCACAATGGGAGCCACCGTGACATTCAATGTCAACATGGGCTTCCAGATGACGTTGGGTAATTTTGACCCGGCGAATGACTTTGTAGATGTGGCCGGATCACTCAACGGTTGGGGAGGTAGCGAACATTTCACCGATGCGGATGGTGACTCCGTCTACACGCTTACCGTTGATAGTGTTGCCGTAGGCGCCATTGAATACAAATTCCGTATCAACGGTGATTGGGCAACTGCCGAAGGCGACCCAAACCGGACCTTTGATGTCGTTGCTGGTGATAATGTCATTCCGACCGACTGGTACAATCGCCAGGAGCCCGTGGCTGCAACTAATGTAGAAGTTCTGCTACAGGTCGATATGACGGTCCAGTTACTGAATGGCAATTTCCAGCCGGACAGTGGTGATATTGTCGTGGTTCGTGGTGCTCCCGCCCAATACGGTGGTTGGGGTGGTGCAGTTGAGCTGTCACTGGATCCCAGTCAGAGCAATGTCTATATCATCATCAATCAGTTTGATGACATGCCTGTAGGAACACCGGTGGAGTATAAGTTTGTCATCTTGCAGGGTGGCGATGTAAATGCTGCCGTTTGGGAAGGTTCCCCGAACCGGAGTTGGACACCCACCGGATCGGAAGAAGATACGGATTCCAATGGTTACGGTGAAATTCTCCAAGCTCCGGTTTACTTTGCTGATGTCACACCGGATGACATTATTACCCAAGATGTGACGGTTACCTTTAGCGTTGACATTTCCTCGGCTTACCGGGCTCTGGCCGCTGGTGACACACTCATCGACACTCAGACCGGTTCTGATGGAATCGGCGCCTGGTCGGAAGTCAACGGCGTCAACATTAATGGTTTGCTGAGCCAGTGGTGGGATTGGGGTAATGACCTGGAGAGTACCGGTGACTGGGCCATGACCCAGACCGATAACGAAGGTTTAAAATATTCCTTTGATTATTTGTTTACCGCCGGTCAGGCCAAGGTGCAGGAGTATAAATACGGTATCAATTCATTGGATAACGAAGCCGGATTTGCTGAAAACCGCTCGGTAACTATCGATGATTCGACCTCGACCTATATTGCTCCGGAAGATTGCTTCGGAAGTCAGAATACGGACGAGAATCTACCCTTCCCACAGGATTGTGGTTCATTGTTTCCCACCGTGACATTCAATGTCAACATGGGCTTCCAGATGACGTTGGGTAATTTTGACCCGGCGAATGACTTTGTAGATGTGGCCGGATCACTCAACGGTTGGGGAGGTAGCGAACATTTCACCGATGCGGATGGTGACTCCGTCTACACGCTTACCGTTGATAGTGTTGCCGTAGGCGCCATTGAATACAAATTCCGTATCAACGGTGATTGGGCAACTGCCGAAGGCGACCCAAACCGGACCTTTGATGTCGTTGCTGGTGATAATGTCATTCCGACCGACTGGTACAATCGCCAGGAGCCCGTGGCTGCAACTAATGTAGAAGTTCTGCTACAGGTCGATATGACGGTCCAGTTACTGAATGGCAATTTCCAGCCGGACAGTGGTGATATTGTCGTGGTTCGTGGTGCTCCCGCCCAATACGGTGGTTGGGGTGGTGCAGTTGAGCTGTCACTGGATCCCAGTCAGAGCAATGTCTATATCATCATCAATCAGTTTGATGACATGCCTGTAGGAACACCGGTGGAGTATAAGTTTGTCATCTTGCAGGGTGGCGATGTAAATGCTGCCGTTTGGGAAGGTTCCCCGAACCGGAGTTGGACACCCACCGGATCGGAAGAAGATACGGATTCCAATGGTTACGGTGAAATTCTCCAAGCTCCGGTTTACTTTGCTGATGTCACACCGGATGACATTATTACCCAAGATGTGACGGTTACCTTTAGCGTTGACATTTCCTCGGCTTACCGGGCTCTGGCCGCTGGTGACACACTCATCGACACTCAGACCGGTTCTGACGGAATCGGTGCCTGGTCGGAAGTCACCGGTATCAGCATCAATGGTTTACTAAGCCAGTGGTGGGATTGGGGTAATGACCTGGAAAGTACCGGTGACTGGGCTATGACTCAGACGGATACGAGTGGATTCAAATATTCCTTTGATTATTTGTTTACCGCCGGTCAGGCCAAGGAACAAGGGTACAAATACGGTATCAACTCCTTGGATAACGAAGCCGGTTTCGGTGAAAATCGTTCGGTAATCATTGATGATGCCGCGGCGACCTATATTGCACCGGAAGACTGTTTCGGTAGTCAGAATACGGATGAGAATGTTCCATTTCCGCAGCTTTGTGCGCCCCTTGCAATCGAAGAAATGCCCGGTATTCCTACCGACTATTCGCTGGAACAGAACTATCCGAATCCGTTCAACCCGGCCACAACGATCAGCTTCAGTGTTCCTGAAGCCGGTTTGGTCCGGTTAGCGGTTTACAATGTTCTGGGCCAGGAAGTAAAAACATTGGTCAACAGTGCCCGGAACGCCGGCAACTATCGCGTAACCTGGGATGCCACCAATGAGCATGGCGAAAAGGTGAACAGCGGTTTGTATATCTATCGTCTGCAAGCCGGAAACAAGGTCCTGTCGAACAAAATGGTCTTGATGAAATAATCAACTTAGTGTTTGTTGGCTAAAGACAAACAGTCGAGTTGAACCTTATAGCAGGGTGGGAGACAACTTCCACCCCGCTTGTTTCTTATACTCAAACGATCGATATTGAGCAGGCTACCGACCGGGGAGGAAAGTCACATTAAACCGTATCATTTCAGCATCATTTTGGCTTTCGGTATTTTTCTGAATAGTTGTAAGACCGGAGCAACCCTGACGGCGCCTCCAACAAACGAAAATGAACCCGGATTGATTAAAACGGAACCCCGGGAACCGCTCTTTTCGTCGTTTAATGATTTTATTTCCCAGGTTTATGCAACCGCTGATCCGGTTGCCAAACAGGCCCTGGTGGACTCCTTTATTACGTGGGCACAATCAACGACGGGTATCCCGTATGTGGAAGATTCAACCCGGGCCTATTTTTTATATCGCTCCGTCAGCGCGGCCAGTGTGCAGGTCGCCGGAGATTTCAACAATTGGGATCCCGGCAATCAGGATTTGATTCATTTATCGGGAACCAACCTGTTTTACCGGGCTGAAACTTTTGAAACGGATGCGCGGCTGGATTACAAATTTGTTTTAAATAACAGTCAGTGGATACTGGATCCGTTGAATTCCCACACTTGCTCCGGGGGTTACGGTCCGAATTCTGAATTGTCAATGCCGGCTTACAACCAGCCACCGGAAATCCAATTTTACCCAATTCCCCACGGAACCATGGTACAACAAACATTCACCGATTCCGCTGGTCTGACGCGAACGGTTCGGATTTACCTGCCACCTGATTACGCTACTTCCGGCGTTGCCTATCCGGCAGCCTATTTTCATGACGGTGGGGAGTATGTTACCCTGGCTTCGGCGGCCAATATCCTGGACTATCTAATCGAGAATAATCGTATTCAACCTGTCATCGGCGTGTTTATCGATCCCCGCAACCGGAACGACGAATATTCCTATGATTACAATTTTATTCACGTAATCTGTGATCAATTGGTGCCGTGGATCGACGATCAATATCGCACGATCCCCACCCCGGAAAATCGCGCTACCATCGGCGTATCACTCGGCGGCCTGGTTTCATTCCTGTTTGCTGTTCAGCGGCCGGATGTTTTTGGGAATTGCGGAGCTTTCTCACCGGCGCTTTGGCTGGGGGATATCATTCCACAATACCAGGCGGCGGATACGATTGCGGCCAAAATCTATCTGGATGCCGGGACTTATGAATCGTCTATTTACGATGCCGTTCAGAGTATGCGGACGGTTTTAGATAATCGTAGTATTGCCTATACTTACCAGGCTTGGCACGAAGGGCATTCCTGGGGCGCCTGGCGGGCGCATCTCGATGAATCGCTGGAAACCTTTTGGCCGGCTGGTGATACCGGAATTGTGGATGAGGATTCGCCCTAAATCGATTAAAATGTACTATTTAAAACAATGGTAAATTCTAAGCTCCCATTTTTTAGTAGGTAATTAAACAGGGGCTATGATTTAGTCTCAGGTTGGGTTTGCTATTTGATCAGCATCATCCGCCGGGTTTGACGATTCACCAATTTGCCGTTCGTATCTCTGGCTTCCAGCCGATAGAAATACACACCCGATGCAACTCGTCCCTGGTTGCTATTCCGTCCGTTCCAGAAGATTTGATGATCCCCGGCTGTCTGGCTGGTTTGCACCAGTCGAGTGACTTCACGGCCTGTGATGTCATAAATTACCAGATTAACCATGGAATTGGAGGGGAGAATATATTGAATTGCCGTGGATGGATTGAAGGGATTGGGATAGTTCTGTTCCAGGCGAAAATCGGCAATCTTCCCGGATTCTCCGGGTGAATCTCTCACCGATACAACGTCACTCCCAAAATAGAAAACCCGGGCTTGATAACTATTCAGGGAAACCGGTACGGCGCTAATATCACCGGCATCAACTTGAATGATTTCACCGCTGATGAGATCGGACAGAAAATAAGGTCCGTTACCATCCATTGGCAGACTGGACAAATCCAAAGTGAGATCATTGGCTGCCGCGTTGAAATTCGCCACTGTAACCACAACTTGACTATCGCTAATGGAAGCGAAACTGTATATATCTATTGCAGCAGAATTGGTGACGCGCTGGATTTCCGGGTTATGAATATAGGTTTTTCGGATTTCCACCAGGCGTTGAAAATACGGGCGGATATTTTCCGGATCACTCCAATCAATCAAACCACGACCCGTTAGCTCACCCACTTCACCGCCGGAATAAATTAGCGGAACACCGTTGGCCATCAATACAATCGTATGCGCCAGTTTTGAGCGTTGGGTATCGTAAGATGAAGCCATCCGGGCTTCGTCGTGATTTTCCAGGAACCGAAACGGCCGGGCATATACCGGGTAGTTCCGTCGTAATTCCGCGTCCAGCGCATCCAACGTGTTGGTTCCCTGGAGGGCCTCCAAAATACAGCTACGCAGTTCCCAGTCATTTGCAGAATCAAAGCGCTGATCATAAAACACCGATTCGGCTGATGATGCTTCAGCTTCGAGGAAAACTTCCGGTTTTATGTTTTTCAACGCAGCGCGCCATTCCGGCCAGAAAAGGGAACTACGGTCTTGAACGCCCCAGGCTACATCGCAACGATAGCCATCGATGTCAAAATGATTTACCCAATATTTAGCCACATTGATGAAGTAATGGCGCACATCCGGATTCACATGATTCAGGTTGGGGAGTGAGGCCCAATCGAAATAGTATTCATAGTTAGAATTACCGGGTTCACCATCCCAGATGTACCAATTCGCCCAAGGGGAATACTCGTGATATTGGAAGACATTCTGAATAAACGGATGGCCGATGCCGGTGTGGTTCACCACAAAATCCAGGATGATATGGATGCCATTTTCATGCAGAGTCGAAACCAAATCTTCGAACTCTGCCTCGGTTCCATAATCCTGCTCCAGATGATAATAGTCGGTAATTTCATAACCATGGGTCGTGGGACCTTCAAAGATCGGCATAAGCCAAACGGCGTTAATACCTAAATCCAACATGTCCGGAATGCGATCCATAATCCCGGTAAATCCGCCTTGCTCGCTGAAAGAACGTGGATAGATCTCGTAGAAGATCGCCGAGTCGATCCAGGCGGCATGATCCTGCAGTCCACCCGCAATTATTCCACTATCATTCGCTGTGATGTAACACCGGGCGGTTGCCGTCCGGTTCTCCGAATCTTTAGCGCGTACATTGAAATAATAGGCGCCATTCGCTGCGGGAATCGTTCGTGTAATGGAGGTGTAGCTGAAGGGTAGAATACTGATGGACGCGGGATTAGTGAGATCTGACCACCACAAGTAACTTAGATTCAAACTGTCGGGGGACGATCCATGCGCTGTCAGCGTCATTACCCGGCCAGCGGTCTCGATAGTGATGTAAACGCTGGGATCGTGGTTTTGGGTGTAAGTAAGTATATGGGGGTTTGAAGTCGTTGCAAATCCATTGCTACCAACAGCCCGGACGGATACCACATTATCACCTTCCTGCAAAATGGCGTTATAAGTAAAAATGCCATCAACTGCAGCGATGAGTGTATCCACACCGTTGAAAGTGAGGGTCGAGGTTGCAACCAGCGTATCATCCACGGTCCAGGAAATCGGAACATTGCCATACCAGTAGGTCACATCGGGTGTGAGGAAAGTGATAACCGGACCAAAAGTCGCCAGACTGTCGGAAATATCATTCGATGTTAGAATAGCCTGCCCTCGGCCGCTACCGTCCAGTGCGGTAAGACGTGGTCCGTTGGTTGCATTATCCGGAATAAAATTGGAGAGGATCCGATTTTGCCAAAATCCACTGCGAACAAATGCGGCATCGTAAATATCCGGATCTTCCGGTTCATCAATTCCGCCTTGAGCACCTGTAACTTCCGTACTATTGGCACTGCCATCTTCCGCGGCCAGGTAGGAGAAAAGCAGGAAAACCCGCTGTTGATTCCACCCCCCCAACAAGCTATCCAAATACGCCAACGGCAGGATGAAATCGAATTGGTTTTCACTGAGCGCGGCTGTGTTCAAGTCAATGGTGTGGTTCCCGTAAACCACCGGATCACGACTTTCCTGAAATACATTTTCCCGTGTGGCATTAAATACGGTGCTACTTGGATCTGCTAGAATGGCGAATACACCTTCTCCATTCCAATCCGGTAATTCCAGTTCAAGTTCTAGCGGATCTTCGGCCGTGGCATTCACCGGATCCGTGATGAGTAACCCTAACCGGGTGCGGTCACTAATTCCACCCATATTGGCAATAAAGTGGAGTTGGTCATAGCCTTCACCAACAGCTTCAATGTGAAAATCATGAATATCAAGGTCGGCAGGATCAATACCAGCCGGCGGGAAATATTGAACATCGTTAAAAGCATCCACAAAATGGTAGCCGGTATTGGGCTCATACAAACCGAAAGTATAGAGCTGAGACGCGGGCATCCCTTTGCCATTGGAAAATCCGATTTCAAGGGTGTTGACTCCCGGACCCAAATCTAGCCCGGAGGCACTGACGATGCCGGTTTCCGAATTAAAACTAAAATCCAGAGCATTTCCATTGAGGGTGGCGTAAACCGAACCCTCATCTACACCATCGCCCAGGATACCAGGGCGCAACAGCGCATTCAGATCAATAGATGCAGGCAGGGCCCCATCATTAATAAAAATTTGACTCTGTTTAGGAGTTAATAATTTGAGAGAGGGTACTGAATCCAAGGTCACAACAACCCAGTTATTGTCAGCATTATCCGGATTGAAATGTGGGTTGTCGTAGTCACTGGTCCATAGACTATGGTTGATTTGGAATTTGTATTCCCATCCATGGGGTTCCAGCATTGCGGTTGTTTCCCAAACCCCATCACCGTCACTATCCTGCATGGGATTGAACTGATTATTCCAATTATTAAAAACCCCCATAAGTGAAACAGAATTGATACTACCGGTAAAGAATGGGTTGCGGGAATTATGAGTATCAAAATAGAAATCAGTGGGAACATGGTAAACAATCAAGCTGGGATCGTAGCGATAGGTCGAGCTGCGGGTAATTGTGTCATTAGCCGAGGAGACCGTCAACGTAATGGTGTGCTCGCCGGTTTCAGGGGTGGTGGGGAGCTGGTACAGGAACTCATGACCGGCGGCATTAAAATATTGACCCGGATTATCGAGAGCCACACTATCGTATAACACTTCCAGGTTGTCTAAATCAATAGGATTCCCAGCGGTATTATCAATAATTGCCCGGATGGGCTCTCCATTATCGGAAACATCCACATATTCATCTCCCGCTGTTGTGATATCGCGCGGTAGGAGATATGTGACATTGGGATCCGTTACGGTGATGATGGAGTTGTTGTTGTCTGAAAGGTTAATTTGGGGGTTATCGGGATCGGTGAAAGCCTGACCCCAATCGGCATCCAGACAGAATTTATAATTATGGACAACGCCCAGCGCCAGTGGTGTGGTAAGTGTAAAAACACCGTCTCCATCCGGGTCGGTCATGGTGAGATTATTGTCGGCATTGTTCCAGCCGTTAAAACTGCCCACCAGGCGTACGATCTGAAAATTGTCTACCGGAGGATCGAAATGAAAAGTCACCGGTACGGTTTGGCCGAAAACCACCGAAATTTGCCCGGCCAGGAAGATGCCCAGAGGCAACAAAAGTTTTCGCCTAAGGTTTTGCATGATTACTCCTCAGAAATATTCCGGATGGCATAATTTCCATTCTCTTTTATGGCGCCAATCCGGTTTATAAATTTAAAAATATGGGGTTGTTTTACCATGTTTTTATCCATTGAATAGTGGTGTCTGATCTGTTGGCGGACCATTGATTTATAACGATTTTCATACTTTGCCAGCAAGTACGAAAAAATCATCGAATTTAGTGTTCAAACCAGCCTTGTTAGTTGGAAGAACATCAAGGTAGCGTATATTTACTATCTATGATAATTAACCATTTCCGCAGGATCCCTGAAGACGGTTCAAGGGGGGCGCTAAAATCGTTGGAATCTGACAATTCAGGTTTATTTATATATTCATTTTTAGACAAGTGGGAAGCATGAGAAATCGTTATTCAATTCTGACGATACTCATAACTTTCTGGCTTGGTTTGGCCACTTTATTACAGGCTGCCGATGAACCCTTCGTTCTTCACCTTTGGCACCAGCGCCCGGCCCCCAGCCGGGTGGTTCTCAATGATCTTGTTAAGCAATATGAAGTACAAAATCCGAATATTAGAATAATGCTTCTGTACAAGGAGAATGAAGAACTCCGCATGGGATATCAGTCAGCCGCCGCGTTTACGGGTGGCGGTCCGGAGATTCTGTACGGTCCCAGCGACTTTACCGGTGCGCTGGATGAAATGCACATCCTCAAGCCGTTGGAAACGGTATTTGATTCAACTTTTCTCAAGGATTTCGATCCCAACGGCCTGACCTATTACCATGGTCATCTTTACCAAATTGGCGACGAACTGGGGAATCACCTGGCCTTGGTTTGGAATAAGCGGCTGTTCAAACAGGCGGGGCTGACCCGGGCGCCGGAAACGCTGGACGAACTCATCGAATATGGCAAAAAACTGACTCTGGACCTGGATGGCGATGGTGTTCGCGACCTGGCCGACAACTGCCCGGTCGGTGCCCTGCTCGACAAGCCGTCGCACGACATTGCCCGTCCGTG
>CAZIWX010000025.1:0-28223 GCA_964543125.1 uncultured Lentisphaeria bacterium | reverse complement strand
GTACATGAGGCGAAGTTGGCACCCAGGGCAAGCCGGTTTCAGCGAACCACATATCCCGCCGCCAGCCCACCATTTTCTGAATTTCCAGATCACAGCCAATCCCGAATTCATCATTGAACAGATACGCCAGTTCACCGATGGTCATTCCATAGCGATACGGAATCGGGTACAAACCCACAAACGAAGAAAAATCAGGGTCTAGGACATTGCCTTCCACGATCGTACCGGTAATAGGGTTGGGACGATCCAGGACAACCACTTTTTTCCCGGCGATTTTCGCGGCCTGCAGCATATACGCCATGGAGTAGATATAGGTGTAGCCTCGGATGCCGATATCCTGGATATCGATGATCATGATATCGACCGGAACCAGTAAAGGCGCAATTACCTCCGGTGTTTTGCCGTATATGCTATAGGAGGGTAAACCAGTTTGGGGATCTTTTTCCGATCCAACCCGATCACCCGCATATTGGGCGCCGTAAATGCCATGTTCGGGCGAATATAATGCAACCAGATTTATTACATTGGCCAGGCGAACGATACTTGATTCCAATAAATGGTCGACCCCGGTTTGATTGGTCATCAATCCAAAACGCAGTGTTGAATCATGCGGCTGCCGGACAAACACTTCGAGACCGGTTGTAACGGGGGGCGCGGATGGTTGAAATAGCGGTAGGGGAGCAGGCAATACCACCGTTAGGGGTGCCCGGGTGGATGTACACCCGAAAAGCAATAACAGACCTGATAACCAGATCGTTCGTTTCAGTTTCACCTCATCCCTCGTTTTTCCGTAAGGAATAGGTTCCCAGGGTGATGACTTCCAAGGTTGTGCCCGGATAATAGTGTTTTAAGATTTCGGAATAGGACTTTCCTTCCAAAGCCATGCCCAAGGCGCCTATTTGGCATAATCCGACACCGTGGCCCCAGCCGGCACCATGCAATACTACATGATCATCATCTTCCAAAGTACCGCTATTCTCGATGATAAAAGCGCCGGAATAGAGAAAAGATTCGCTGAATATTTTCCGGACATCGTATTCAGCTTTGAGGTCAAATGTCACCTGATCACCGTCTTCATTTTCTCCGGCCAAACGCAAATGAATAATTCGCCCACTGGCTCCGCGTTTGAGAATAATTAATTCGAAGAGGCCAGACCAATCCAGGTCATAATAACGTTTGAGGTTACTCAGGATCACGGTTTTGGGTACTTTCACAATCCAACGATAATAGTTGCCGGAGACATCGACTTTACCTAGCATGGCAGTCAAATTCACCTCTGAAAAGCGCCGGGATGAGCAATAAGCTTTATCGTAATCCAGTAAAGGCTCAAGATCAAATTCAGCGAATTCTTCCGGATGATCCGGCCCATCCCAGAACGGAACAAGGTATGGTACCGGCTTCCCACCCCAGATATTGGTGTAATCTTCCACAATTCCACCGCAACTCTTGGAGTAACGGGCATCAATCACCGTGTTCTGAAACGCCAACACCTGATCCTCCGTGGCGAGAGCTGCCTTGAGCGCGTGATCAGTGAGATAGGTCGTTCCCTGATACCGTTGACAACAATCATCGTTACACACATCGAAGTTCAGGGCCGCGTGTTTTTTCTCCACTCCGGCCAGCGCCCAGCACCGGGCTACAATTGATTGAGCCGCCAGTAAATCGAAAGGCGCCCGAGCGCCCATCTCACTTGTAGCAACGCAAGCTACATAGGCTTCCACGGACAACTCATTGATGAGCAGCAGATTGCCATTTACTACCGAAAACAACAGTCTGCCCGGCAATATTGGCTGAATCTGTTTTTCCCAATGAAATCCACGGCCAGCCACCACTGACTCGATGGTAATTCCGCGTTCCGGCTGCAAGCCCTCCAGCGTGTCACCCGTGGCAAGCATGAGCTCCGGCAGGTGGACAATCTCCGTTCCCATTTTTAAGTTGAGATGATTGTCGGCAACGCTGAGTTCCAACAGACAAATTCTGTCATCAAAATCATAGTTGCTGGCAACGAGTAAATTATCGGGCCAACGGAGTTTCACCGTTGTGGAGTGATCTTCGGGAAGGATTATCCCGATACGGATCGTATTTCTATTTAACCCAGTTGAAATAGGCATCAACTGCAGCACCTAAGGCCGGGGCATGACGAATTTCGCTTCCCTGGATAAATTCGTCATCCAGCCGTTTAGTTTGGGTCAGGTAGGCATTTTTAATTTCGGGTGGAAAGTCAGACTGGTGAATTCGTGCACTAAGCTTAGTAAAAACCGGGTCTTTTAACAGGGGGGAAAAATCCGGGAATTGCCAGATATCACCCAACCGCTGTCCGACAACGATTCGGTCAAGAATTTTACCCCGATAAACATGGTCCAGCTCCAAACGGCGGTCCTTTTGCAACAGGGTGAGCGAGTCATCACCCACTGCTAAAGCTTTAATCCGGCTATAAAAGAGTTCCGCCAACGCTTCCACTACGTTGGATACAATCCTTTGAGCAATCTCATCACCATCCGCTGCATGCTCAAATATCTGCCAGGGGTAGATATTCTCGGTAATCAGGTCTTCCACCGTTTGATCGGTTTGTTCAGCATAGGCTTGTTGGATGCCTTTAGCAGAAATAATGGATTCGTAAGTCACACCCTCCGTTCGTACAATCTCCCAGGTCTTGGCTAACCAGGCTTTACAAGTATCAAAAGGAACGAGCTCATCATCAAGCAGTAACGCATCCGCTACGCCGGTACCGATTCCCAAATAGTATGCATTAGAAACATCCCGCAGCAACCCCTGTTCGCCGTAGCGCTCACCGAGACCACAATAATCAGCATCACTCCCCAACTGATGAATGGGTTCCAAGGTATTAATGCCAATATCTTTAAGAGCTTTGCCGAGGTTCACTAAAAATTTCGGCATCCGCGGACCATTGGCCATGGCATCAATCCCGCGTTTATTTTTAACCTTTAATCCCGGTAACCCGATACCGATGATAATGGATTTGGTTAAAGCACCCGCTGGAATAATCGCCTTTATTGCGCGTTGGAAAGTATCAATAACGGCTTTTTCCTGATTGATTTCTTTTTTAGTGAGTATTGTCCTTTTGGCTGCACGCTCTTTTAATTGTCTTTTCAGAGCTACCGGTTTAAAACCGGATTGATAAAACGCTGATGTTTCGTAACTCACTTCCACCCATGGCTTTACGATTGAAAAGCGTATCGGATCAGTGCGAACCAAAACGCGATTCACCAACACCTTGGATGCTCCACCATCAATACCGAGTAAAATGAATGTGTCCATTACGAGACTCCGTTCATTGCTTTGCGCCGATTCAGGGCCTCCAGCCGCATCCAATCTTTGGCGTTATTATTTCGATCTATCGTATCATGGTCGATACTGTGATCCGTACCGCCGGCGTGGCGCACTACCTTGTAAATGGGATCCCGGATTCGGCCAATGCGGTAGTGTTCGCTCAGGCGTAATACAAAATGATAATCCTCTCCGTAATTACGGGCATAAGGAGAAGTATTCATGTCCAATAATCCCATATCTTTTGCCAAATCGATATAAAATGAGCGGGGTGCGCCAGCGCCATTAATGCGCAGTAGATTGTTACGTCCATTTGCTTCGGTCCATTCCCCGTGGGTTACCACCGGAATACCACCCATTCGCGTTAATTCGCCGGATGATTCCAATTCCCATACTTCGTAGGAACCGATGACCATACCAATTTTCGGATCTTCGGCATAGGTTGCGATAATTTTCTCAACCGCATCGGGGATTAGTTGATCGTCCGAATCCAGTTGGACATAAAATTTACCCTTGGCAACTTCAAGTCCACTGTTAATACAAAATCCAATATTATTAATGTCGTGGACGATGAGCTTAACTACCGGTTTAGCAGCATCATATTTGGCGCCACCGCGTTGGTAAGCCTTAACAGCCGGTATGGTAGGATCCTGACCTCCGCCGTTCACTACCACAATAACCTCTACCTCCGGAAGCGTTTGATTCAATACCGATTCAATTGCCGGTCCGATGAATTGCGGCCGGTTATTTACGGGAATAACAACCGACGCCGCCAGGTCGTATGATTTGCCATAATAAGGCACCGTTTCATAGTATTCACCCGGTTCAAGGTAAGCTCCGATTCGTTGTAAATGCTCGGAAGCGAGCCGTTCCAATTCCAGTTGGGATTCCTTGCCAGCCATGAGATAAGAAAAAACATTTTGAGTATCGGCCTGCTTTTGGACTGTGTACAAACTACCGGCGTAACGGTTGGCGATGTGACCAATTCGGCCTTGTTCACTTAACCGTAGACGCAGGTCGTACAGGAAATTTTGTTTGGTCCCGGAAGATAAGGGCAATGCCGATTCCAACTGCTTTTTAGCGATCAGCCACACAAAGCCATAGTCGGTATCATCCCTTAATCGTCCGGCATGATGGTCCAATAAATGCTCTTCCCGGATCGAACCTTCGGTTAAAATTTCATAATCCGAATAGATCATGGACCAATCGCGTTTGTTTTCACCCACCATACGAAGTAAATCAAAACAGCTCTGTTTTAAAACTATTTTATACTGGGCTGCGTTGATAAGTAGAACCCAATCAGATTCACCTGCCATAAGTGTGCTCCCGAGTGTAGCTCCCGAAATTTCTTTTTGCTCGATTAAATGCACCCTTTGGGCAGCCAACTGATTGATCAACTCTGAATTATCAATCTGTTTTGAATTTGTCAAAATAACGACATCAAGTGGTTGTAGCATGGACCGGCTTTCCTTTCACAGCAGTCTAGAGTTCCGGAAGATCTGGATAAAACCATGGTCACGATTACGGATTCTCCCCTTCATCGGCACAATAAAAATAATTCCGTCAAGGTCAACATTTTTTCAGTCTTTAAATTTTCAAAAAATGAAGGTGTTAATCATAATACACCCGGCTGACTCTCGGTGAAATACCGCAACATATCTCGTATGGAATCGTTTTTAATTTATTGGCAATCGCTGCGATACCAGTGGATTCACCGGTCCCACCAAACACCGTCAGGTACGAACCGGATGGGAGCCGGGAATTTTTCAGGTCGAGCATGATATGGTCCATGGTGACGGTTCCGATTACCGGGAAAATTTGATTTTCAAAGGTCACGAAACCCCGATTGGATAAAGCGCGTGGATAGCCGTCGGCATACCCAATCCGCAAAGTTCCAACTTGAGTTGTTACAGCAGCCGTCCAGGTTTCGCCATAACTGACTGATTGACCCGGTTCAATTGTTTCTATACGGACCAGGGGTGCCTGTACGGTCATCACGGGCTCTAAATGCCCAGCAAATCGCCGCTGGGAACTGGTGTCGTAACCATATAACCCGATTCCCAGGCGCACGGCATCTAAAGCTACCGCCGAATCGGATAATAAGCCGGCCGAATTTGCTTCATGCCGCAGGCCGGAAAAGCCCAGTGAATTCAAGGCCGAACAAAACTGATTAAAAATTGATTTTTGCAAATCGAAAACCTGTTTGGCAGGAGAATCCGAGGAAGAAAAATGAGTATAAACACCCGTAATTTCAATTGAGCTCACAGACTGGCGTATCAACTCTAATGCAGCTTCCGGGGGTACACCCAACCGATTCATTCCAGTGTTAACATTGATATGCGCTTTCAGCTTCCCCTTTGCCGCAGTCTTCAACGCGGCCCAATCTTCCAGGCTGGTTATCGTCAAAATTGCGGTCTTGGGCAAAGCAGACAGCTCATCCGGGAACACTCTCGATAAAATTAATATGGCCAGTTCCGGGAAACTCGGTGCTAAGGATTGAGCTTCTTCCAGGGTTGCCACGGCTACCAGCGAGGTTGAAAATTCTTTGACGAGACACTTCGTTACCGGTATGGCGCCGTGGCCATAAGCGTCGGCTTTAACAACCGGGATTACAGCCGCGGCAGGCGCTAACGAATGGAAAAATGAATAATTATTGACCAGAGCCTGCAGTGAAACGTGGCACACTGCCCTCACGCGCCGACTCCCGGAACTCTCGGAAGATATTGTCTGGTTTGTTTTAACATACCCGTGCCAATTCCTTTTACAGCAGCAAAGTAATCAAGCGACTACTTAAACCAGCTATTTCTTTAAAACTCGCGATCAGATTGGGACGGGCGTAAAAAAGAAGGGACGCACTGCTGGGAGGACGTCCCTTTATTTGGCTTAGACTTAGATGTTGACAGCGCCTTTGAGCGCTTTGCCAGCTTTGAAACGAGGAACCGTGCTGGCCGGAACATTGATACTCGCACCCGTACGTGGGTTGCGGGCAACACGCGCTTTCCGGTCGGAGGTTTCGAATGTACCGAAACCAACGAGGGTCAGCTTGTCTTTTCCCTTCAATGTTGTTGTAACCGCATCGGTAAAAGCACTCAGCGCACGTTCGGCCTGCGCTTTGCTAATCCCCGCATCAGCAGCAATTTTAGCTACTAATTCCTGTTTCTTCATGAGTTTTCCTCCTGGTTAAAAGTTAGTCCCATTTCCTGTGAAAGTGTCAGCTGAAAGATTTAATTGAACTTTGGGATTCCTTCCCTTTCAGCCGTCGAATTCAATGCAAGACCTAGGTTTTGTAAGCATTGATTTTAAGCCAAGTTAAAGCAATTACATATAAAGTCAAGATTTATATTAATCCTTACCCAGCACGGGTTTCCGGGGGATATTCCGTGATCTCAAGGTTGATTTCAGCGCTTGAAAATTGTCAAATATTTCGGTCACGCACCCTAAAATCCAGGAAGATATTTTCTCCACCGGCAGATCGGTAACCAGGTAAACCGGAATGTTGTGCAAAAAAGCCAACGTTAATTCACCCTGAGTCCCGCCCCCATCCCGGACATACTCATCCCATTTGCATATGATAAAATCCGTGTTGAATAATATCTGCTTAAGATCATGTTTTATAATACGATGAATAACTTCTTGAAACCGTGGGAAATCCGTTCTGCGCCACGCGCGGAACTGATCATGCTCGGCTGGCGTCAGCACCGTGACTTCCTGCCGGGAAGGGTCATGTACAGCATAGCCCAGCTCATTCTTGAGAAATTTCGTTATCTCTTCGCGCCATACCCGGCCATCATCGGGCGCCGCTTCAATGGCGCCCGCCAGATAAACATTCATGCTGATTCCTGTGTGCCGGTCAGGAATTGTGTCAAGCCCAACAGAATCAGAGTTTCAATCACCGAAACGATTAAAAACAGATTCTCGATCCGACCCCGAAGAAAGGCCGATTGGACACCGTCAATCAAAGCGAAGGTGGGTAACCAAGAGACTATTTTCTCAAAAAATGGACTATAGTTGGTGATAGACCAACCAAGTCCGGATATGAGAAAGAGTGGAAATAACACAAAAACCGTCAGTCTGCCCAATAATGGTCCCGGTGTCAAATAAATACCGGCTAAATGTCCCAGCGCCGCAAATTGAATAGCCGTCAGGATTACAAATACGATAAAAGATTGTAAATTCAGATGGATATTGCTCACGTCGGTGAGAAAGATCATGATCATGAGTAAGATCATACCGTGTATCAAGCTTTTGATGGTTGCCACGGCTATCTGGGCATTGAGCAGGGCTCGTTTATTCAAGAAAGCCCCCATTAGAATTACTTCCTGCCATTGGTGGTTACGCCGATTCGTGGCATAAAACCAAGCCGTGGAATCAAAAGCCGTGATCGCGATGGACAATAGTGTTACACCGGGAATGAGAAATACCATATAGGATTGGCCGGTAACCGGTTTTAAAACAGTCTGAAAGCCCAGTCCGAAAAACAGGAAAAAAAAGAGCGGTAACAGCAGGTTCAGCAAACCTTCACTGACAAAATTCCGGCGATAAAGTGTTAGTTCACGCCACCACAGCGTTTTAAATGCATTACCCATGAATTAATTGCTCCTGACCCAAAGTGTTGATAAAGGCCTCGGCTAGCCGCGTCTTCTGCGGAATAAACGAAATCAGATTTTTAGATTCAAAGAGCCGAAGAATCAAACTGGGATTGGTCTGGGGTTTGGTAACTATTTGGTAAACATTCCGATGCCGGTCAAAGGAGAGCACTTCCTTGGCATTCTTAAGTGCCTGAAACTCCCGCTCGGTAGCATCGTGGACAGTCGCCTCCAGAACTTGATTCGGCTGTTGTGCAAACAGGACCTCATTCACCGAACCATCAGCCAGGATAAATCCGTGATTCATGATAATCAGGCGGTCTGCCACATGTTCAACCTCAGCCATGCTGCTGGTGATTAAAACGATGGTTAAATTCGCTTTATGTTCCCTCAGATAATCCCAAATAGCCAGCCCCGTTTGCCGATCCTGACTACGCGTTGGTTCATCCAATAACAATATTTTGGGTTGCGTCAACAAGGTGCGGACCAATTGTATTTTTCGCCGCATACCATAGGGTAGTCCCCGGGGTAGCTCATGCAAAACCTCCATGAGGTTGAAACGCTCGGCCAATCCCAGGATGCGGGCTTCGGCTTCTTCGGAGGTTAGCCCATGGAAACGGCAGCGAAGCAACAAATTCTCTAAAATAGTCAACTGCTCATCCAGGACAACCTGCTGCCCTAAATATCCGATTTGTTTTCGGATTTGCCAGGGGCGCGCCGTTAGATTTTGCCCATTCACATAGCCTGACCCCTGAGTAGGCGTCAACAGCGTGGCCATGATCTTTAGAAGCGTGCTTTTCCCGGCGCCCGAAGGCCCCACAATGGCAAAGATAGTTCCATACTCCACCCCAACCGAAAGATTATTAATGGCGGTAATGGAGCCAAAATTATGCGTGATATTGCGTAGTGTAATTGAAACAGCCATGCCTGCTTAACCTACCCTTTGCTTACAAAATAATTCAATTCGATTCAATCATTATCAGTGAGGTTCAATCGGCGGATGCGTCTATTTTGGCATCCACTTGCAACACTTTGAATGCTTCCCAACATCTTACAGTCAAACCCATGCTGGAATCATAGCTTTTTAGCGGTGGCTCCTCGGTCCGGCATTGTTCCGTTGCCAAAGGGCAGCGCGGATGAAATTTGCAACCATCCGGGAATTCCGTGGGAACCGGAACAATCCCCTCGATCACAGCTAACCGGTCAACCTTTTGAGTTGGATTCGGAATGGATTTTAACAATCCTTCGGTGTAGGGGTGTTTCGGGGCTTTAAAGATGGTCCTGATATCGCCTTCTTCCACGATTTTCCCGGCGTACATGACAATCACCCGCTTGGTTACTTCCGCCACCACACCCAAATCATGAGTGATCATGATGACCGACATGTTCAGCTTTTTCTGTAGTGCGGCGATCAATTCCAGAATCTGGGCCTGGACCGTCACATCCAGGGCCGTGGTCGGCTCATCCGCGATGAGGAGCTTTGGATTACAGGATAACGCCATGGCGATCATGATCCGTTGCCGCATGCCACCGGATAGTTGGTGCGGATATTCGCCAATCCGCTGTTCCGGAGCGGGTATTCCAACGAGATTCAACATATCGATGGCTCGCTTCAGAGCTTCTTTCTTGTTGACTTTTTGATGTAAGCGGATGGCTTCCATGATTTGGTCGCCACACGTGAAAACCGGATTCAGGGAAGTCATGGGTTCCTGGAAGATCATGGAAATTTCATTGCCCCGGATGCTGCGCATCTTGTCTTCCGGCAACGCTCTCACATCAACTCCGTCAAATGTAATCTCGCCGTCTACAATCTTACCCGGTGGATCCGGAATAAGCCGCATAATCGATAGGGCCGTGACGGATTTACCGCATCCGGACTCACCCACAATTCCCAGGGTTTCGCCGGCATCGACATGCAAGGTTACATCATCCACGGCTTTGGCCAAACCTTCCTCGGTGGAAAAATAGGTTCTCAGATTATGAACTTCTAAGAGACGATGAGCCAATATAACTCCTCTATTGATTGGAAATTAGCGTACAGCAACAGCTTTCCGGATTACACACCTTCGGGTTTTTGTCCGCGTTCGCGAAATGCCTGATAACCCAGGAGGATGATGATCACGGCGAGAATCCAGTAGGTGGCATGATAATAATTGCCGCCACTGAACTCAATCAGGTCATAAAACCGCCCGATAAGCAATGAAATCCGGCCCATGACGGCAAAGCCAAACGCCGCGCCAAATGAAATCATTAAAAACCAGATGCCGATCCGGCTGATTTTTCCGAATACACCCGTATGCTCCTTGGAAAAAAAGAAGTAAAACAAACCGGTCAAAGTTCCCACGATCAAGATGATGGAATTGATCGCCGTCCCCCAACCATCGAATAAGGGCAATGCCGAACCACGGACTTGCGCCAGAATATTCGAATTAAGGAAACCATATAGCCGCAGTCCGGCGGCCAGTCCGACCACATAAGCCATGGACCAGCGAGCCAACCAACCCAGTTTACGCGACAGGCGAAACAGCATAAAAATACCAAGGATAAAGGGCACCAAATAGACCAGATTCATTGCGTGGCCTTTATCAATTCCGCCTTCGGGAAATATTCCCGAGTGAAACCAGCCGAAGAAATCATAAATGCCGTACCAGGCGGCCTTCAATCCGTGAGGTGCTGATTCCAACTTGGGCCAAAGTCTGCCAAATAAATTGGGCTGAATCTGAGTCCAGAAGAAGGTGCTGGCCCAATATCCGGCCGAGACACCGACAAATATGTGCTCAGCCGCCTTGTAGAACGGATTATCTTTATAGAGAAAGCTGAATATTGCCAGGGTCAGGAAGACCGCGAACCAGGCGCCGACGATATCTGTGGTATACATATCCGATCCTTCTTTTAATACTTTTTCCGTGAGCGTTTGCGTTCAAGAAAATAGGTCAGGTTCCCGAAAATAATGAACAAGACAATCACGAGATGGGCAATCGATTGAGCATCCATACCGGATGTTCCCAGCCCCTTCTTTCCGACTAAGGCTTCGTATTCCGCGGCCCCGGGCATTCCCGCTATGACACCGATTAATTGGCCTGAATTTTCATAAGGAATAATCTCATTCACCTGAATCGACGCCGTTCCGGTGGTCATGGGCACACCGGTGGGATCACTACCGTATTGAACCCACTCAACGGTTCCCGGATAACCCGCCGAAAAACTGAAGATCAGGCCAAAGTCATTGAGGCTATTCACACCCTTCATCATGGGAATATCGTCCACCAGCGTGTTCTTGTAATCCACGGTGTACAATTTGCGCAGATTACTGGCGATGCCTTTTACCACCGCTTCATTACCCGGACGGAAACCCAGCAGAACATAATCCTTACCATAAACCGCATGATACTGGGGCGCCACTTCATTTATGGCATCAATCGCCATAAACTGGCCATCCGGCCACAGGCAGACGATGTATACTTTTAATCCTTTCATGAAGGCATGATTCAGAACCGCGATGGCCATGGGGTGGATTTCGGGCTTGGTGCTGGGGCCATACTCGAAGGACAATAAAATTCGGTCACCTCGCTTCAGGCGATCCACCGCATCAAAGGAACGTTGCGTTGTTTCCGTTGCCCGAATTGGCAAGCCCAGTGGTTTGAGCAGCGGTATCAGCACGGAAATTGCGATCAGGAGGAAAATAACCCGGCGGTCAACACCACCCAGTTTGATCAAAATATTCATGAGTTTGCTATTCATCTCACTTCTCTCCCATGAATGATTTTTCGATTCCGAGGATGATCCGCAAACTGGTTCCGATCATTCCCAACGCAATGCCAATCATGATGGCTCGTGCACCGGCAATGTTGGGAACCGTGTAGATCCACTCCTGCAAGACGGGCAGGAAAAGGAATCCGGGTTTATCAACCGGCCAGCCGGAAAGCCAGCCGGCCACGGTAACGACCACAACGCCGGCCGCTACAACGGCAAAAGTGGTCATTCGCTTCTTCCAAATCACATTCGCTCCTAATCCCAGAGCCAAAACGACCAGATAAGCAATAAACCAGGCTGAAATGATTGACCCCAGGGGGACGCGGCCTAACATGATGATAATACCGGAAAGCAGCAGCAGGGTTGCCTCGAAATTTCGGATTCGAAAAGCACGATATGAAGCCGAGGCAACAAAAAAGGCCAGGAGTGCAAACATGGTTGCTGACATGGGTGTGAATAAATACTTGAACAACCAGTTAAACAGGGTGCCTTCTTCCAACAGATGTTCACCCCAGGATTTTTCCTGCACCCTGGCCTTTACGCCAGTGGCCTGCAGTTGCCGGGCATATTTTTGAGCGCTACCCTTGAAGATAAAAATATGCGGGACATCATAGCTGTCTTGATCCAGCAATTCCGGCGTCACCTCGGCCGGGGTTTTCTGCTCTATGTCAGCTACGATGGTGGTGGTGGCCGAAAGATTTACCTGAACCTGATCGATGTGTACATAGTTGGCCCCTTTCCAGAAAAATCCGGCGGTGATCGCGAAGAAAAATCCCAGGACGGCCAGCACACTGTATTGCCAATCTTTTTTCTGCTTGACAATTTTTAAAATTTGAAGTTTTAATAAATTCAGCGCACCTAAAATAATGGCAAAACTGGCGATGATATCATACCACTGGGTCGCGTCATCATTGATGAAGCCCTCGAAAGTAGCCGATTTTACAAACCAGCCATACAGGGTGAGAATACCCGTAATAAAAACAATCGCAATGGGAACTTGTCGTTTCCAGAACATTCCGGCCTCCTATCGCACCCTTAAAAGTTCTTTAAAATCAATATTCACCCACCCCAGATCATGAATGCCATTCAGAATGAAAATCAATACAATGGCGATCATCACGATGAATTTGCCCATGTCCTGACCCTTCACACTTCCCAGCAGGGCTGGTTTTTGGGATAAATAGGCCGAGGCCGTTAAGAATTCCTCACCAATCAGCGTGTAATCGCAAGCGGTCACAAAAAATGGAATTTGGGATGGCGATGCGGTCCCGGCGATCTGGATGGCGTTGATACTGTTTCCGGTCTCTGCCAAAATCAGTGATTCAGCGTAAAATTTTCCCTGATAAAAGCAGGCGGCCGGTTTTTCTCGCAACATGATGCCGTCCACACCGGCGGCATAAGCAAATTGCTCATCCGTAAGATAGTGCACCATATCATCGTTGAACAAATCCGGCCGGCCGACCGCCAAATAAGATTCCTTGACAATTTCGCGCCCGGCTTCCATGACAATCGATCGGGAAACAGGAACATCCAGTTTGGTTTCGTATTGCGCCGTCATTTTGGCAACGTGCCCCAGGATGATGACACCAGCCACGGTTTCAACCTGATCCAAATCCATGATACCCGGGACAAACAGCACCGATTTACCCATTTCAGTGGCCCGGCCAACCGCTTCTTCAAACGCATTTAAACCGGGTATCGTCCGCAGGTAGATACTCTCTCCGCTATTCGCCCGAGCGATGTAATACATAATAGTGATAGACAGGGCCATGATACACACGAACATGGTTAGCCGGTCACCGTTGAAATAGGGATGGCCAAAGAGATAGTAGATAATAAACAGGATGGTAAACCCACCCGTCAGCAGCAGAATATTTTTTCCGGAATTCATACACCCTCCAGTCTGCGGCGCCAAGCGTACCCGGGATGGCTCCGCGGTAGTAACCCGTGGTAACGGGATGTGTGGCTAATGATCTTTCTTCGGGGCAATTTCCCTGGCGCAATCAGTGATTTTATCAAGTGCTTTACCCTTTCCCCGAGTTTTTTGGATATCCGCATCCAGCCGTTCCAGTTCATCGATGAGGAACGCTACATTTTTATGATCTTCCAACAGTTCCGTAACTTCATAGTAAGTTTCAGATCGGATAAAAGTCGTGATGATCGGACCGAAAAAGACCAATGCCTGGCTGCCTATGAAAGCCAGGGGCTTCATCATTTCCAGGGCAAAAACGGCGGGAATCGTCATCCCGCGATCCACAATTTTGCTTGCTAAGCGGGTCAATAATACCAGATTCGGTGTTTGCCCCGCTTTTTCGGTAAAACCCAACATCTTAGATCAATCCGTCTCCACCATTTCAAGATTTGCCCGGGGAACGGTTTTTACGTCCCCATTCTCAAATCCAATATCAGCAACTCGCACCAGGGTTTCCGATTCCATTTTCCGGAGTTCCGGTGGTAATCCCTTCACCCTGCCGATCCGTCCAAAATAGGGCGCCCGGATGACCCTCACCAGTGAACCTTCGCTTACACCAGCCGACATATCATGAGCTTTTTCTACTTCGTTATTATCGGCCGGCAACGTGATGATAATCTCCGGTCGAATCACACCCGCCCGAATCTGAGTCGCTCCGTTAATCGATACGAATTCACCATCATGCTGCTTCAGCAATTCAAAAGTCCGATTAGCCATATTTATCCGGCCAAAGCCTTCGGTAATTACCATGGTCGTTTTCAAATCTTCCGAGCCGGTTATGGCAACTCCCAAAGTATATCCCAAAATCGCTTTCAGTTGATTGTAGTCGAATCCCCCGGCGACGATTCCGGCCGCACCGACACCAGCAGCCTTACGATAAGTTTCCAAGGAAATATAACTTCCGGCCACCAGAATTTTGTCTTTATGTTCGGGTGTGATGGCATCCGGTTCCAGAATTTCCTTACGATCCTCCACCAGCACCCGGAGCAGCCCCCGGGTTTCGCCACCGATACCAAAAATACCCTGGATCATGGCCGCCTTTGATTCGATGATGACGCCTTCCTCAGGTAGAATTTCAGCTACATAGCCGGAAATGTAGGCATCAACTTCAACCGGAATGGGTGCTTCACGAATCACCACCTGGCCCGTGGTGGCCGATATCTGCTCAATGGCGCCGGCCGTGGGCACTTCCACTTTGGATTTAAAAAACCCGAATAATCCGGCACTTTCAGCTAACAGATCACCTTGTTCAACACTGTCGCCCACCGCTTTCTTCATCATGGAAGGTACTTCAACCGGTTCGATATTAAGCAGATTGGCGATATTTACCATCTGAACATTACCCGGTAGGGCCGTGCAACAAACAACACTATCAGGTTGGACGAATTCCCCCACCTTGACCAGCACCTCACCCTTAAGCGGCAGGATCCGTGGTTTGCGCACGGTAGTGGTGTGTAATACTTTTAATCCGGGTGTATACGCATGGGCCATCAGTCCACCTCGCTTTCCGGATATTCCTGCATGGCGGTCGACCATTTGGTTAGCGCATCAATCCGTGTCTGTGAATCCCCTGGTAATTGAAAAGGCCGGCGGCCGCGAGTGTCAAACATGAGTCCCACGACGCCGCCAAACAATGTCGTTGTTATAGCCACTCCGTACCCTTTCCCTAAATCCAGGTTTTTATCGGGTGTTAATTCCGCTTCGATGGGTGTATACGGTGCTTCAATCACCTCTAGTTCACCGGGGAATATTTCCTTTTTAACTAATTTTCCATCCGGCAAAGTCAAGTTTATGGATAATGCCGGGCGGTTAGGCTTCATTTTTCCCACGGGAGCAATACAGGCCCCCAATCGAATTAAACAATCTTTTTCAAATACTTCCAAGGCGGCTTTTTCAGCGCTAACCCGGATCTCGGGCTTATCTACATTGGCCAGCACACCCAACTGAGGCATCATAAAAATGGAATCCACCGCTAATTGGGTAATCCCTTCGGGTAGAAATGCATCAATCATCATTTTCGCGGACTGAGACCGGCGGGGCGCGTGGGACAAGACACCGCCTGATCCCACTAACAGGTCAAGTTCCATCATATTTACCAACGTTTCACCCGAAGCGGCCTGGTCGAAAGCATCAGAAATTGTTCGCTCGGTTTGGACGCCCTTAAGACTCACGGCAAACGAACGGTGCTGAATAAAACTCAAGCGCAATGCCTCCCGCGCAATCGCCTGTTCGATTTTAAGTTCCTGGAGCGATTGGGGAATCGTGGTCGGACGAATCATTTTATTTGCAATCCGATTAGCCAGTTCTTCTTCGTCTATGTCAAAGGGGACCCAACGCATCACATTCGCCAGGGTCGCTTCGGCCAGAACATTGGTAATGGAATAACTCATCCCGAGATTGGCCGATACCGTACGATTAAAGGTTTCTTTAAATACCGAGAATACATCGGTGGTGGCTCCGCCAATATCCACACCCACTACGGAAATCTTATCCCGCTTGGCGATCATCTCGATCAATGACCCCACCGCTCCCGGTGTCGGCATAATTGGCGCATCGGTCCAGGACATTAGTTTTTTATACCCGGGCGCCTGTGCCATGACATGTTCCATGAACAGGTCATGGATTTTGTCTCGGGATGGTTGAAGATTTTCCCGCTCCAGTACCGGCCGAATATTTTCCACCAGGTCGAGATCGGTTAGGGTTCCCAAAGTTTCTTCAATTTTGTCCCGCGCTTCCTTATTGCCGGCGTAAATCACAGGTAATTTATAGCTGCTGCCCAGACGCGGTTTGGGCTTGGCGGCCGACAGGATTTCAGCCATTTCCACCACATGACTAATGGTCCCGCCATCAATACCACCGGATAGCAGAATCATATCCGGGCGCAGTTGGCGAATTCGTTCAATTTTTTGGTGCGGCAACCGTCCATCATTGGCAGCCAGAACATCCATAACGATAGCGCCGGCGCCCAAAGCAGCCCGCTGCGCACTCTCACCCGTCATGGATTTGACCACACCCGCCACCATCATTTGCAAGCCACCACCGGCCGAGGAAGTGGAGACATAGACATCAACCCCCTTTTTAGTGCTGTCCAGTCCCCTTTCCGGCCGCAGGATCTGGTCACCCGCGAGAATTATCCGGCCTGATAATTCTTCTACTTCGCGTACAGCATTCAAAACACCGCGGGTGACATCCTCAAAAGGAGCTTCCACTGTCGTGGGCGCCTCGCCTCTCGCGGTGAGCCGGTAGCCCTGGTCCGTAAGTTCAATCAGGATTGCTTTGGTGGTGGTGGATCCACAATCCGTTGCTAAAATTGATTGCAAGACTGTGTCTGACATAACTTCCCGTTCTATTGCTCTACTGCTTTAACCGCGGATCCAGTGCATCCCGCAAACCTTCACCGACTAAATTATAAACCGTCACCGTAATGAATATCGCCAACCCCGGGAAGGTAGTCAACCACCAGCCACTAGGCAGCATGTCTCGGGCGCTGGAGAGCAATGAGCCCCAGGTTGCCTGCTCCGGTGGCGCACCAAACCCCAGAAAACTCAACCCCGATTCGATCAGGATCGCCGCGGCCACGCCAAACGTCGCCGTCACCAATACCGGTGTTAGCGTATTGGGCAACACATGGCGGAAAATTATTCGAAAATCACTGTAACCCAAAGCCTTCGCCGCGGTTACATAGTCTTCATTCTTAACTTTTAAGAATTCTCCCCGGGTGAAACGAGCTACCCCGGTCCAACCGGTCAATCCCAGAATAATCATGATATTGACGATGGATTGAGTCTGAACCACCGCCACGATTGTGATAATCAAAAACATCCGGGGAAAGGTAATCATAACCTCGATTAAACGTTGTATCACAATATCCACCCAGCCGCCATAGAAACCAGCCAGCGCTCCCAAAATCATGCCAATAAAGACATAAATTGCCACCGCCACGAATCCCACCAGCAACGAAACCCGCGAACCGTGAATCAGTTGCGACAAAACATCCCGCCCCAATTCATCCGTACCACTTAAATGGGTTAAATTCGGCGGTGACAGCCTGCGCGTCAGGTCATAATCATTGGGACCAAAAGGGACGACCGGCCAGATAGCCCAATCACCCGGTTCGAATTTGTGCTTGAGAAGTTTCCATTGTTGCGTTTTAAAATCAGCCTGCCAGTTCATACCCAACCAATCCACCGCGTATTCCCGCAAAATCGGCGAATAGTAATTGCCATGATATTTCATAAGCAGGGGTTTGTCATTGGCCAGAAAATCCGCAAATAGAAATATGAACAGTAAAACATAAATGACATGCAGGCTGAAAACCGCTAATCGATTACGGCTAAATTGGCGCCGCACAATATCAAGGTAGGTTCGGGACTTTTGCCTGATTTTCATGCTTGCCGGCCCTCGAATGTGATCCGCGGGTCAACCAAGGCATACAGAATATCAGAAAGTAATATCCCGAAAAGGGTGAGGATCGCGCTGAGCGTGGAAACCGCCATAATAATTGGATAATCCCGGTACAAGACCGCATTAAAAGCCAACTGGCCAATGCCCGGAATCGAAAAGATACTCTCGATAATAATGGATCCGGAAATCGCCAGAGGTAACAAATTCGCCAAAATGGTAATGATGGGAATTAAAGAATTCCGCAAGGCATGTTTGTAAACGACAACTTTTTCCGATAATCCTTTCGCCCGGGCCGTACGGATGTAATCCTGCCGGATCACCTCCAGCATGGAACCACGCATATAGCGGGACAAAGCTGAAAAACTACCGTAAGTCCAGATGATCAGAGGCAGAATAATATGATGCAGCAAATCAGTAAAGTACTCCCATCCAGTCAGATGCTCGGCGCCGACACTGTGTAATCCGGACACCGGGAACCACGCTAAAAAATCACCTCCACCGAAAAACACGATCGCCATGGTGGCTACCCAAAAATTGGGTAAAGAGTAAAGAATAAACAGGATCACCGTCGTGATCTTATCGCCTACCGTATACTGATGCGTGGCGGAATAGATTCCCAGCGGAATCGCAATAAGGTAAGCGATAATAAAAGAGGTTATGGTGAAAATCAGTGAAACCGGTACGGTTTCCTTAAAGTGCTCCCAAACCGGACGATTATCCTTTATGGAATTGCCAAAATCCAGCTCCAGCATGCGCACCAACCAGCGGGGATACTGAGCATCCGTAAAAACCATCGCCATTTTTTTCAGTGTGGAAAATTGGTATTTATTTTGAGCGCCGGGGACCAGTACGCCCGTTGAATCGGTTTTGCCATAGTACCAATCATGGACATATTTCCGCGATGCCGCCAGGGTCATTTCCGGCGTGATGGCTAACTTTTGCTTCAGGGTCAGCACTTCCAGAATTGCCCGCTGTTCCAAATCCGTTAACCGGCCCTGCTCCAACTGATTCACCAAGAAGGAAACCGCAACCTCATCCGCCTGTTTTAATGGATTCAGAGCGTCGTCCCAGGCTTTGGAATTTTGATCGGGCCGGGTAGCAAGAAATGCTTTCACTTTGGCCCAGTCGGATTGATAAGTAAATATCTTGAAATTCAGAAGTACCGGCTTATCCAGGCCATAAATCTCGCGGGTTTGCTCCACTACCTGCTTAGCCAGATTCTGGTCGGCTGCCAAACCCGTCTGCTGACTACCCATTTTGAATGCGGTGGGATCACCCGGCGCCATTTTAATAATAATAAATGTGATAATGGAAATGCCGAAAATCGTGGGGAAAATAAGCAGAATTCGTTTGAGGATATAATTAAGCACGGGCGAATCCAGCCACTGTTTTGATTTCCCGTATTATGAAATGCAGGTCTTTCATTCCCCTTTCACCGGCTCAGGGCGCCATCCCCATTTTTGCACTATTTTCTCCCACGCGAAACCAACTGGACATATTGTATCCCGGCCGGATGGGAACCCACTTTACGCCTCGAAACCGGCGATCATAAGCTCCCGGATCACGCTGGTAAAACATAAAAGTATACGGCTGCTCGTCATGCAGGATTTCCTGCAACCGATAGTACATGCTGTCCCGCCTGGCTTCATTCATTTCATACCGGGCAGCCAGGATCAATGAATCGGCTTCGGCATTCCGGAATCCGATGTAATTGGATCCGCGATTACCAATGTTATCCGAATGCCAGATCTGGTAAGGATCATTCTGTAACCCGCCAATCCACAACAACATGACGCAATCAAATTGGCGATCCCGCAGGTTTTCTACATACACGGACCATTCCAACTGCCGGATCGACACCACAATGCCGATTTTCTTCAAATCTTCCTTCATCATGAGGGCTAATTCCTTGGAACTCTTGGACCCGGCTGAAACCGAGAAAATAAACTTGAAGGGCACCCCGTCTTTGTCGCGAATGCCATCTCCATCATGATCCACCCAACCCGCCTCCTCCAGCAGTTTCACCGACTGGTCCGGATCATAGGGCCAGCGCTTGATATTGTGGTTGTACTGGGGGCTGTAGGGATAAAAGGGACCGATGGTGGGAATGCCCAAATTGTAGCCGATGTATTTATTGTAAGCGTCCCGGTCGATGAGCATGGTCATGGCCCGGCGAACACGCTTGTCGCTGAAATAAGGGCGGTCATTGTTCCAACCGAGGTAGCTATAGGCCGGGACCACAAAAGTCACCTTCTGGAAGCGCTTCAGAAAATCCGGCGTATTGGTCTGCTCGAAATATTGAATGGCCCGCATCCGCGGCAGAAAGTCAACCTCCCCGGCTTTCAGGGCGGTGAGCATAGCGGTGGGATCGGTGATGGATTTGACGATAATGGTATCCAGATATCCACCTTTTTCGGAGAAACCCGGGATATAACTTCCACCGGTATTCCAGTAGTGCCGGTTGCGCACCAGCAGCATGTATTCGCCCGTAACCCAGCGGCCAAATTCATAGGGACCGCTACCGATTAATTTGGACGGATTCTCTCCCACCGGACGATTCAGGGGATTCGTGTTGAAGGCGTCCGCCCATTCCTTGATATCCGATTCATTGGCAAATACCCGGGGATCCTTGAGATCGTTAACGGAAAACCGGTCCAGCATTCCTTGAGGATCCCATTGATGCTTGGGCAGCACCGCAAAACCACCCAGGTATTGCAAGTTCAGGAAATAAGTATCGGAAGTACGGACCCTGAAAGTGTATTTATCCGGCACGGCGGCAGCCACTACATTGCGATAGTACGCCCGCAACGGTGCGTCATCCACATACGGATTCATCATCGCCTTCAGCGAAAAGAGGACATCCGCCGCGGTGAGTGGTTGTCCATCCTGCCAGGTGATATTTTTATGGAGGTGAAAGGTATACGTCTTCTGGTCGGGTGAAATTTCAAACTTCTCGGCTAACACCGGGCGATCATACTTCCAGGTCTTGAAATCGTAATTCACCAACGGTTCATAGATGTAATCCAGATAGCGGGAAGCGGCCGCCGAGGTTGAGGTATAGTAATTCAGATTTTCCGGCTCGGCCGATTCGGCTTTTACCAGCGTTCCACCCATTCTCGGGGGCAGATCATCGGGGGAAGACTGAAAAATCGTCTGATCGCCGGTCAGATCAACCCGGATGCCGCCAGCTTGCCCGAATATTTCTTCAATTCGGTCGCCGGGGGCCGTTTTGACCAGATTGGTTATGACAAATAAAGCAATGAGAATAGTGAATTGTACTATAAAGGATTTTTTCATCGGATGAGATCACGCCAGCGCAACCAGATTGAGGTATAAATAACTAAGGGGAACGGCGAATAACAGCGAATCCAAACGGTCCCAGGCGCCTCCATGCCCTGGTATTAAATGGGAGGAATCCTTGATACCCACATCCCGTTTCACCAGGGATTCGGTAAAATCGCCCACCTGACCAAAACCGCCGGAAATAAGGCCCAGCACCAGCAGGTGTTGAGGTGCCAGTCCCGCAATGAACCCGGTCTGCTGTAAAATAAAAATCGTGGCCAGGGCGCCAAACAACCCGGAAAGTGTGCCCTCCCAGGTTTTGTTGGGACTCACCCGTGGAAATATTTTATGCCGCCCCAAGAGTGATCCGATGAAGTAGGCCACCATATCACAGACCCATACGGAAAAAAATACGGACAGGATCAAATGGCTGCCGTAATTCCCCCAGCCCTGAAATTCGGCGTAGTCTATATTCCTTAGCAGAATAAAAGTACTTATGACAATCGCCATAAAAACAGCCCCGGTAAAAGTGACGGCTAAATTCTCGAAAACCCGGGGCTTTTTCCGGAAAAGTTCCACCATAAAGAGCGCAATAATGCCGAAATATAACAGGGCAACGAGAAACGCGTTAGCTTCGCCCACAATTACCATGATCACCGCCAAATAAAGGGCATATCCCAAGATGGAATTAGGTGCCAAATCCTGTTGGGCCACGGCTTTAAAAATTTCGTGGAGCACAATCCCGCCGGCGATGATAAAAAAGACGGCAAATGACCAGGCTGTGAAAAGGGTCAGAGCCACCAGGGCCGGAATCCCTAAAATGGTTATTAGCGTGCGTATTTTAAAGTTCTGGAGTGCCATAAGTACGGCGGCAAACTTATCCCTTGCCCCTATTGGTTACAACAGCTTTTGATGGATTACCGGGCGCTGATTTTTTCATGATCAGCGCAGCGCCGCCAACCACTTCCCGATTCCTGTGAAAGGCAGCCGAAGACGAGCCTTATTTGTGTTCGGCCTTGCCGGGATTCCGATCGCGTCTGGAACTAGGAACGGTTTGCGGCGGTTCCGGCTCCGTGGCGGTGGTTGAAGCCCGAATATTCTTGTCAGCCGTGAGAAGATTCAGGCGTTCGGTTGCCAGTTCAGTATACCGGGAGTGGGGATATTCCTCACCGAATTGCCCATAGTAAGCGATCGCCTTGTCATGGTCATACAAAAAATGATCATAAACCCAGCCCAGGTTGAATAGGGCTCGTTCCCGCCAGGGAGACAGCCGGCCGGTTGTATCGGCGACGATAGCCTGATAAATCTCGGCCGCTTTTTGAGTGTTATGGGATAAAAATGCCGCTTCGGCCGACCGGAATTGAACCTCCGGCGCCCGGGGTTCTCGCGGTCTCTTTGATTTAACGAAAAAATCAGTGTAGGCGGCGGGATAAACCTGCCGGATATGCGCTTTAGCTGAATCCGCCGCCAGTGAATCCTTCAGAATTTCGGACGCAAGATAATAACGCATGTAAGCTGCCTGAATCTTTAAAGCCGAATCAGCACCGGCCTTTTCGATGTCATTCAACAAAACCAGGGTTGAATCATAAAAATGGAAGCTGAAGACAAAATGCTCCGCCAGGGCGTAACGATTTTTAAGGATCAGATCAGTGAATTTTATTGAATCGGCCGTTGAAATACTTTGGGTCGAATCGATTATTCCATCGTCTAACGAGGGCGCCGTTTCGGTTTGCGCCGGTTGCTGATCCGGATTTTCGAAAAGATCCTGATTGACCGGCGCCCGGCCATGTCCGGGCCGGGCGCCATGGGACGAACGCGGGTTGGTATTGCGCCCTCGGTTACCTCGGTTGCCCTGTTTAGTCTCCGGTTCCAGGCCCGCCAATTGCCGCCGTAAATTGTGATTTTCCCACTGAATTTCCTCATACCGATTGATTTGATGCTTGCGTTGGTCCGCAAATGGCTTGAATTCCGACTTGCGGTCATTGGCGGCCACGCCGTTGTAGGCATCCAAAGCTTTGGTATAAGCCTGTTGATGATTCAGGTACAACTCACCCAATCGATAGGCGGCCTCGGCCGCATAGGGTTTACCGCGAAACTCATCCATCACCCGTTGAAAGCGTGAAATCGCTTCAGCATCCCGGTTTTCGTTGAAGTAGGCTTTGCCCAATTCAACTTCCAATTGGCCCTGGATATCAGCGAATTTGTCATCCAACAACATGGTCTCGATCATTTTGATGGCGTCATCTTCCCGGCCAAGTTTTTGGAGCATCCGGTTCTGGTTGATGATCGCCTGGATTTTCATGCTTTCATTGGGATCATATTTGGTCACCCGCTGAAAGGCCTCCAGGGCGGCATCATAATTTCCCGCCTGCCGCAATAAATTTCCGATTTGGAATTGAGCCCGCGCCCGGGTTTCACCGTTATCGGACTCATCAATCACTTTTGTCAGATAATTGCGCGCCAGATCCAGACTATCCTCGGCAATGGCGATTTGCCCTAAAAGCAGATAGCTCTCAACATGCAGCCGCGATTCTTTTGATTTTTCCAGTGTCCGGCGGGCTTCATGCTTGGCCATGACCAAATCATCCTGATGCAACAAGCAGCGCCCTAACCAGAGCGGGACCTCGGCGGCATAGGGTGAGCCGGGATATTGTTTGGGAAGTTCCTCGAAATAGCGCCGCGCCAGTCGATAATCCTGACGATAATAATAGGAACGGGCGATAATGAATTGGGCATCGTCGGTGTATTTACTTTTGGGATATTTCGTCAGCAGTTTTTTGCTTTTTTCAATCGCTTTGGCATACAGTTGAATTTCATCCCGGCTCACCAGGCCGGATTGATTCCGGTTGGTGGCTTTTTGGGCTTCCGCGTAGTAGGTTTTGGCATTATAAAATGTATTGAAATACGCGCAGCCGTTGAAAAACACCGAAAAAAGTATACTGACCGCAAATGCCTTAAGCCAAAACCGCATTGATTTCCTTAAAAATTTCCGGCAAAATAATTCCGGCCGGTTGTTGAATCGTCAGATCGGCGTGGGCTGTGAGCGAAGTTTGATTGGGATTGATCTCAATGATCCGGGCGCCATGATTTTTCGCTTCAAATGGTAATTGCGCGGCCGGATACACTTCCGTCGAAGTACCGATTGAAAAGAAAATATCCGCCCGCCGGGCCAGCCGGAAAGCTGCTGTCAGGACCTTCGCCGGTAAGGTTTCACCAAACCAGACCACCCCCGGCCGGGCCAGGCCGCCACACTCACACCGGGGAATAGATTTTTCCGTCACTTCGATTCGCTCTAAAAAGTCCAGGTTCTTATCACATTCAAGGCACCGGCTGGAGAAAATGTTTCCGTGTAATTCATGAATTTCTCCGGTCCCCGCCCGTTGATGCAGCCCATCTACATTTTGAGTTACCACCGCGGTGTTCGGAAATGTTGCTTGGAACTTGCTGATGGCGATATGTCCCGGATTGGGTTGGGCGGCTAATATTTTTTCGCGCCGATACAGGTACCAGTTCCAAACCAACACCGGATTTTCACGAAATCCGCGGACACTGGCCATTTTCAGCGGATTGTACTTTGACCAGTATCCGTCCTGGTCCCGGAAGGTCGGGATACCACTCTCGGCTGATATCCCGGCGCCGGTGAAAAACACAATTTTACATGTGGGTGTGAACTGGTTTAATTGGCTGTCCGGCAAAATGGCCATGAGATGAATATAGAACACCGGCGCTGCTTCTCAAACAGTGGTTTGATGCAGGGCTGCACTGATTTAAGACGCGATGCCGCCAGGCAGTGATTTGACCGTGGAGGGTTTTTTTAAAAGCTGCGGATTAGAAGGGAGAAATCGAGTACGAGCACGAGCACGAGTACAAGTACGAGCACGAGCACGAGTACGCGGCTGGGCGGCTTCGCTGCCGGCGCCGGGGGGATTCTTAGCCGCGGTGCTGTCCCGCCGGGATCCCGCCGGGTAAGCCTGGGTTATGGATAAATCAGCCTTTAAGAATTTCATTGCCCCGAGCTTCAGCTCGTGGGTTGATTTTTCAAGAAAAAGAGGGCTTTAGCCCAATAGAGATCCCAGAGTAGGGGCTGAAGCCTCCGTTTTAAGAAATTATGCGGTCCCCGGGCTGAAGCCCGGAGCTACGGAAAGAATCTCCTCCGGGCCGTCCGCCGGCCCTGTTCCGCCGGGGAGAGGATTCTGTGCGGCGTTGCGCGAGGAAAAACTATTCGCTTAACCGATCGTAATTGCGTAGAACCCGGGTAATGTCACTGGAATTATACCCGCGCCGGATTAAAAAATTCCATACTCGCTGGCGTTCCTTATCCGTAATGGCGGTTTTACCCTTTACTTTTTTTGCGATTAATTCACTGATCATCACCGTCTGATCCTGATCCCGGAAGGCAGCCCCGATAACCTTTTCAATCACCGCTTTGGATACACTTTTGGCGTAGAGTTCCGCCCGGATACGTTGCGGTCCCCAGCGTTTGAGATTGATTTTATCCCGGGTAAACAGCGTGGCAAACCGTTCATCATTCAGGTAATCTTTGGCTTTCAGATCGTCAATCGTCTTGTCAGCGAAATCGCTCAAACCCTTAAGTCTCAGGCGTTGCCGTATCTCGCCGGCACTTCGTTCCCGGCGGGCTAACAGGCGCAAAGCAATTTCCCGGGCTTCGTACATTTGCACCTGATGTCTGACTGCCTCCCGCAGATCATCCGGAAATGCCATCCCCGGTATCAACCGAAGTTTGAGAATGACATCCCGGGGAACGGTTTCCCACAGCAGGCCATCGATAAACAACTCGACTTTGTAAGGCGGCTTGGGAAGAGTTTTGAGTGTTGTGAGTGTTGGCAAAATGAAAAGCCACGACCTTAATGTTGTTCGCGCTACATCAAAGCCGTGGTTGCGGTCCTAATAAAATTGGTTTGAATTCGGGCTGCTTATTTTTTCCCCCCGGGCTTAACCGCGGGTTCAGCCGTGGGTTCTGCTTCCAGCATACCGAGGAACCCCTTGACATCCTTTTCCAGCCGGGCCAGAATATCCGAATTATCTTTGAGAAAGGCTTTAACATTCTCGCGGCCCTGACCTAATCGATCTTCGCCATAGCTGAACCAGGAGCCACTCTTCTGAATGATTTGCCCACTCAGGGCCAAGTCCACCAAATCACCTTCGTAGGAAATCCCCGTCCCGAACATGATATCAAATTCGGTCTGACGAAATGGCGCCGCTAATTTATTCTTCACGACTTTGACCCGGACCCGGTTACCCACATTGTCCATACCTTCCTTGACCTGACCAATGCGGCGGATGTCCAGCCGGATCGAGGTATAAAATTTCAGTGCCCGGCCGCCGGAAGTCGTTTCCGGGTTGCCGAACATGACACCGATTTTTTCACGCAACTGGTTGATAAATATAACACTGGTATTTGAACGGCTTACCGACGCGGTGAGTTTCCGCAGGGCCTGGGACATGAGCCGGGCCTGTAATCCCACATGGGAGTCGCCCATCTCGCCTTCCAATTCAGCCCGGGGAACCAGAGCCGCGACGGAGTCAATCACGATAATATCCAATGCATTACTGCGTACCAGAGTATCCGTGATCTCCAGGGCCTGTTCACCCGAATCAGGCTGGGAGATCAACAAATTTTTAATATCCACACCCAAATTACGGGCATAATTGGGATCCAGGGCGTGTTCGGCATCGATAAACGCGGCATAGCCGCCGTTTTTCTGGGCATTGGCAATTATATGCAAGGTGAGGGTGGTTTTGCCCGAGGATTCCGGCCCGAAAATTTCGCAAACCCGCCCCCGCGGTATCCCGCCAATGCCAAGCGCGGCATCCAAGGAGAGCGCACCGGTGGAAATGGTGTCCACTTTAACATGGCTACGATCACCGAGACGCATGATGGCGCCCTTGCCGAATTGGCGTTCGATTTGGGCGGTTGCCAAATCCAAAGCTTTATTTTTTTCAGTACTACCGTTACCTGCCGCGCTCATGCCGAACCTCCCGTCTTCAGTTCAAATCGTTTCAATACACTGTACTCCGCACCGGATGGGGTTAAGATACTACTATACCAGTTCACCGCACGAACCTCCCATTCAACCGAGAGTGGCTCTATAGCTAGCAAGCTATGAATTAGCTCCGATGCTGGTTTTAGAAACTTGACCCGACCCACGGTAATGTGGGGTGTAAAATGCCGCCGGTCAATATCAAATCCGGCTTGTGATAAAATTTGGTCAATTCCCCGCTTCAAGTTAAGCAGGGTCCTGGATTCGTCCTCCAGACCAACCCACAGGATCCGGGGCCGGTTCGCATGGGGAAAAACACCGGTCTCCCGGAATGTCAGAGTAAACGGGTCGATCCTGGTGCACAATTTTTTAATCGCCGGAGCCAGGGTTTCCAATTGGGCCGGGGATGTTTGGCCCAAAAAGCTTAGTGTAAGATGAATCCCCCCGGGGTCCGGCCAGGTAACGCGGCCAGGAAAGGATTTAAGCCGGGATTGTAATTCACCGAGATAGCTCTTCGCCTCCGTGCCGATATCGATACCGAGAAAAGTTCGATAAATCTCAGGCGTCTCAACCATGGTCGAAATCCTGTAAAAGCTTAATGCGCAGTTGATTCAACGCCGCCATGGCCGTCATTTCTTTATTCATGCTGCGATCCCGGCCGAACTGAAAACGCTTCACAACAAAATCGCCTGTCCGCCCAATCCCGATGTAAACCAAACCGACCGGCTTTTCCGGTGTACCGCCAGTGGGACCGGCGATGCCCGAAACAGCAATGGCATAGTCAGCGCCCGAGCGCTCTAAAGCGCCAGTTAGCATGAACCTGACCGTGGTCTCACTTACCGCACCTTCAGATACAATAATTTTTTCAGGAACAGCCAAAACCGCCTTTTTCACCGAATTCGCATAGGTCACATAGCCGGCTTCATAATAATCGCT
>CAZIWX010000024.1:0-28283 GCA_964543125.1 uncultured Lentisphaeria bacterium | reverse complement strand
GGTTGGGGGAAAATATAATGACCGGAAGAGATGGTGATTGTTGAAACAAAGGCTCGTTGAAAGTGAGGCGTTTGCCACTGGTAATGATGCAGTGCAGTGGTAGATCAGCGCGTTCAAGTCCGAAATGAGGTTTGGGGTAATGTTGAAAAGTGATACCGCCCATCAACACGGCATCGGCCAGATCACGCACCCGCAGCAGGTGCTCCGTATCCGCATCCGAACTGATCCGCACAAAACGGGTTGCCCCGGCCGGACCGAGGCGTCCATCGAGTGAACTGGCGAAAACGGCAATAACTTTGATATTAACGGGCATTTTCTTTAACCGGAGTATATTTTACAAGCAGTTATAAATGCAAGCCGGGAATTTATTTTTTCCCCGCGCGGGAGTACGATCATGTTTCAACGGATTTGTCAACTCATTGCCTTTGTTTTGGTCCTGGAATTATCAGCATTATACGGATCAACCATTTGGTTGGATGGACGGGTCGATGATTGGGAGAATATTTCCAGCGCTGATCAAGATCCGGCTGGTGATGGTCTGGCCGATGTGGATTTCCTCGCGGTGAGCCAGACTGGCGACAGTGACCGTGTGTATTTCAGACTCACCGTCAGCGATCCCCTCCTGCTCCAGGATTACAACAGTATTGCGTTGTATATTGATACCGACATGAATGCCGCCACAGGCTATCCGTCCGGGAATCTGGGAGCCGAAATGGTATGGCATTTTGGTGAACGCAGCGGCATGCAGGTTGTGACGATGACGCCGGCGGCAATTATTCAGAGTGATCTGAGAATTATCACGCCCCCTACCATTACAGCGGATCAATTTGAAATTGGGATTGATCGAAATACTGAATTTGATAGTCTGCAATTATTTCCCCGGAATACTTTTCGCTATCGTTTGGTGGACGAGCGCCCCGGCGGAGATGCCATTCCTGATTCTCCCGGCGGGCTGATTGGTTCCTTTGATGATGACACGGCCGCGGCCTGGATACCCATTTCGCTGGATCGTTTTCCCGGTAGTGATTTTCGACTCATGACTCAAAATACGCTTAATAATGGGATCTTTGACACCTTGCGCGGACCGGCACATGCCCGCATTCTGCAAGCCCTTAACCCCGACATCATAACGTTTCAGGAATTATCCGGCCATACCTCCGAGGAAGTCCGCCAGCGCGTGAGCGAGATCTTGGGCGGAGCCTGGATCGCCTCATCCGTAGACGGTGATGTGGCAACCGTCAGCCGTTTTCCAATTTCCGGCAGTTGGGAAATTTGGGGCCCCGGCCGGATTACCGCCGACATGGTGGAGATTGGTGATTTCGTGCCGGGTGCAATACTGATTATTAATAGTCACTGGTCTTGTTGTGCCCATGATGCCAGCCGTCAGAACCAGGTGGATGCCACAATTGCCTGGTTGCGGGATGCGGTGGCCGGTAGCATTATCCCGGAGCAAATACCCATTATTGTCATCGGAGATTTGAATCTGGTGGGCAATGCTCAACAGTTAGCAACACTTCTAACCGGCGACATTCAGGACGAAAACACCTTTGGTTCCGATTTTCAGCCGGACTGGGGCGCAAATTTAATTGATTTATTCAGTATGCACACCTCGGAACGAGTAGCCTACACCTGGCGCTCGGATACCGAGACCTTTAGTCCGGGTAAGTTGGATTACATCGTTTACTCGCACCGCTTGATGGTGCGGAAGCACTTTATTCTAAACACCCGCACCATGCCGCCAAATGCATTGACGGTTGCGGGGTTGCAACAGACTGACTCGGAACTGGCGTCGGACCATCTGGCGCGTGTGGCCGATATAAGCCGGGATCCGGGTATTGGTATCCGGCCCGAGCCCGTTCCGGATGATTACAAAATCATGCGGACTTACCCGAATCCATTTAATCCATCCTTGACGGTGAAGATCCGGTTGCCGCCGAAGGAGGCGGGGGAAATCACCATTTTCGATGTAAAGGGGCGGCAGCTTTTTCGAGCAACCGTCCGTGGAAATCAAAAGTTAACCTGGGATGCATCCTCACATGCCAATGGCGTTTATCTCGTGCAATTAATGCGTGAGAATCAGGTATGGGGCGTGGTGAAGGTGGCTTTGGTGAAGTAGGGGCTACGGGAAATCGCTGAATCGCTCGAATTGGTGAAGAAAAAGTTTAACCAGTTGAATTTCGATTAACGAATCGTGATCCAGGCTGTAACGAAAAACTTTCAAAATTCTACAAGCGTTAATCAAGGTTCGATATTCAAAAAACAGGCCTAAGCTTAAAGCCGTTTAGGGAAGTGAATCAACCCCACGGCCTATAAGCGTGGTTGTTTATGGCCTGGTAAGACAATTCGCTACTAACATTCCTAAAATCACCGGCGGATGAAAGGCTGAAGTGATCCTAACCTGCCGGGGGGAGGCGCAGCCCGGGTTGGGTCGAATCCGAATCATCGGCAAAAACGGCTGGTGCTCTAAAATGATCCTGGTAAGAGAGCCACCCGTCGGACTCGAACCGACGACCTATGCTTTACGAAAGCATTGCTCTACCAGCTGAGCTAGGGTGGCGTTTCAAAAAAGGCGCGGCAATATAGGCGGCTCATCCAGCCATTGCAAGATTGTTCAAATTCCTGTATGTGTTGGATTTGGGGTCGTTCGGTATCTTAAAGGTTCTGCCATTCCATTAGAATTATCATTGACGTTGTGCGAATTCTCACAGGCTGAAAATTTTAAATGGATACTATATCTAGCGTAAAGCAGTTAAGGACTACAATAATTATGGTTTCAACAGGCAAAAACTCCGGACTCATAACGAAAGATTACCAATTGCATTGGATTTTGGATAATGAATTCAGCACCCTAAATTTGACCGGAGACGCCAACCCTGCACGTGAAGCCTAGATGACACCGACACTACGCAAAAACACCTTCATCCATAAACAACGACGCTACGCCATTATTACCGATATTCACGGTAATATTTTTGCCTTGGACAAGGCCCTGCAAATCGTGGATGAATATCCCGGTGTGGACCAACTGATCTGTCTCGGGGATTGTTTCGCCCTGGGCAGTTCACCTCAAGCGGTGCTGGAGCGGCTGGAAAGCCTGGAAAATTGTGTCTTCATTCGTGGTAATCATGACCGCTATCTCGTGGAACGAATCTGGGAATACGATCGGCCGACGATTGAAGGAATGGATCCGGATGATCCGGTGTGTATCGGGATTATTGCCGATGAAAAGTGGACCGCGGAACAACTGGGTCAGGCCGGCCACGATTTTATTCAGAGTATGCGCCTATCCTATTTTGAGCATGTAAACGGCACCTATGTGGAGCTCACTCATGCCTGGTTTGGCCGGGATGACATGCCCCCGACGCTTGAGGAAGCGCGCCACTGGCGTAATCATGCCAACCAACGCCACCCTAATTCAAATCGTTATGTTCTGGTACACGGCCACACCCATTTACCGCGTCAGGAGTCGGTGGGAAACCTGAGTGTGTTTTGCCAGGGTTCCACCGGATTGCCGTTTGATGAAGATCAGCGCGGTGCGGTAGCGTTCCTGACCATCGATACCGGCGGTGTTGACTGGAAGGTTATCCGGTTCGAGTATGGTGTCGAAAAAGCCATCCAACACATGCAAAAAATTCAACCCCCGTTTTATAAAAACCTGATCAATACTTTGCGTTATGCTGGTCTACATAACGACTTAGATCTTTAATTTTCCCCTCGGTTAACCAGCCACGATGAACCCTTGCGGCCCCCTTGGCCGACAATTATGTTTGTCCGCAATGCTGGTTTTGAAATGAAAAAGATTTACCTCGATTACGCTGCCACAACCCCGGTCCGGCCGGAAGTAATTGATGCCATGACCCGGGTCATGCAAGAGGTTTCGGGTAATCCGTCCAGCATTTATACTACGGGCCGTTTGGCCGGGTTTCGCCTGACCCGGGCCCGGGATGCGGTTGCGGCAGGTTTGGGAGTACCGGGGAGTGAACTGATTTTCACCAGCGGTGGAACCGAAGCCGATAACCTGGCCCTCAAGGGTTTGGCGCTGGCCAATCTACACACCGGGCGCCATATCATTACCAGCCGGGTTGAGCATAAAGCGGTGTTGGCTAGCTGCGAATGGCTCACGGCGCTGGGCTTTGAAATCACCTATCTGCCAACGGACCCATACGGTTTGGTGGCTCCCGAATCCTTACGGGAAGCGCTACGGCCGGATACGATTCTGGTAAGTCTGATCTGGGTCAACAACGAGTTGGGCTCGATCAATCCAATCCTGGCGCTGGGTGAAATCGCTCACGAGCAGGGTGTCATTTTTCACACCGACGCTGTACAGGCATTTGGAAAAATTTCCATCGACCCCGCGAACCTGCCGGTGGATGCCCTAAGTTTGAGCGCCCATAAAATCTCTGGTCCCAAAGGGGTTGGCGCCTTATGGCTACGCAAAGGCATAAACCTGAAACCGCTGGTGGGCGGCGGCACCCAGGAAAACAATTTGCGCGGCGGTACGGAAAATCTGGCTGGAATTATCGGCTTTGGCAAAGCGGTGGAACTCATGTCGGCGGAATTTGATGAAACTACACAGCGTGAAAACACCCTGCTTGGTGAGTTGGAAGCGCGGCTTCAAAACATTCCAGGCATCCGGGTGAACACCCCCCCACTAAACCGAGCACCAAATATCCTGAATGTCTCCGTCCCGGATGTGGACGGAGAAAGTCTGTTCATGAATTTGGATATTGCCGGGGTGGAAGTTTCCAACGGTTCCGCCTGCACCTCCGGTGCACAGCAACCCTCCACTGTTCTCACCGCCATTGGATTACCGAAAGATTTAGCCCAATCGACGCTGCGCGTATCCCTGGGGCGCGAAACAACCCGCGAAGAATTGTATTCTTTTGTGGATATTCTCACCCGTGAGGTGCATAAACTGAAAAAAACGCGAAAAGCCGGTGCTTGATCAAATCAATAATAATCATACTGATACTGATGCCAAACTCCGCGTGGTAGTCGCCATGAGTGGTGGTGTGGACAGTTCCATGGCAGCTAAACTATTGGTGGATGCCGGCTATGATGTGGTGGGGATTACCATGAAACTCTGGGGTTATGAGGATTCCGGTGGAAATTTGGTGGAGGACAGTAATTGCTGCTCCCTGGATGATATTCATAACGCCGGATTTGTCTGTACCCAACTCGGGATTCCTCATTACACGCTGGATTATTCCGAAAAATTCAAAGCCGTTGTAATTCAGAATTTTGTTGCGGAATACAAGCGCGGCCGGACACCTAATCCGTGCGTCATGTGTAATACGGAGATGAAGTGGCGGGCATTACTGGAGAAAATTGACGATCTGGATGCCGATTACATTGCTACCGGTCATTATGCCCGGAAAGTGCGCGATCCCAAAACCGGCGCCTGGCAGATTGCCCGCGCCCGGGATGCCAAAAAGGACCAGTCTTATGTTTTGTGGGGCATTAACCCACGCGGCTTGGAACGCACGTTGTTTCCCCTGGGAGACCTCACCAAAAGTGAGATTCGCAAACTAGCCGAGGAAGCAAAGCTTCGCACCGCCCACACACCTGAAAGTCAGGATATCTGTTTTATTCCCGATAACGATTACCGCCGGTTTCTTAAAGAAAAATACCCGGCCGAACTGGCGGAGGTGAAAACGGGTGATATTGTGGATATGACAGGTAAGAAACTGGGCCTGCACGCCGGTGTCCCGTTCTACACCGTGGGCCAGCGCAAGGGTTTGGGCATTGCCACCGGAGAGCCTCTGTTTGTTACGCAGATCGACACTGAAACCAATACCATTCGAGTCGGTAGCCGGGAGAAAACGCTGGCGGATACTTTTTTGGTAGAAGATGTCAATTGGTTTAGTCCGGTGTCCAAACGCTTCCCCTTAAGGGTTTTTACCCACATTCGCTATAATCATACCGGCGAATGGGCGACTGTTTTACCGGAGGGGAATGGACTGGTGCGGGTCGTTTACGAAAAACCCCAGTTCGCCATTACTCCGGGTCAATCCGCCGTCTTCTATGATGGCGAGCGGGTATTGGGCGGCGGGCATATTAAAGAGGTGCTTTTCCCAAACGAGGTGTCCGTGGCGGAAGGTTGAGTGTTGAAATTTTCGTTTAGAGACCGGGAGTGTTGATGAAAAAACTTGGAGTAGTGATTATGGCCGCTGGAAAGGGCACCCGAATGCAGCGGAAGGATGTGCCCAAAGTGTGCAATGTACTGTTGGGAAAACCTCTGATCCGGTATGTGGTGGACCAGGCCCGGGCCATCCATCCGGAAAAAATTGTGGTCATCGTTGGTCATCTGCGGGAACAAGTAGTGGCCGCGGTTAAAGGTCCGGGTGTGTTCTTCGCGGTTCAGGAACCCCAACTTGGTACGGCCCATGCGGTCGAAATGACACGCCCCGAGTTTAATGGCTTTGACGGTGATATTCTGGTTTTATCCGGCGACGCACCCCTACTCCAAATGGAAACCCTGCGCCGGCTGATCACAACGCACCAAAGTGGAAATTACGCCGCCACCATGCTGGTAGCCCGGGCGCCGGACCCAACGGGCTACGGACGAGTTATTCGTACCGCTCAAGGCCTGTTTGAGCATGTCGTGGAAGAGAAGGATGCCACGGAAAAAGAGCGGCTGGTAGTTGAGATCAATTCGGGAATTTATGTCTTCGATGCTGTCAAATTATTTGCAAATTTAAGCAAAGTGGGGAATGACAACGCCCATAATGAATATTATCTTCCGGACGTTCTGACCTTCCTGAAAAAGCAGGGAGAACAAGTAGCGGTTGAAATCGCTGAAACATTTTCAGAAATTCATGGTATTAACACCATGGAACAGCTACAAGCGGCGGAACGGATTTTGATACGACGCCAGGAGGCATGATAAAATGCAACATATCTCCAAATGGGGGGTTATCGCAGCCGTCTGGCTGCCTTTATTGGCTTTTGGTCAATTACGCAGTGAAGCTCCGGCTGGAAACCACTTAAGAGACCAACTGGGCCTACCGAGCTATACCAGTAATGGACTATTACTTGGATTTCTTGATATGTCCCGCATTCAATTTCACAACAGCTACAGCCTGTCCATGTTCTCGTCGCGTGGCCAAACCCAATCGCTGGGAATGCTCACCAGTCAATTCAGTTATGCGATTAATCCAAAATTGAGTATCGCCGGGCGGGTAGGTTATTTACACTCACCTTTCGGACAGTTCGGCAGCCACAGCTCGGTGGGCGTGAACCGCAATGCCAACCAGATTTTTAACCGGCCATTTAATAATGGTCAGGTGTTCTGGGGTGGAGAAATGTTGTATAAGCCCACTGCCAATACATCCTTTTACTTCTCCTATGATAATTTCCCACGCCAGAATTATTACAATCCCTGGGTGTGGGCTGGACGATATTAATATCAGGTTTAACTTGGCGGTTGAGGGTATTGACTTGCCAGCAAACTCAATGGGGAGAGAACCGTATTCATGCCGTTCCTGAATCAGCAGCACGCGCGCCAGGCGCGTCGTAGTTCCAAGAAAAATCGTAGAAAACGCCCGGTTCAGATGGGAGATTGGCTGGTCAATCTTCTTCTGTTGGCTTTATCCGTACTGGTGGTTTCATTTATCTGGTCATTCTGGAATCGGAATAGCAGCAACGCTGAAATTGAACGTTCGCTTGCCAGCCTGCCGGAAGAAACGGTGGTGAAGCCGGAAACGCTCAGCGCTGAAAAGCCCTATCTGAATGTAAAAGTTGAGATTTTGAACGGCAACGGCATCAATGGTGTTGCCGCCCAGTATAAAGACCTGATTCGGCAAAAAGGCTTTGACGTGCTCCAGACCGATAACGCCGATCGCTTCAACTATGAGAATACGCTAATTTTGATTCGCTCTCAAAACACGAACGCCGGATACCGTTTAGCGAAGGAATTGGGTATCGATCGCTCCAGGGTCAAGATTGCTCCCGATCCAAGCTTGCGACTGGACGCCACAATCATTCTGGGTAAGGATTACGCTTCCATCCCGGCCTACCAAAAATCCAACATGTAGCTGGATTTTTAAGGGCTGATTGTCCTGTTGCCTTTTTTTACACCCGTAATTATTCCCAAAAATCATTTTGCAACTAACCCATAAGGGGGTTTGACATTTACGATGCCTGCGAAAAAAACCAAGATCAGTAAAGCTGTTAAAGATTCGCTCAAATTAGCTAACCACATTGGCGAATTGGCGTTGGAGAAAAAAGCATCCGAGGTGGTCATTTTGGATGTCCACGAACTGACCTCCATCACGGATGCGTTTGTGATCTGCTCCGGCGGGTCGGATGTGCAGGTGAAAGCCATTGCCGACCACATCCTGGATGAAATGGCGGCTGTGGAAAAACCCTGGCATCGTGAAGGCTATGAAACCCGGGAATGGATTTTACTGGATTATGTGAATGTGGTGGTCCATATCTTTCATGAGGCCTCACGAAAATACTATAACCTGGAACGACTTTGGGCCGATGCGGAAATCACGGCCTTACAGGATGAGAATAAGGATACCGAAACTCCGGAATCAGAAAAACCACTTTTTGACGAATGAAAACATACCTTGAGAAAATAATCCAGGCCCGCCTGGCGGAGCTGAACTGGTCCGTGGACGACCTGCGGCTAACCCGCCCTAAAAAAGCCGAGAACGGTGATTGGTCCACCAATGTGGCCCTGGGACTGGCGCGTCAGGCCCGCCTGGCGCCGATGAAAATTGCCAAAACGATTCTATCCGGGGTAAAATTCGATCCAAAAATTGTGGATCGTTACGAGATCGCACCGCCGGGGTTCATTAATTTTTATCAGGCAACAAGCTTTTTGGCCCGGCAAATACGGCGGATCGTGACTCAGGATTGGAATTTTGGACGCAATGAAATTGGCACCGGGCAGAAAGCACAGGTCGAGTTTGTCAGTGCGAATCCAACCGGCCCTTTAACCGTTGGTCATGGACGCCAAACGGTTTTAGGTGATACGATTGCCAATATTCTGGAATGGTCGGGATACGATGTAACCCGGGAATACTATTTTAACAATGCCGGCCGCCAGATGCGCTTATTGGGTGAATCGCTCCGGGCACGCTATTTGTCCTTAAAAGGTGAAAAAACAGCGCTACCCGAGGCGGGCTACCAGGGTCAGTACCTGATCGATATTGCCCAATCCCTATTGAATAAGCAACCTAACCTGACTGCTGAAACCGAGCTGAAAATCTTCCGGGAATTTGCCGAAACCAGGATTTTTGGCATCATTAAGCAAACACTCGGCCGGATGGGTGTGATTCATGATGTGTTTTATAATGAAAACAGGCTGTACGATGCCGGAAAAATCGAGGAAGTTTTGCAGCTTTTGCGCGATAAAGGTCTGGTTTATGAAAAAGAGGGCGCAACCTGGTTCAAAAGTACCACCCTGGGTCATGAACAAGACCGGGTACTGGTAAAATCAACCGGTGAACCCACCTATCGACTCCCGGATATTGCTTATCACCGGGAAAAATTTCGCCGTGGATTCGACTTGATGGTGGACGTCTTTGGCGCGGATCATCAGGACACCTATCCGGATGTTCTAGCGGCACTGAAAGCTTTGGGCTTTGATATTGAAAAGGTGAAGGTTGTGATCCATCAGTTTGTCACTTTGATGCGCGGCCAGCAAGTGGTGAAAATGTCTACCCGGAAAGCGGAATTTGTCACCCTGGATGAATTGCTGGATGAAGCGGGCGTGGACGTAGTACGCTATTTTTACATCATGCGCGGCGCCAACAGTCACCTGAATTTTGATCTGGAATTAGCCAAGCGCCAAACGGAAGAAAACCCGGTTTTTTATCTCCAGTATGCCCATGCCCGGATTGCCAGTATTTTCAGAAAAGCCGCGGAACGCGGCATTCCATTCAACGATGAGCCGGACTTAAACAAACTCAATGAACCGGAAACCCTGGCGTTGATCAATGAAATGCTCCTGTTTCCGGAAGTCGTTGAACGCTGCGAACGCTTACTGGAAATTCACCAACTCCCTGGTTATCTCTATTCCCTGGCAACAGCGTTGCACAAGTTTTACACCGAACAGCGTGTCATAAGCGACGATATCCCTTTGTCCCAGGCGCGGTTGTATCTCCTCCAAGCCGTCCGGATAACTTTGCGGAACGGTTTGAGCATTTTAGGTGTGTCGGTTCCCGACCGCATGTAATCAAACCGAATATGGAAATCAGCAAGCGGCTTGGAAAACGCATTTAGCAACCGGGTTATTCACAAGCTAATCATTCGGGAATAGCCTGACTTCTGAATTTGGACCGGGAGAAATTAAGCATGTCAAAATCGGAGTGGCCCCCCGCGGACGCGGAAAAGTCTAAGAGTCCTGGTTTACTAATAACAGATACAGCCGGCCAATTCCGGATCACCCGCCGTGATTTTGTAAAAGGCACTGCCGGCACGGTCCTGGCTTTGACCTGGTTTGGCGCATTCCCCGCTAATATTCTTAAGAAATTCGGTGGACCGAAATCCGAATCACCTACAGCCTGGTGGTTTGTTCACGGATCCGATTCCCACACCAACACAACCAACGCAACCGATTCCATGGCGACGTTTTTAAATGATGTCCACCAAACTTTGCCACAGGCCGAATTTGTCGTTGATACCGGCGATATTACCGATCACGGCTGGGAAGAAGAACTCGACCGAAATCGCCAATCGATCGCGGAATTTGATAAACCGGTTTACGCTATTATGGGTAACCACGATGCTCGCTGGAGCCGCTCCGGCCGCCGGGCTTTCAGGAATCGCTATGGTGCCACGCATTGGGTTATTGAGCGTGATAATCTGGCGGTCATTCTCATCGATGGCGCGGTGCTGCTGGAGCAATACGGACATATTGATCCCGCCGAATTAGCCTGGCTGGAATTGCAACTGAAAAAATTGAAGGGCAAAGCCGCTCTGGTGGGTGTTCACCATCCGCCTTGTGAAGCAGACCAGTTTCTGGATTCGGATCACGCCCTGTTCGGTTTATTGTCCCGGTATAATGTCCTGGCCATTCTGGCGGGTCATATCCATACCCGGAAAGCATATCAGGTGAATGGCATTGAGATTGTAACCAGTGGCGGCGTAGTCTCACCCCGGGCGGTGTATTGCGCCTGGGAAATCACACCCAAGGAGGTCGTGTTGCACGAACGCGACCCGGTCCGGAATGAGATTCGCAAGGTCTTGTCCATTCCCCTGAATGCCCGCAAACGGGGTGTTGACCTGAGTCCACTCCCGGAACTGAATGCCCGCCGCTGGTTCGGGAAGTGGCATATTACCGCCGAGCATCCCTTATGGTCTCCAGGTGTCCAACTTTTGTTAAATGGCGTTGTGCTGGACGAAACCGCGCTCGTCTCCCGGCGTGCCAAACGACTGAAGCTTGATTTAAATGCCCGGCCGCCCGGCCACTACGAGCTGGCTGCCGTCAGCCCGCGTCTGGCAGTACCCGAGATGCAGTGGCGCTGGGGGGAGATTTATCGGAAACCGGATAACCATGTTAAGCTATGCTGGGAAATTGATTTACTGGCCGGAATTCAGTGTAAACCGGCGTTTTACAAGGATTTGATTATCACCGGGACCAACGACGGAACGCTACGGGCTCTTAAATCGGCCTCCGGCGAACCGGTCTGGCAATACAGTAGCGGTCCCGATGCGGTATTAAGCAATCCACTGGTCAATCATGACCGGCTCTATTTTGGGTCTATCGGTGAGCGGGTGGTGTGCTTGAATCCGGCCTCCGGGAAGGAAATCTGGTCCACGCCGGTGGCGGGCTCGGTTATCGCCTCCGCACGCATGGCGGGTGAAAACCTGGTGGTAGGCACGGGTAAGGGCTGGATGCTGGCGCTGGATCCCGAGGCTGGAAAAACCCGGTGGAGCTATCGGGTGGGGGGATTGATCAAAGCCACGCCGGCTTTTGATGGAACCAATCTCTACTTTGGCGCCTGGGATGGAAATTTTTATGCGGTGAATGCCCAATCCGGTGCTGAAGTGTGGGTGAGGCACATGACCACGCCCCATCTCTCCCCGGCCACCTGCAATCCGGGCCTCCTGGACGGGCGAATCGTGGTGGTGACCCATGACTATGCCACCCATTGCCTGGATGCCGCCACGGGCAAGGAATTATGGAAATTTCCCCGGGGTTACGAACATTTTGATTGGCAAAGTCCGTTGATCGCCAAATGCAAACCCAGCTATTCTTCGCCTGTGTTTTACAAGGGCGTGGCTTATCTGACCAGCATTACCGGCCATGTGGTGGGCCTTGAAGTGGCAACCGGTGAGCAAAAAATGAGCCTGGATGTAGGTGAAGAGATTTTCGATTCCTTCCCGGTATTGGTGGATCATCAATTCTATTTTGGCACCTTGCGGGGCCGGTTTACCGGCGTGAATCTCGATACGGGAAAAATCAGCCGGGTCTATTCTTTGGGACCGGCTTTTATCTTTTCCCCACCGGCAGCAGGTAAAGGTGTGATTGCCATTGGAAATATGGCCGGCCGGTTGACCTGTTTCGAGGAATAAGAAATTTTAAAACCACGAATGACCCGAAAAGCACGAATTAGAAAACGAGACCAGCAACCATGGACTTTATGGATTAATTGGATAAGGTGATACGGGTTTACCCGGTCGTCACCCTGAACCTGTCGGAGGGTACACTGGAACCTGAAGAAATAAACCAACAAATTCCCGATTGTCTTGCCGAGCCTGTCGAAGCACAATCAGGGAAGCCGTCAAATTGAGGAGAACCACGATGGATACTGAAAAAGTGATTTTGGATGCCTTGCGGAAAGCAGCCCGGCCCATGAGGGCGGGTGAGGTGGCTGAAGCCACCGGTCTTCCTAAAGACCAGGTCTCCAAGATTTTCAATCAACTGAAAAAAGCGGACAAAATTATCTCGCCTAAGCGGTGTTTTTACGAACTCAAATCCTGATCGCCCTCTCAATGCCCACATATAATCGATAAAATCCGCTCCGGTAAATCCGGGTGGAAGTATTGTATACAAACCTGGTGGTAATTCCTGCCGTCACCGTGTGTCAAGCATTGCGGTTTAGGGAAAATTTTCAATCCAAAGACAACCTCACTCAAAACACGGGTCTAAAGGCCAGAGTGTGAAGGAAGGAAAAACCTATGAATTACAACCAGATAAAATTCTCAAGCCTGACCGCTATCGCCATTATCATCCTGTTCAACCTGGTGGTGATAACCAAAGGGCTGACCGCGGACCCGGCCGACTATATGATCATTGATGTTGAAATGAATAACCCGGCCGATTTTGACCGCGCCCTGCTTGAAAAAATGCAAGTGTTGGATAATGCCGGCAGTCACATCCGCACCGGCGTGGTGACCTTTCACCTGCCCGATGGCAATGAAGTAAAGACAATCATGTCAACCGAGGATATCCGCAAGGTTTTAAAGGGTGAAATTCGCTACAGCGATTTCATCGGCAAACACGTAACGATACTGTAGTTCAGACAAGTACCCCCGGAATAAAAATCCCGGAATCCCGGGATTAACCCTCCGGGATTTTCGGTATCTGGCCCGCGATCGTGGTTTTAGCGGCGGGTTGGTTATCCGGCCCGCCGGGTCGTCTGAAAAGAAAAGGTATTTCCAGGACAGTTTCTTTTCAGCGCACGAGAATGGAGGTGTCCGGCCTATAACCAATAGGTCGGTAACTTACAGATCAACAACCCGGGGCGCTGGTTCAGCTCTTTACCGGAATCTCGAGACAAAAAATGTTTCCCCGGGGTTCGTTCGCTGCCACCCAAACTTTGCCGTGATGCGCCCGGGCAATCCGCTTGGCAATGGCCAGACCCAAACCCCGGCCCCGGCGGGCGCCCTTTTCCAACTGGATCCGGCGCTGGAAAATATTTTTGCGAAATTTCTCCGGAATGGTCTCGCCAAAATCTTTCACGCAGACCCGGGCGTTGCCCCGCTTTAGGCTCCCGCTAATAATCAGCTTTTTTCCGCTACCGGCATATTTAATGGCATTACTGATGTAATTTCTGAAAACCTCGGCCACTATGGGATGAGCTTTGACCGGTAATTGCTTCGGCAGGTCGTAACTCACGGACAAACCGGCTTCGCTCAACTCCCGGGTGAATTCTCCGGCTACTTCGCGTACGATTTGTGCCAAATCCAAATCGGAAGTCTCCAGTTTTTCGCCGAGAGTGACACTGGACAGGGCCGTGGCATGATCAATAGTGGTTAAAATGTTCCGGCTACTAACCTGGATCAACCGGACCATTTCTTCTTCAGGCTGTTTTTCCAGCAGCATCCCCGCCAAACCCGACACCACGCTGGCCGGATTTTTCAGGTCATGGGTAATCACATCCAGCAGCAATTCCTTCATGTTGTTGGCCTCTTCCAATAAGCCGGAAAGTTCGCGGTACCGCTGCTCGGATTGCCGGAGGCGTTCATCGGCGGCCTTAGTGGCGGTGATGTCCCGGGAAACCCCCATAATTCCGATGGATTCTCCGTGTTGATCTTTCAGGACCGAGGCCGATAACAGGCTGGGGAAAGTTTCGTTGTTTTTACGCCTATTCTGAACCTCGGTGACATGCCGCCCCTGTTTCCAGGTGATGTCGTGGGCCCGGGTCCCGGCACGCGGATCGACGTAGAGCACATCGATTTTGCGGCCCAGCATTTCCGCCCGGGTATAGCCAAAGGTTTCTTCGGCGGCCCGGTTGAATTCGGTAATCTTGCGCTCATTGTCCACGGCAATGATCATATCCAGCGAACTGTCTACTAAATTCCGGGCATAATCCCGGCTGAGCCGCAAAGCGGTTTGGGTTCGCTTCAATTCGGTAATATCCTGTGAAATACCCATGACGCCGATTTGGCGCCCCGCGGCATCATTGAGAATGGAAGATGCCAGCATGCTGTGAAAATTCTCTCCGGACTTGGCGCGGTTTTGGATTTCCGCCACACAGCGTCCATTTTGCAGCGTGGTTTCATGAATCTGCCGGCCCTGCTCGGTATCGGCGTACAGCAAATTGACATGCTTGCCCAGCACGTCCTCCCGTTTGTAGCCAAAACTCTCCTCGGCCGCGGCATTGAATTCGGTTATCAACCGGTCGTTATCCACCGCTATGATCATATCCAGGGAACTGTTGATGATATTTTGTAAAAAACCATGAGCAGCTTTGAGCTTCCCCTCAAGGTGATTTTGATACAAGGCCATTTCGATTGAAATGCGTAAATCTTTATCATTAAACGGCTTTAAGATATAGCCGAAGGGCTGAGTGATTTTCGCCCGTTCGAATACGGCTTGATCTTCACTGGCGGTCATGAACACTACCGGTATACCCAGCTTGTGGGTTATTTCCGACGCGGCCTGAATACCATCCGTACGGCCAGCCAGCATAATGTCCATCAACACCAAATCGGGGCCGAGATCAGCCGCTTTTTTAACGGCATCTTCTCCGGCTCTTACGCAATCCACCACTTTATAATTCAGTTTTTTCAACAGCACTTGCAATAAATCCGTGAGCTGTGAGTCGTCATCACAAATCAGAATACGCGTTTTTTTCATTCCCCGTCCTCGCTTGATCGTTATCCGGGTTGTGTCAGGTGACGATAAATTAACCGGCAATGACCGATTCTGTAGTAGAATTGAGATTAATATTGATTAAGGGCGTAGTTTGTGATCCCGGCGAAGGCCGCGGTTATTCATACAGCAGGTCAATGGCTGTTTTTCAGCGCTTCCCGGTAGCCCGTCAGGGTATGATAAGCCATGATGAACCGGATCATGGGGAAGGCGATAAAGCCGGGCGTCACCAGCCGCAACCCACGGGCCATAAACAGAAATGGTTTTCCCTGCCAGCGCGTGAGGAACAGCATAACTATTACACTCAAAAAGAATGGTGCGGTCTTTCTGTGCTTTCCGGTAAATCCGGTACGCTTTTTTCTCTAAAAACCATGAGAACAGGTTGACTGCAGGCTGGCCGGCTGGCGTGTTTTGGGGTATAAAAGAAACCGGCTGAAAGTGAGTAAACCCTTACAGATCAAGCCCTGCAGTGGTTTGCGGCATTGTACACCGCCAGGGACTCGAACCCCGAACCAACTGATTAAGAGCCAGCTGAAAGCTATTTATAAACAATAGTTTGCATGAAGTGTGTCAAAATACTAAAAGAATTTGGCCGTATCGGGTGGTGCGTAATATTTAATACTGCTTGGCCCACAAGCATACGCCGCAAAAAGAAGCCCCGGTCATCTCCGCCGGGGCTTTATTTAAAAAATATTGCAAATGCGCCTAACTTTACATACACTCTAACATAGATATATAGATTATTAATAGGCGACAACAGTTATGGTACTTGATTGGCTAAATTTATTTACTGAGTCAATAATGAAATGGGTCGTGTTAACTATCTGTCTTTCAACATCAATCATTAGAGGCCAAGAATTTTCTATAGAACCGTTGGGGCTAGAAGGTGAATCTGTCCAAGCGATTGCAGTTCATCCCAATAACCCCAATATAATTTATGCCGGTTCATATGAGACCCTTCGCAAAAGTAATGACGGTGGGGAAAGTTGGTTATTGTTAGCATCAGGAACACTAAGTGTCACAGATATTGAGATAAATCCAATTTTTCCTGATACTTTTTTAGTCGCATTGGGACCCCCAATTTCAGGAATACTCAAGTCTGAAAATGGTGGAGATAGCCTATTTTTCTCCGATGCGCATATCTTGACTAATTCAGAGGTGGGAGTTCTTGATATTGAATATAATCCTGAACATCCTGATTCGGTCTGGGCGGGGACCAACGGACAATTAGGTGGCGAACTATATTTAACCACTAATGGTGGGAGCGGATGGATGCCAATCGGTGAACCTTGGAGCGGGAATGGAATTATCAATATTGCAATTGACCAAAATTACCCCAATAATATTTACTGTAGTATCAATTTATATGGCGAAGTGTTTAAATCGACTGATAGTGGATCAAATTGGTCGGCTCTAAATGTCCCATGGCTAGAACATGGACTACCAACGATTTTAGTTGACAGATTTAATTCCAATCGTTTATATGCTGGAGTTTGGGTATATGGCTTTGCCACTAGTCTTGATGCAGGAAATTCCTGGGATACGCAATACAATGTGGGCGGAATTCCTTTAGATTCAGCTAGAGTAACGATTGAACAGGATTACTTCGACTCGAGTCACATTTACCTAGGGGTTGGTGGTGCATACTTCTCAGGTTTGTTTGAATCTTATGATCAAGGAACCACATGGGATCTTATTAGTCCTTGGTTAAAAGTCAATACACTTCAATCTAGCCCCTTGGAAAATAAATTGTTCATTGGCAGTCCATCGGGACTATTCCTTCTTGATAGGACATCAGAATTGGTAAATGCCGAACTAGACGTACCTAAAACAATTGATTTGCAATGTTACCCCAATCCTTTCAATTCAAGGATTGTATTTACTTATAATCTCGCAAGGAAAGCAGAAAATTTAACCTTTTCGATCTACGATATTTCAGGACACTTAATCTATAAATATCATCAACAAAATGTTGAAAGTGGATTCCATCAATTTGTGTGGGATGGAAAAAGTTTCGGAAAACGTGAACTTCCCAGCGGAACCTATCTTTTTTGTATCTCTTCGGGTAGATCTATTATATGGAGAAAAATCACAATGATTAAATGAGGAAGGAGGGTATAAATAAAGCTTAAAGCTTAGTTTAAACTTACAAAAAGTTAAAAAAGGAGAAACAAAAAAAAACGAGTAACAGCATTAATATGCTGGAGTGTGATGCTTAGTCAAATTTCAATGGCTCAGATAGATACATCTTGACCTTCCCCCCAGACTTATACCAATGTCAACGGTCGTTTAAAAACCTGTCCGGCCCTGCCCGCCGACTGGCGGGTCAGGATGTACCAATTTCGGTCGTGAAAAGTGTACCAGTTTAAGATTACGATATTCATGGTTGTGTATAAGAGTTTTTAATTTTTCCCGGTTGACTCCGTTGAAGAATCAGAAAGATTGATGGGATTTCCTTTCAACCGATAGCTATTTCCCTTGATGTTGATCACTATGCTGTGATGTAACAGGCGATCCAAAATAGCGGTAATGATTATGGGGTCGTGGAATAATTCGGTCCAGTCTGAGAAGCTTTTGTTCGAAGTAATAATTGTACTGCTCTTTTCATAGCGTACCGTAATAAAGCGATAGAAGAGATTACATTCATCGCGGTTGATGGGGGTATAACCCACTTCATCCACTAATACCAGGGCTGATTTATAGTAGCTTCTGCGGCGGGCGGGGCGGCCCGTATCCCGATCTGTTTTCAGTTTTCGGATCAGATCTTCCATGGTAGTACTATAGATGCTGAACCCGACCTGACAGGCTTTCACCATCAGGGCCACTGCCAAGTGAGTTTTCCCTACCCCGGGTGGTCCCAGAAAGAGAACATTGCTATTTTCCTGAATGAAAGTAAGATCAAACAGGGACATGACCTGCCGGCGATCCAAATGGGGTTGAAAGCTGAAATCAAAATCATCAATCGTTTTGATGAAAGGCAGTCCTGATATCCTCAAAGCTGTTTCCACTCTCCGTTGTTCCTTACAAGATACCTCTTCAACCAACAGTTCGTCCAAAAAAGAGCGATAACTCAAACGGTTGGTTTCTGCCTTCCGGATCATGCCGGAGAGGATTTCAGCGGTACGGGACAGGCGTAAACGAATCAGGTTGGCCTCAATACGTTCCTGTACTAAAGCGCTTCTTGTCATGCCCCGCCTCCGGCAGCCTGATCATAGACCGCAACCGGACGAACTTCTACATCCAGAGCATACTTGGGCTTCAAAGGGCTGATAGTCAGTTTAGCCCACCCTTTCACGATTTTCCCGGTTGGGTATTTTCGGCGGTTCATTTCCCGATCCTGGCGCAAGGCGGCATAGAAACGCGGATCCTGAACCAGATGTCCCTTTTCTTGGGGAATCGTATAGAGCACCACCAACCGGCCATCGGAGAAGATCCTCATCTGCCGGTCTTTAACCCGTAGGAGAATGGTTTTCCCTACCAGCGCGTGAGAAACAACATAACTATTACACTCAAAACGAACCGTGCAATCTTTCTGTACTTTCCGGTAAATCCGGTACGCTTTTTTCTCTAAAAACCATGAGAACAGGTTGACTGCCGGTTGGCCGGCTGGCGTGTGAATTTAGTGATTTGTGTGGCGCTGATATCTTAGTAAAACAGTCTTAAAATTGCTTAAATTTACGCTGAGAAATGCGTGGACGAAAAATAAACCTGTTAACTCTGGTCATAACAATAATTTAGCATGCATTATGTTGTATTCAATTTATCTTGACCCGGTTTTAAACAGGTAAATAGGAGACTTGGCCGACCCATGAATATTCTCAAATCAATAACATCAATAAAGATATGGTTCCGTGATTTAGCCTGGTGGCAACAAGTTCTAATGATCGTATTTGCTTCCACCGGCTTGATTCTCTGTGCGGGCTATCTCGGCGTATTCTTATCAAATCATCAATTGGGTTGGGGTGGATCAGAACGACCCCTTACCGGAACCAACAAAGGTATTGAAACCTGATTTGTGCGCTGGGATAGCATGTATTATTGGGAAATTGCTAAACAGGCGTACTCGACTCAAGGCATCGAAAGAGCCTTTTTTCCCCTTTATTCGGCTATTTGCGGCATACTGTCAAAATTGACATCTATCCCGGTTTTTTGGGTTGGCCTGATTTTATCCATAGGCAGTTTTGCAGGATCAGGTTTGGTTCTCTTTAAACTCGTTTTGCATGATTCCGGCCATCACGCCGCATTGTTTAGTGTCTTGTGGTTATGTATTTCACCGATGGCGTTCTTTTTCATTTCATTTTATCCGGAATCATTGTTTCTCCTGTTTGCACTTGGGAGCATCTTTTTTGCACGAAAGGGGGCATTTTTAAAAGGGGGGCTATGTATAATGCTTGCCGGTGCAACGACTCCGGTTGCCGTGTTATTGGCAATTCCCTATTTGGCGGAATATTTTTACCAAAGACCACATACTTCAAAGCAAAATATCCAATTCATCGTTGGAGCATTTATTGCACCGTTGGGGTTATTAAGCTATATGTTTTATCTTGGCCGGCTAGCCGGAACAGTCAATGGTTTTCATGTTTTTACCACGCTTCAAGCCACGGAGTGGGGCAGAACAAGAACCTTTCCCTGGATAACTTTATTTCATGGAATACAAGCCGCTATATGGGGGACAAGTGTAACTTCTCTGTATTTCAGCAGATTGTTAGCGATTCAGAATTTGGGTTACGCCCTCATCGGAATATCTATTGCAGCTTGGGGTTGGTTTAATTTACGCCGTAGCTTTTCATTTTACCTGATTGGCGGTGTTTTATTTTTACTCATTAACCATGGTCCTGCCGGAAACCCCCTCATGTCCTTTCCCCGGCATTTGGCTATCCTCTTTCCCGTGTACATCGCATTAAGCAACCTTTTCGGGAAGTTTGGCAATCCAATGCGGGTGGTTTTGGTTGGGCTGTCGGTGATCCTTCTGGTTTTGTATACGGCTTGGTTTACCAGTGGCCGGTGGGTTGCCTGAAATACTTAAAAGACAGGGTCAAGATAAGTTAAACGGTTTATTGAGAATAATTATCAGCATGATTTGGTCCAGTTCCATATCATCATTTCGATGGTTGAATCCAAACTCAGTTTCTTGAAGGTGCGGGTAAAATGTGTGCCGGTGGATCCCTGTGAATCTTGCCGGGCGGGTTGGCCATTCCTTAAAGTGAGCGATCCCTGGCGTGAGCCAGGTTCAAGAAATCGTTCTCATTCAGACATTCATCTCTGAGTTTGCCATTGAAGCTCTCCACAAACGGATTCTAAGTAGGTTTGCCTGGATCGATGAATGCCAGTTGGGTCGGATTGCGATTCTCCCATTCCAGCATGGCTCGACTCGTGAACTCGGTTCCATAGTACATATGGAATAGGCAACCACAACCGACAGCCTTACTTTAGGATTGGATCTGGAAAATTCAATTCAAGACGGAGGTGCCGGTCATGGTCACAATGGAAGAATCTATTGAGGAAAGAACCTTTGGTGCAATCGATTTTGCTAAAAATCAAACGCTGTCTTAATTGAGACTCCCGACGTAAGGTGGAGGCAAGCTGACCTCTGGCGGATGCCGTGGTTATCAACACTACGGGTTAATAGCTGTTTTTCAACGCTTCCCGGTAGCCGGTGAGGGTGTGATAGGCCATGATGAACCGGATCATGGGGAAGGCGATAAAGTCGGGCGTCACCAGCCGCAAACCCCGGGCCATAAACAGAAATGGTTTGCGCAGAAACACCAGGGCCCACAATTTCTGCAACTTCAGGATAAAGGGGTCGGATTTTTTTAGCGGTTCCACCAGGCGGGCCGGTAAAAATTCCGACAACTCCGGATGGCGCTTTAAAACGAGGGGTAACGCTTTACGGCCATATTCATGCAGCTTTAAAGCGGTCTTTTTTAAAGATTCATGCTGATGATAGGCAATCGCATCGGGATTGTAAGAAAAATAGCCGGTATCTGATTGGATGACCCGGTAGGCAAACTCGGAGTCTTCACCTCCGTAACTGGTAATATCCACATCAAAACCACCAACCCGGTTTGCCACCTCCCGCCGGACCGAAAGGTTCATAGTGAGGACATACCGGAAAGGCAACGGCTTGAAAAGCCCCGTCTGCTTGTGCCATTTTCGCCCACCCCGGACCGGGCTGTCCAGGTACCGGAACCAGACATTTTTCCGGACAAAGGGTGGCAGGAAAAACTCACCCATTACGCCAATACAATCCTGGTCCCGGTAAAATTTCACATGCTGTTCGATAAGGTCCGGCTCCACCTCCATGTCGCTGTCGATAAAGAGAACGATTTCACCGGATGCTGCGTCCAAGCCGGTATTGCGGGCAACGGCCCGGCCCTGATTTTCAGGCTGATTGATCAGGATTAAGGGTAAGTCAAAAGCATATTCTTTTAAAAAGCGCGCCGTGGCATCGGTGGAGCCGTCGTTCACCACGATGATTTCCAGCTTTTCCCGGGGATAAGTCAACTGTTCGCAGGTACCCAGCAGGCGCACCAACCCCGCCAGGTTATTATAAACCGGAATGATGATGGAAACGTCGGGCGTGATGTTATTGTCTGAAGGCATGCGGCAATTCGCCGATCCAGTTTTCACGTAAGTATAGATTATAGATGGAGCACATCACAGCCTTGACGCCATGGGTGCGTTCCACCCACCCGCGGCCTTTTTCTCTTAAATCACGGATTAAACCGGGTTTTTCCACCAAAGACACTAAGTCGTCATACAAAGTATCTTTATGGATGTTGTAAAATGGATGATCCGGAATGAACGCTTCATATTTCGGAACCAGGTTAGTGCAGCACGCCAAACCCAGGGACAACGCTTCCACCGAATTCATGCCATAGCCCCAACCCCCCAGGTTGGAAACCTGGTCGATATAAAGGTCGCAACCGGCTTTCAGCTCCAGCGCCCGGGCGTGCGGTTGGTTTTCAATGAGGACGAATTCGATCCCGTGGGAAGCCGCTAATTTTTTACAGGCGTCAATAATGGTGTCTGAACCCTTCCAATAATGATCCCGGGTGGCATGGCAAATCCGCAACGGTTGGTGAGATTTAAAATTGGGTGCGAAGCGATCGACTTCGAACGGAAGAAACACATAATCCAGATCCGGATGCCGTTCCATCAGGTCCAATTCGCTGGTAGTATAAATCCCGGCCAGTTCATCGATCCACGGGAAAACACCCCGGGTCCGCATATCGGCGCCGTGATAATTGATGAGGATATGTTTTCCGGCCTCAGCCCATTGAGCAAGGGGCCAGGCGCTCAGGCGCAGGAATCCGTGTCCGCCTTCGAGATGAATGATGTCAAAGTCATCCAAACCATGTTGTTCGATCGCGTGTTTGATTTTTGGTTTCCAAACCATATCCCGGAATTGAAAAAAAGCCTTTTCAGCCCAGCTCTTGGCCTCCCAGGTGGGTGGAAACCCCGGTGCTTCCGCATACAGGCCGGCCCCGGAATAGAATTTGGATTTCGCCGACTTAAACCAATGCCGGGACGGCATGAGCGGCAGGTTGAGCTCAATGTCGCGAGGAAAGCCTTCCGGACTACGAAACAGGGTGACATAGCGGCATTCATTTCCCAGCATCTGATGCTGCTTTTGAAAAATGGCCAGCGTGCCGGCCGTGTCCTCCACCATGAGATACAGAATTTTCAAAGCATGCTCGGCCATGCTCAGGCGCGTTTGAACAGGCGTTGCAGCATGACCGCCGCAACCTGCTTATTGATGATTTTGAATTGAAACAGCAGTGGGAAATAGAGCAGCACTATGATAAATAAAGCCCAGAACTGATGAAATCTGATGACTTGCGGGATAAAGTAGAGCCCAAGTGTAATTGCGGCAATCAACAGTAATTTTTCGTATTCGTAGCTGACCGGATAAAAACGTTTCGTCACTAAAAAAATGGCCGCTGCTTCAGCAATATAGGCTAACATGGTTGCTATTCCGGCCGCCGTGAAGTCCATTTTTAAAACACCAAGCAGAATAAAATTGGCAGCTAAGTTGGTTACCATACCAATTCCTGTCAACATGGGGCTCAGATGCGTTTTCTTTTCCAGGTAGATGCCCACGACCAGATTCACGTAAATACCCTGAAATATATATCCCACCAGAATCCACGGTATCACCTTCAAGCCGGCCTGGTAGGTAAGCGGGATGATCGTTACCCCAAAAAGGGGTGTGGTCAGCAGGGGTGGCGCTAACAAAGAAACCGTCAAAAAGACAAACGCGGCCAGCATGACGAAAAGAGTTAGTATTTTTGAGTAGGTCTTTTTCGCGTCCGGCTGATCGGAAATGGAGAGGAAAAACGGATGCCAGGCAAACCGGAAAGCGGAGACCAGCAATGCCATGATGATGGCGATTTTATAACTCGCCGCGTAGATTCCCACGGTGGATTCGTCAAAGAAATAGCGCAGGATGAACTTATCGCCCAGGGCGATGATGTTGGCGAACAAAACCGCCGGGACGGTGGGCAGGCCGAATTTGAGGATGTCTTTCCAAACCGGGAGTTTCCAAACCGCCTGCAGGTTGTGCCGCAGGGCCGGTGAGCTGAGCGCCAGTTTGGCGGTAGAACTACAAATATTGGCTAACAAAACCCCGCGAATCCCCCAGCGGAAAATGGCCACAAAGAGAATGTTCAGTGACAGATTAAGAATGACCTCACCGAAAATAATTGCCACATAATTCACGGGCTTATTGATACTGCGATAATAAAGGACCGGGAGAAAAGACAGGCCGTCCAGTGCCAGAATCACGAAAGCCAGATAAAGGAAATTATTATCATTCCCCAGAATGGCGTGGGCCAGGGCCGGCTCGACCAGGTAAAGCAGTCCAGTGAAAACGGTAGTTGTTACCAGAATACTGATGTAAACGGTGGAAAAAATCTCCAGCCGGCGTTTTTCATCCTTTTCCGGAATGAAAAAGCGCATGAAAGCCGAATCCATGCCGTACATGAAAACCACATTCATCAGACCGAGAAAAGGATAAATCAGGTTCAGCACTCCGTAGTCCGCGGTGGAAAGAATGTTGGTATACAACGGCAGCAGCAGGAAGGTGATGGCCCGGTTTAGAATATTGCCGAAACCGTACACCGCGGTGTGTTTGGACATGCGTCTGATGTTGGCGGCAACGTTACTCAACGGACATTGCTCCAGATTTCAAAACGCGGCCGGTAAACCATAAAATCCACCGGATAAAAACTTAACATATTAAGCTTTTTTAGCCACAGGGGCTCGGCCTGGCCGTAAAATTGTTTAACCTTTTGCAGGTTCCACGCCTGCTTTAGTGAATCAAAGCGCGCCGACAATTCGTCTGTATCATTGAAGCGCATATTCTCCCCTTCGAACCAAAAGCGGTTGATAACGACCCAATGTTCATTTCCCGGTCCCCACTTCTCCGGTAAACCCAGGGAGGCCATGTCTCGCCGGGCATAATAGCGGGAAGCCCAGGTTTCCCAGCCGGCGCGTAGCCAATCGTCGTTTTGTCCGGCATAAAGTGGCTGAGTAATAATTGTCGTTCCCGGTTTAGTCTGTTCCCCAACCCAGCGGAAACTGGTTTGCATTAATTTCTTGTCCTGAAAATTTCCATTCGTCATTAGGATGCTACGGGCAAACATGGGGAAAAAAATTAATAGGATAACCAATCCAAAAGCAGTGGCGAGATATCGTGATGGAAAAGATTCGCGGGGGATGACCTGGCGTAAATATGAATGAAGTTGTTCAATTCCCGCCGAGCCGAGCAAAAACAGGGGCGGCATAATCGGCATGAGTAACCGTGGTTTTACACCAAAATAAACAACTGAAAGTGAGCCCAGGACCACCCAGGGGAGAAACAGCATGAGAATATCGCGCCGTTTTTGCCGGAGAGCATGGACAATACCCAAAAAGCTGAAAGCGGCCAGGATCGGGGAATAAAAATCCCAGGTAAAAAGTACCCGGTAAACAATTCGCGCCCCATTGGCCAACCAGGTTAAAGGATTCCAACTAAATTGCGCACTAAACCCTAATTGTCCATAACCAATTATAAACGGATTCCCGGACTGGACCCAGTCTACCCACAACTGGGGCGCTAATCCCAGCCCGAAAGCCACCCCGCTCAGGATCCAGAATTTGGGATACAGGGTGAAAGCCCAAATCCGTTTGTCGCCCACGAGGTAGAGCAGAAACAGGGGCATGAAAAAGATGTAATTCCATCTAAACACGACCGTCAGCGCCAAAAGAAAAAGCGCCGCGAATAGATCGCGGGGAGCCTGGGTATCCAGGAATAGTAACAGGAAGTAGACCCCGGCCACCAGGACAGCCAGGGCGGCGGTGTCCGAATTGGCATTGACGCTGTGCCAGAAGGGGCTTTCCGCCAGCGCCAGTAAAATAGCGCCGATAATTCCCACCAAGGGTGAAAACAGGCGTTTCCCCAATAGGTAGGTAAAGGCTACGGCGATGTAAATAAAGAACACACCGTGCCAGAAGGTCCCCGCTTCGCCGGCCGTGTGGAACACCCGTTCCGCCAGCCAGACAAACGGCGCCAGAGTCAGGCTGGTGCCCACCGGCCAGAATGAGATGTGTCCGTCGATCAGGTACCGCCCGTTCCGAAGAATGCTCTCGGCGCCCAGAAAATAGGCCGTGGGATCGCCGTCATACAGATACGGCCCGGCAAACGGCAGCCGCGGCAGGACCGTTACGACTAGGAGCAGTAGTAATATCAGGTAGTGTTGTTTGCGGGTGAAGGGTTTGATCATGAATTTAGATTTTGATGATAGATGTATACCGGTTCGGTCTTCGACAAGCTCAGACAGACAAACCGCTTGGTCTTCGACAGGCTCAGACAGACAAGCCGCTTGGTCTTCGACAAGCTCAGACAGACAAACCGCTTAGTCTTCGACAAGCTCTGACAGACAAATCGCTTGGTCTTCGACAAGCTCAGACAGACAAACCGCTTGGTCTTCGACAGGCTCAGACAGACAAACCGCTTGGTCTTCGACAAGCTCTGACAGACAAGCGGGTCATCCTTTTGAGCCATGCCTTCAGCGCGTCTCCCTGAGCTCGTCGAAGGGCGCGATGATTGCACCACGAACAAGTTTACAACAGGCACTGAAACGTGTCCCGAAAAACGCCGCTGGCCCCGAAATTCTCCTTGAACCGGGCCAGGCCGAAATTGGGTTCCATGTTCACTGTGAAAATGCCGAAATCCAGGTATTTTGTTCCTTGAGCGTGACACCCTTTGATGATTTCGTAAAACAGCAAATTCACCGCCCGCAGGTGCTGATACTGCTCATCATGACTGATGTAAAAGGCCAGCACTACCTGGGGATTCACGCTAAAATTCACCACACCGGCCACCATCTTGCCCTGGTGAAAGGCGGCCTGGAGTGAAATTTTATCCGGATACAGATTTTTCAGCCGGATCAACTCGTCCAGTGTATGGGTGGGCGTCACGCCGTGGCGGATCTTAAGGTTGTGTTTCAAAATGCCGTAAAAAGCGGCGTAATCCTCCGATTGTTGAATAGTCACGCCTTGCCGGAAGGCTTTGCGTACCGCCGTCCGGTGAGTGGAGCGGAATTTCGCCAGATTAGCTTCCGGCGTGGCTTCAATGGTGAGCATGGAGGAAACATCGCGCCGGGTGTACTGGAAACCATGCTTCACCAGGGCAAAATCGATGTAATTGGAAACCCGCTGTTGATAAATCGCCGGGGGCAAGGTCAACTGAATGGCATTAAAGCCCTGTTTTTTTACATACTGTTTCAATCCGGCCACCAGCTCAAAGCTGTCTTTAAATGACAGGTTTTGTGGATAAACAAAACTGCCGTAAGAAGCACCGGGATGGGAAATCAGCCGGCGTTGTTCATCGTGAATAACTTCGGCCGCCGGGAATACCGCCAGGGTTTTACCTTTTTTTTCGATAATGAGTGAATAATCCTCAAATCGGCCGGGCGGATGATAATTCAGAAATTTGCGCTCATGAAAAATGGTGCCATTGTTGGCATCCTGAACAAATGTTTCCCAAGATTCGGTGTCGCCGGGTGTAAACCTACGGAAATCCAATGGCATGGCGCAAAAATACCCTGTAGGCAGGTGAATAGAAAAGAAAAATGGGGTTAAGCTTCACCTGATCTAAAATAGCGGTCGAAACCGGAAATAAAATCGTATCGTGGCGTTTCCAAAACTTGATCCGCAAGTGAATTATCCAACGTCACATCCGGGCAACGGGGTGGTGAACCGCTGAATTCGGCTACTCTAGCCGCCTCTAGCTGGTCCAGGGGTAATCCGTAGTGCCTGAAAATTATTTCACCGATTTCGTAGCGCGAATAATCTTTTCCGCCCGGCACATGCAATAATCCCGTGAAGTCATGGTCCAGCAGTTCCCGAATTACTTCCGCCACATTATCAGCCCAGATCGGCGAGCGGTACTCATCTTTGAACAATCTAACCTTACCCTGCTTTTTAAGCGTCAGGGGAATGTCCTCGTTCAGGCTGCGTTGACCCGTAAAGCTGGCGCCGCCCATGAGGCTCAGGCGCAAGACGACCCCGTTCGCGCATTTTTTCAGAACGGCCCCTTCGCCCATTAATTTGGTTTTGCCGTAGACCGAGTTGGGGTTGGGCGGATCCTTTTCTCGGTAATGACCCTGCCGGCCATCAAATACCAGGTCGGTGGAAATATGGAGTAATCGCGCCCCATTCCGGGCTGACCAATCCGCCAACC
>CAZIWX010000023.1:0-29615 GCA_964543125.1 uncultured Lentisphaeria bacterium | reverse complement strand
CCAGAGGTACTGTGTTTCAAATCAAGCAAAATTTGCAGTTTTAGCAGGATGCTAATTGGGGTCATAGTTGGTCTCATTCACCCACAGATAATAGACCAGTAGCGGCATTTTTCTGGCGATGGCAGTGATACCAACTTTTTTGGGTTTTCCTTTATCCAGCATGCGTTCATAGTACGCCTTCATCTGTCCATGGGTATCAATCGTGCCAAGAGCACAGTCCAATGTGTCCCTAGAGACATCAATGCCGGTTACCTGTTTAATGATTTCCATCGTTAAATCAGACTCCTATCTTTAGGATGATTGTTCTTTGGCACATGTTTCTTTGGATTCTTGTCTCGTCGTATTATCCGGGATTCCTGCTCGCGCTTGAGCTGGATCTCTAAGTACTGTCCAGAATTGAAGAAACATAAGGGGAATGGGGCGGTGTTTCTCTGCGGCGATATCATTCTTGATGTATCTAGTCGCGAATCTCGCTCCCATTCCCTGGCCATTTTTCTAAATCTATCCTTTTTTACCAATCTTTAAAACCCTCCGGAAGCATACGAGCCGCGAAGACTGCAACCAAGGAAGCCCGGATTAAGTATTTTGAACAATCATTTCCCTTGTCGCGGGAAGAATATCGGAGAGGTTTTGATTTTCCGTTGTTGCAAGCTTCAGCTGGTGGATGATGACTACAAAAAACGAAGGTTTTAGCCCCTAATTTTAACTGCTAGCTTTAGGGGGCTAAAGCCCCGATTCGTTGAATGATCGTCAACACCGGATTAAAACCCGGCGCCCGGGAAAATCTCCTGAAGGATCATGCCGGGACTCGCTGAGTCCCGGTGTCCCGAGCTTTGCCAGATGGCATTGCCTCGGGAGCGTCACCTGGGAGGATAGTGCCAAAACTTATCTTCCGTTTAGCCAAATCAGTTTTCGTTTTACACTTTGGAAACCAAGTTGAGCCTCTAGAACAAATGTTACCCGGCGGGAGGGATGGGGCGCCAAGAAACATGGTGTGCCGGCGTGAGGGATGTAGCAATTAACTTTCAATCCTTGGCAAACAGTCGATCCCATACACCTCTTTATCCTTCGCCAGTGGACCGACGATTTCTCAAGAGATGACCATTTCGGCAAAATCATGCCCCTGGGTGAAGTAATGAAAATGAAGGTCGAGTCCCTGGAACTAGAGCGGGAACGGATTAGGCCGTCCATGCCGGAGGCCGGCTGGTAACTTTAGCTTTGAGCCCGGAGTTTTAAAAATTCTCTCGGGGATAATGCAACCTTCACTCGTGCTCAAAAGTGTATCTAGCTTTGTTCATTACCGGCTGAATTATGCTTTCGGTTCAAGAGAGCAAGCACCCAAGCCAGCAACCAGGTAGTGACAAATCCCAGTCCGATCGACAACAACGTTTCCCAGATGAATGCCCACTCCAGCTGGTTCCGCAGAATGAGAAACCAGCCTACCATGGCAGCCAATTGAAAACCTTTTAGAAATAACTCAACAACGGTGTAACCTCGCGATTGATTATTACCGAAAGCGGTAATAAGACTCACTGGCTTACCTTTGCACGGATAGCTTGGCCGTTCCGGGTTTTCAACTCATCCCTGGCGTAGGCGATTTTACCCCGCAAAATCACCGCTTGAATGCCCCGGGAAAACTGGTTGGGATTTGCGACCGTTGCAGCACCAGCGACGGTTTGGGGGTCGAAAAGCGTTAAGTCGGCAAGGGCGCCATCCTCCAGCACACCGCGATTATCCAAATTGGGACGCAACAGTTGCCGTGGCAAGGTGGTCATTTTAGCCAGAACATCTTCCAGCTTCAGTCCGATCCGCAAACCATGCTGAATCGCCGTGGCAAAACATCCGGCCCCGCGGGGATGGTTATTGGCATGTCGCTCGCGCTCGAGTCCACCGTCCGACCCAATCATGCAAAAATCTTCTCTCAAGGCCAAATCGACCGTGCTTTCCAGGGGCATTGTTCCAGGCGGTACGGCGACCAGGACACCTTTCATTGCCCGGTACCGGTTGAAGGTTGATTCAGTCAGCTTCTCACCTGTCCCCACTACCGTCAGATCCGGGTAATCCAATTCATAGCGTTCGCGCCAGCCCGGTGCGAAGCGTTTGGAATGAAGGTAAGTAGCCCAATATGAGTAGGGATAGACATCGGTGGTGATTGGCAGCCCTTCAGCCCGGCCGGCCTTGATTTTTTCCAGTGCTTCAGCCATGTGAAAGGTGCCGCCGGTGGAATGGAGATGATCGATATGCATCCGCACCCCCGTATCCCGCGTCAGTCGAAGCGCTTCGTCCACGCCCTCCAGTTCTTTCGCTTCGGAGGAATAGCGTAGATGTAAAAACAGGGGGCGTTCGTATTGCTTGGCCAGCTTGGCGTACCGGATCAATTCAGTGTACGGCGTAGGCTGATACTCGATACTGTGTGAAACTCCCAAGGCGCCCGCATCCAAACAGCGTTCCACGTCGCGTAACCGTTCCGGCAGGCGGTCGTATCGATAACGAATATTCATTATTTTAGTGGATACGCCGTAATTGGTCCAGTGGGGCTTTTTTTCAAAATAAGGATAGTACTTCCATACTTCATGACTCCCGCCATGCATCTGTAGCGCCGTGGTTACGCCATCCGTAAGTTTGTATTTCTCATAGATAAGATAAGTATGTTTGGGATTCGCTGAATTATCCGCCAGGATATCGATAAAGCCCGGCGATACAATTAATCCGGAAGCATCCAGGAGCTCAATGCCCATTAAATCTTTTGCACTGATCCGGAGTCGCCCTTCCGGTGTGATGCCAATGAAGGGCGTCCGCCACTGACCATTTATAAAGGCTTTTCCACCGGAAATCACCAGCGGATAGCGTTCGATGTTCATTTGACCCCGTAACCAAGATGGAATTAGGGTAGTTCCCGCGGCAGCCAGGGACGTGTGTTTGATAAAGTCGCGTCGTTTCATTGATTTGAGGCCTTCAATGCAAAGGATTTAACCGCAAAAAGTACACAATCAGAGCCGGAATTGCCAGGGAGGACTCCCGCGGAAGATCCCCTGGGGAGAATTCACGGTCAGCGTTATCAACCGATTTTGGCAAAACCGAGCAGGTCATTGAACTCGGTCAGAACCACCTGGCGCAACCCGCTGTGATGCGCTTGGCGTAATTGAGGATCGTCATCCACCACGGTAAAAGCGGCTTTACGAGCCTCCTGCAGGATAGCGGCATCCTCCACCAGGTCGGCTATTTTCAGATTGGGTAAGCCATGCTGGCGCGTGCCAAACAGATCACCGGCGCCCCGGATTTTCAGATCTTCTTCCGCGATCTTAAATCCGTCACTGGTCTTCACCATAATCTCCAGCCGGTGAATGGATTCCGGATTGGGTTTGCGCTGTACCAACACGCACACGCCGCGATGCTCGCCCCGGCCGATTCTACCCCGTAATTGGTGGAGCTGGGTCAGGCCGAACCGCTCTGCATTTTCAATGATCATGATCGTGGCATTGGGAATGTCGATGCCCACCTCAATCACCGTGGTGCTCACCAGGATCTGGGCTTCATTCCTGGCAATTCCCTGCATCACCGCATCTTTTTCGGCGGCCGGCATGCGCCCATGCAGCAGCGCGACCCTGAACTCGGGGAAGACCTTTTGGCTGAGATAGTCATACCCTTGGACGGCGGCTTCCAGATCGATTTTCTCCGACTCTTCAATCAACGGATACACCACAAACGCCTGCTGCCCGGACTGGATTTCCCGGCGAATAAAATCGTACACCGCACGCAATTTAGCCACATCAACCAGGCGGGTGATAACCGGCTGGCGATTCTTGGGCATTTCGTCCAGAATTGAAACCGACAGATCACCATAGACCGTCATGGATAGCGTCCGGGGAATTGGAGTCGCCGTCATGACCAGCACATCCGCGTCTTCGGCTTTTTCGATGAGATCCCCGCGCTGGATCACGCCAAACCGATGCTGCTCATCAATGATGGCCAATTGCAAGTTTTGGAAAGTGACTTTTTGCTGGATCAGGGCATGAGTTCCCACCGCCAGTTGGTAGTACCCGGCTTTCAACGCTTTATAGATTTCTCTTTTTTGCGCTGCGGTACTTGAGCCTGTTAGCAGCACTGGTCGGATTGAAGTGCCCTGGAAAAATTTTACCGCATTTTGGTAATGTTGTTCCGCCAGGATTTCCGTGGGCGCCATGAGTGCGGTTTGATAGCCGTTGCCGGCGGCTATCGCCGTGGCCAGCAAGCTCACCACCGTTTTGCCCGACCCTACATCACCTTGTAATAACCGATTCATGGGGTGGGGTGATTTCAAGTCGTTCCAGATTTCCCGCACCACTTTTTTCTGGGCCCTGGTAAGCTCGTAGGGAAGACGCCTAGATTGGGAATCCAGAATATCACCGGGTTGATCATAGCGATTGCGTTTGGTTTTACGCACTACGGCACTGGAGCGCAGGGCTAACAAAAGCTGCATAAAAAACAACTCGTCAAATTTCAATCGATTCCGCGCCGCCCGCAGGTGATCCAGCGAGTCGGGAAAATGCACCTGTTCCAAGGCTTCATACCGTGACAGGAGATGATATTTCCGTAAAACATCATCCGGCAGCGGATCAGGCACCCCGGCTTTGAGATCCGGCATCAACGGCTTAAGTACTCGCCGGAATCCCCGGCTATCCAACCCTACGCCTTGTAAGCTCCGGGTGGATGGATACAGCGGCATGATCATACCGGTATTGATGGGATTGGATTTATCATCCGAGAGAATGTCAAAATCAGGGTGAGAAATTTGCATTCCGCTGTAAAAATCGATTTTACCGCTGACGGCCACCACATCGTCTTTGTTAAAGCGATCCACCAACCACTGAGCACCATTGAACCAACGGCAGGTGAGAAAGCCCGTATCATCGGTCAGAACCATCTGGAAATATGGACGCCGCCTCCCGCGCACCATTTTGGCGCCAGTCACCCGGCCAACAAGAGTAGCTTCCACCCCTACTTTCAGGTCTTTTATTTGAACGATGGTTGAACGATCAAGATAGCGGCGCGGCACATGGTAAATCAGTTGCCCTAAAGTTGTGACGCCGATTTGGCTCAGTGCCCGGGCCCGGCGTTCGCCGATACCCTTAACATATTTTACATCGCTGGTCCAGTCCATAGGCTGATTGGCTAGCGCAGATCACGCTCGAGAGTATAGGTGATCGTCTTTTCCGATTTTGGCGCCAAAGTTACATTGAACTCAATACTGTTGGCGTTACGCTTATGATAAGGATCGGAATTGTCCTTGATTTTCCATTCGCCCGACGCCCAGAAATTTTCGATGACCGTGATAGGCGCTGATTCTTTTTCCTTACGGTTTTTCAAGGTGATTTCCACGGTTTCCCGGTGGTATTTCTCTCGTTTCGTACTCCGGCCGGTTACCGTGCGGGCGCCCTTCACATCAAACGCCTCGCCCAGTGTTAATGTCACTTCATCTTCGACCGAAGTATGGTCCAGATTGTCTTCACCCGCCAATTCCAGAGCGCCATCTGTATCACGCTTAAAAACCCGTACCGTACCGCCCGGGAGCGGCTCACCCAGACCCGAGGCTTTATCGTTCTTAAATTTTACCCGCACATCAAGATTAGATTCCCGTTCATTGCCGTTCTCATAGAAGTATCGTTTCGCGACACTTACATTTTTAGGCTGTAACCACTGGATTTGCTTTTCCTCGCGGTCGTTCAGGGTTACCGGATAGTTCACTTCGTAAATGTGATAATCAAAAAACTTTCGTTCCGCCACGATCTGTTTGGGTCTTGCCGCCGCTTCTAAATATTGTCCTCTTCCCCTAAGCAAATTGGGTTGCCGGGCCCGATGCAAAGTCCCTGCCACAAGTTTCAATTTAGTGTCTTCAAACCTGGCGCCGGAATGATTATTCAGGTTAATCCAGGAACTTAGATTCAACTGGTTTTCCGGGTTATTTAAAACCGCCACATATTCCGCTTTCCAGGACATTCCGCTGGTGAGATAGCTTAGATCCAATGAATAGCTCCCCGGTTTGGCCGCTTCCACCGACCATTCCAGCGTGGGCTTCACAAAGAGTTTTTCTTTCGGTTCGGGGCACTTGAGATTAGCTACAAAACTGCGCTGGATGACTTCGGTTCCGCCAGAAGTTTTCAGGATAATGACGCTGCCGGTGTAGGATAGCAGCTTCCCGCTGATTTTTTCGTCATTGCGCAGAATTACATCGACGTCAGCACCGAGATATTTTTTCAGGAGTTGGTCTTCGTTCACCAGATCGTAGCGGTAATTTTGCTCGATGATCCGAATACCGGCGCTGTCGTTAGCCGGTGACAACTTCACCGTAGTGGGGATCAGGCTGGCGGCGACATCGCCCAGTTCAATCGTGGAAACGCCGGGTTTGAGGTCCCGCTGAATCCGGGTTTTCACCAACGCCTGGTCGTTGTTATAGACGGTAACCCGTAAATCTTTGTCCGTTTGCCCCCAAAGCCCGGTCATCAATAAAGCCGTGAAAATGATATATCTGCCATGAGACATGGTCATCTCCTTCCATTAAATATGTGCACGGTAAATTACCCCGCTTAGGGGATTGCTCAAGGGAGATATTCGGGATCGAGCCGAAGTAAAAAAATGAAAATCAGGGTAGGAAAGAAGCGGCCGGGGAAAGCCGGGTTGAGTTTCCGGTGTTTGCGGGTGGCGTATTGAGATCATTTATATCAACCTCTGACAGCGGTGTAAACCGGGGTAATCATTTTTGTCGCCGGCTTGACAAATCCGACGGCAGCGCGTAACCCTTCCGATTCATACCCTTCCAACAGATACCATGACATGAAATAATTAACAACCAGTGGAGAGAATTAAGATGAAAGCAATTTGGAATAATGTAGTCTTGGCGGAAAGTGATGACACCATTATGATAGAAGGAAATCATTGCTTCCCGCCGGAAGCAATCAATAAAGATTACCTCCAACCCACCGATTTACACACTACCTGTCCCTGGAAGGGTGAGGCCAGTTACTTCAATGTGGAAGTTGCCGGAAAAACCAATCCGGGCGCGGCCTGGTACTATCCCAACCCGAAAGATGCAGCCCGGCCGATTAAGAATTATGTAGCCTTCTGGAAGGGCGTGACGGTCTCTTGAGCCAAGGGAAAAAGGCGGGAAACCACCCATTATCTCGCAGGGATGCTCCGGAGTCGTCTCCATTGGAGCCCGTTGGACACAACCGGCGCACCATAAAACACAAACTAAAATACAGAACCACGAATCTCTGGAAAACACGAATTAGATGACACGGTAAGTCCCAAATGTCCTGAGCTTGCCTGCTACGGCAAAAATAACATCGCTGAAGACACCATCGGCAAAGCAAAAATACGCCCCGCTTTAGTCGTGCTATTTCTCCTTGACTGAGAGAGGTTTTCTGAATTTGAATCGGGAATTTTTTTCAACTCATGTAAATCCAGTCGTGGCGGAATGAAAACCGAGCTACCGGTCTAGCGCAGCGTCACCAGTGTGATCCCCGCACCACCTTCATCCAATCCACCCCGGCGAAATTCTTTAACCGACTTGTGATTTTTCAGTAAATCCCGCACGAGTTGCTTCAAAGCGCCGGTGCCTTTACCGTGGATAATGTCCACGTGAGAGAGACTGGCCAGAACGGCCTGATCCAGAAAGCGCAGCAGTGCTGTTTCTGCTTCATCCACTCGCAGGCCGCGAATATCGAGAATAGTTGAATAATTCTTATCACCGGTTATTGTGACAACAACTTTTCCTGAATCGACGCCAGCTTTTTTTTCTGAATCAACCGCCGCCAGCCAATTCAGCGGCACTTGTAGCCGTTTATCACCCAGGTCCACCATGACCCGGTCATTGCGACCGATTTTATCCATGACGGTTCCGATTCGCGCCAAGGGGACAACCCGAACGCTCAAGCCAGCCTTTACCTGAGACTTCAGCAGCGGCTTCTCCGCGACCGGGACTTCTTCACTTGCCAAGGGTTCCAATTCTTGCGACCGGCGCCGGAGTTTGGTCCGGACATTCTGAATGACTGCGGTTTCCGCCTGGCTTTCCCGGATTTCCCTGATCAGTTTTTCGGCGGTTTTACGTGCTTCGGCAATCAATTGTTGCGCTTCCCGGGCACCGTCGCGTTTGGCGGTTTTGCGAGCTTTACGAATCTCTTTTAAATTGGCTTCCAGCTCGTTCTCCCGGTTGTGCAGCGCGCTTTCCAACCGGCGCACCTCGTCCCGGGCGTGTTCGGTTTCCTGTAATCGCTGCTCCAGATTGCCGATCAACTCTTCCAAGCTACCACGCTTGTCACCGATATAGGTTTTCGCCTCGGCTAAAATCTCTGGCGCCAGTCCCAGCCGCCGAGAGATTTCCAGGCCATAGCTGCTACCGGGAATCCCTTGCCGTAATCGATACGTCGGTGCCAGCCGTACGCCATCAAAGTCCATGGAAGCGTTGGCTACTCCGGTCGTCTCATGGGCAAAAGCCTTCAGTTCACCAAGGTGGGTCGTGGCAATCGTGGTGATCCCGCGCCGGGTTAATGTATTCAATAAAGCTCGCGCCAGTGCGCCGCCTTCGGCGGGATCGGTTCCGGTGCCCAGTTCGTCCAGCAGAACCAAACTCTCCGGGGTAGCATACCGGGTAATTTCCACCAGGGCCGACATGTGCGCTGAAAAGGTCGATAGATCATTCAAAATGGATTGTTGATCGCCGATGTCGGAATATACGGCATCATACCAGGGAATCTGGCTGCCGTCGCCGGCGGGAATTGGTGAACCGCAGCGTGCCAGGAGCACTATCAATCCGATCGTTTTGAGCGCAACCGTTTTACCGCCGGCATTGGGACCCGTGATCACCAGCGTGCGCGTATCTTCATTCAAATTGAGGTTTAGCGGTACGACCTCCCGGGCTTCCGACAGCAGCGGATTACGGGCGTTTTTCAGTTTTAGTCCACCGGTTTGCAACACTTGGGGTAAACTGCCCTGGCGTTTTTGGCCAAACCCGGCCAGACTGGCTATAAAGTCCAATTCCAGTAATGCCTTATAGCTGGCGCTGATGGCCTGCAACTCAGGGTGACACTCAGCCGTCAGCTTCCGTAAAATCCGCTCGATTTCCCGAGTTTCATCCAACTGCAGGGAACGAATTTTATTATTGAGGTCGATAATCTCCAGCGGCTCCACATAGGTGGTATTACCCGTGTGTGATTGATCCTGAATGACACCTTTGACCTGGCGCTTGGCGTTGGTGCTCACGGGTAAAACCAATCGACCGGCTTTAATGGTGGGCCGATCACCGGTGAGCATGCCTTTGGCGGTGTAGAAAGCAACCAACCGGTCCATTTCTTTACGCCCCGCCATTTCCGCCCGCTGAATTGAACTTCTGATTTTTCGCAGATTCGGAGACGCACGATCCAACACAAAGCCTTCGGGTGAAATGATCCGGTCGATGGCCTGCTCCAAGCGCGGTTGGGGAACCAGCGACTTAAACCAGGAGTACCAGGGGCTACCCGGCTCAACGCGAGTTTCGAAATAATGCTGTAATAATCTGAATTGCTCCAAAACGGGTCGTAAAAGCTGAAATCCGTCTACGCTTAACAAACTACCGGCAATCCTCAGCGATTTGATGATTTCCGAAAGGCTTTCAAAATGACGAAGGGGAAACGGCGCCGGGCCGCGCCAAAAGTCCCATAATGCCCCGATTTTTTGTAAACGTCCGATTGCAGCATCAATTGAATCCAGCGGCGTCAGTTCCAATAGTTGTAACCGTACCGGCTCACTGTGGGCTTCGGCGGCAATTAATATTCTTATCTGATCAAAACCTAATTGCACAAATGTTTTTTGAGCCAGGAGCGCGGATTTAGAATCGCTGGACATAAAATCAGGGTAACTGCTTTTTAGCGGTAGAATCCGGTAACAAGGAGGGCAAATCTTTTATTGCGGGGAGCGGGATGGATTGCGGCTTATTAAGAAAGCCGGTGACTTTAGCCTGGATGGTGGCGACCTCTTCATTCAGATCCAAAATAGTTACCAGGCCTTGCTGAAAACCGGAGATAATGGGGAAAGTTTTGGACTCTTCATACCAATTGCCGGCCCATTGAGGCGGCAGTAATTCAATAACCCATAAAATTACCGAAAGCAAAACCAGTGCTTTAAGTCCACCGAAGAGTAGGCCTCCCAGACGATCCAAACCCCCGAGGGAGAGTGCTTTAATCAATTGTTTAATCACGAGTGTAACCAGTTGCATCAGGATCATCATCATCAGAAAAACGGCCGCAAAGCCCAACAACGCTTGATATTGCTCCGGGATCACCCAAAACTTGAGGAGAATTGCCGTACCGGTGGCGTGAAAATTCAGGGTCACATAAATGGCTGCGACCACACCCACCAGTTTCATTAATTCTTCGGATAGCCCTTTGCGCACGCCATTCAAACATAACAGCGCCAGAATAACCAGGACGGCCAGATCAAATATTTTAGCCATTCAGTAACTTAGCGCGAACTAACCCCTGGACGACCCTGCCGTCTGCCCGGCCGGCAGCTCGCTGCATGACTTTGGGCATGACTTTCCCTAAATCCGACAAGGCCCTGGCTCCGGTTTCAGCAATCACTTCATCTACTAATCGGGTTACTTCAGCTCCCGACATCATTTGAGGCAGATAAACTTTTAACAGATCTAATTCCGACTGTTCATTGGCTACCAGATCCGGCCGCCCGCCTTTTTCGAACAGGATGACGGCTTCTTGGCGCTGTTTAACCGCTGTCTGAACCAATTTAATGAAATCAGCTTCACCGGCCTCTTTACGATGGTCAATTTCCCAGGACTTGACACGGGACTTCAATTCCCGAATGACTTTCAGCTTTACCTTATCCCTACCGCGCAGAGCTGCTTTCAATTCTTCACTCAATTGTTCCGCAAAATTCATGGCTGGTTCCTCCACGGTGAAAAATAGCCCAAGCCAACCGGGGAATAAATCATTTTCCCAATTTGATTAATACTTACCTGGCTTTTGAACAGACGAGATTGATAATTCTATCGCCAACCGGCATATAGTTTTCGACGCTTACTGACCTTATCGAGATATTGCTTGGTTTCATCATAGGGCAATTTCTGCATCAGCCGGTTATACACATTACCGGGTGATGATGCATTGGCGGCCTTCGCGGCGGCCGTGAGCTTGGTTGTGCCGGATAACGCCCGGGCTACATTTCCCACGCCGGTGTTGTAGGCCGCGATGGTTAGATAAATTGCCGTTTCATCGTTCTTCACCTTCCTGAAATAAACCGAACGAATTTTTTTCAGATAACCACAGCCTAATTTCACATTGTTTCCCGGGCGATAGAGATAATCAGCACCCACCAATTTATCTTTTTTATAGATGTACTCGTACGCATCCCGGGCGCCGCTGCGCGGGACCAATTGCATCAACCCATACGCCGGGATATGTGATTTGGCTTTGGGATTAAAATAGCTCTCGGTATGAATCACCGCATAGGCCAAGGCTGGATCGACGCCAAATTGCCGGGCTTCTTTATCAACTGCTGACCGGAATTGTTTTGCACGGCGCTGAATGTGATCGGGAACCAGGGGAATGACCGTGGTTACTTTGATGCGAATCTTCCCGTCCCGGCCTTTGATCGTTTCAGAATAGGTAACCGGCTGTTTATTGGACTTTAGCGCCGGTTCGGCGCGGGTCAGTTTTAGGCCGGCTTGCTTTTGTTGCTGCCGGGCGTGCTGTTCCGCCTGCACCCGGTGCTCCAATTGGGTCGTGGCCGGCGGGGGCGTGGCAACGGCTTTGGGATTGGCCACTGCTTCATCCCGCTTCAACCTGGTTTGCCGAACTTTAGCGTCGGCGTAATCTTTATTAAAAGTTGCGGAAAGGTATGCATTATAGTCTTTTACGGCCTGGATGATCGATGGATTTTGCCGGGCAGTTTTCCGCCCGTTTGTTAGCGCTGTTTTGGCGTAATTACCGGCCTGGGATGAGTTGACCGTCGTATTCGAACCCGGGATAGATAATTGATCGGCCAATGCCCCATGCGCTTTTGTCTCCTCGGCGATGAGTTTCCGCAGCGCGGCCTGATTCCGCTCAATGGCGTTCTGCTCGGATTGAGCATCATCACCCTCTACGATGGTTTCCACCATGACTTCCCCGCGTTCATAGTCCACGGCGGTTCGCGCACCCAATGTCGCGCTGTATTCCACCCAAAGCGAATTAGTGGAACCGAGAAATTCTCCCCATTGCTGCTCAACTTGGCGTTTATAAGCTAAGAAAGCCTCTTCCTGCTGTTGCTCCCAGGCATCATACTGCGCGGTAACGGCCGCGGAGTAGTTCTGGAAATCTTCCAGATAGGCCCGGGTGGCGCGCTTGGGATCATTCTGATTCAGGAAATCCTGGAAGGTATCCTGCGCCAGAACCAATCCGGTTAGCGCCAGCAAGAACAGAAAGAGGCGCAATTGCTGAATCACCGTATCAATCCACGCGGTTCGTGGTACGGTATATTTTCAAAACCGGATCAGTTACCGGGGGTTCCGCCGGTGGCTGCTTCCAATTCTTTGAAGGCTTGAGATGCTTTGAATTCAGCATACAGAGCCTTGTCATCTTTGATCTGATTGACCAGCGCTTTATTGACGACATCTTTCCTCAGCCCAACCAGGACGTAGGCATGATAGGATCCACCGGGCAGCATGTAGGGATATTTTTTCAGGACTTGCAGACCACTCAAGGTGTTATTGGAAACCGTCACGCCGGCTTCCTGATAAAATTCCACTACCTGGGTATTTTCATTCATACCGGCTTCCTGGGAGAAATTTTTCACCTTGGATTGAACCGTGGCCTTTGTCCGGGTCGAGATCATGACTTGCGCGGCCTGCTGGGCTTTGCTGATCGCGATGTTCATTCTACGGGAAGTGGCATCACCGGTACCATAGATATAGGTATCGTCTTCTTCCGGTGTATTAACATACCAATCCGGCAGGTCCAGGGGTGTGGCCGGCCTTGCGGCCGCCTTTGGTGAGGGCATATCGACGGGTGCTGGTGAAGGTGTGCTGCCACAGCTTGCCACCAGAGCAATCACACTCACAGTCATTAGAATTTTCGACAAAGTCTTCATTTCGCCTCCTTATTAGCGGTGGTTAAGGCCTCAAAGTAGTAAGTACTTTCCTTTTATAACCTCATTGTTCCCAAATATTGAATGAATATAACCGGTCTCCAAATGCAATGCTATTTAAAATCTTGATATCCAGCCGCATTTGCCTCTAAATTTACCCAAGTCACGTTTTTGACGATTACGCAAACGGGGATGAATGCAATGATCAGAGCGATTGCGATCATACTCATAACGCTTTCAATAGTCCGGGGACAACTCACGTTGTCTGAAATCATGGTGAATCCCACCGGTCTTGAAACCGCCAATGAGTACCTCGAAATTCATAACAACGGCCTGCTACCGGGTTCTTTGGATAATTGGGTCATTTCCGATGGTTCAGGTACCGATACCCTGATTCACTGGTCGGGTCCTGATTCAATCCAAGGATACCAGTTCGCTTTAATTTTCGATCCGGATTACGATTTGGATAACGGTATTTATAGTGAACAATTATCAAATAGCATCCCGGTGTATACCTCCGGAACCGATGCCAGTCTGGGCAGCGGCGGGCTTTCCAACAGCGGCGAGTCCCTGTTGTTAATCACACCCATGGGCGATACAGTCAGTCAGTTCACCTGGAGCACCAGCCAGCCCAATGGCTACTCCCTGGAAAAGATCATTCTTTCAAATGGTGACAATCCTGAGAATTGGGGAATCGGGACAGCTCTTAATGGTACTCCGGGTTCCGCTAATTCAATTTCGCCACCGCTGGTCAATTGTATCTTGGACAGTATCCGTGTTGGCCCGTTGCCCGCCCTGGCCGGGTCCCGTGCGCCAGTGCACATTCATGTGCATAACGCTGGATTATCGGTTATTGACACAGTCCGGGTGATAATCCGGCACTCCTCCGGACCTGAATTGCCGGTTGATTCCATTTGGGCCGTCAACCTGGCCTGGCGCGACACGCTTACCTTGACGCTTCAGAGTCCCGGCTTGTATAAAGGCGTTAATGCATTCACGGGAGAAGTGCTGGTTTCAGGGGATACGGTGTACACCGATAACCGGAGCGACTTCGAAATCGTACTCCCCATCCGTCCCCATGATCTCATGATCAACGAAATTTTATATCAACCGGGAATTGACCAGACCGAATTCGTTGAACTGATTAATAATTCCCCAGATACCTTGAATCTGCAACGCTGTCAAATTCGTGACAACACTTCCACGACCGGTCAATTCCCGAATCGCGTGTTATGGCTGGCTCCGGATTCATATTTAATCCTCGCTCCGGATTCCACTCTCCTGCCCGCGCTTCCCACGAACGACACTGAATTTATATCACCCGGGAATTGGCCCAGTCTCAACAACAGCGGTGATTCCATCCGGATCGGTGATGCCTTGAACCACCGGATAGTTAGTCTTTGGTATTCGGGTAGTTGGGGTGGCGGGACGGGTGTCAGCCTGGAGCGGCGTGCGGTCTGGCTACCACCGGATGACCCTGCAAACTGGGGAAGTTGCCTTTCATCGGACGGCATCACGCCGGGTATGAATAATAGTATCGCCTGGCCGGAATTGGCTCTCGGGCTGGAATTAGTGATTTCTCCCAACCAGCCCCGGCGAACAGATCTACTACAATTCCATGCGATTCTAACCGGTCGTGGTCATCAATCAACCCCGGCAAATTCGGGAACCATAATCCTGACCATCGATGGGGCCACGATCGCGACGGCCACCGCCGGGATTCCGGCTTTTGGTGATTCCGGGGTGTATGATTTAGGAAACGAAAGTTTATCGGTGGGCACCCATATGGTTGAGCTTGACTATTCCGGCGAGGTTAATCAAACCCGTTTCGACACGCTGAGGATCGTACCCCGGGCGGGTGATATTAGGTTGAATGAATTCATGGTCTGGCCAGCCGCGGGAGAACCCGAATGGTTGGAATTGCACAATCTTTTAAATGAAGATATTTCAGCTAATGTTTTAGGAATCAGCGACGGCTCTCACATCACCTTCAATACTTCGGATGATTTAATCGAGGCCGGTGGGTATGAACTTATGAGCGAATTTGAGGCCGAGGCCGGTTGTGGCATTCTCCTGGATAGTTGGCCGGGCTTTACCAACACCAGCGACGAAATCGTCCTGCTTGACCTATACGGTAATGTCTTGGATTCATTGCATTATGACACCGGATGGGGTATCACTCAGGGTCACAGCCTGGAACGGGTTTGGCCGGATTCCGGCACGCTGGATCAAAATAACTGGACGCCCAACCCAACCGGTGGAACGCCCTGCAACATCAATGACGCAACACCCCGGCCGGTGGATTTAGCACTTACCTCCTGGCACAGCCTTAATCAGCCCCTACTGCGCGGGGATTCCGCTCGACTCACGGTGGTGGTGGTGAACCGTGGATATGAAAACGGCGGTTCAAGTAATTTGCGCTGGACTTGGGAAGATGTTGAATATCATCGTGGCCTGGGTGGGTTGGATGCTTTCGACACCCTGAATGTGGACTTGGACTTGGCTCTTTTACGGGGCGGACTACGCCCTCTGCAGCTTAATCTCGATAATTCCCGGGATGCAATTCCGGGTAATAATGAGCTGACGGATACTTTGCGGATTGGGTACCCACGGGGAACGCTGGCAATTAACGAAATCGACGCCACGCCACCCGGCAACCAGCCCGAGTATATCGAGCTGGTGAATGTGGATACCGGTGAAGTTGATTTAGCCGGTTGGAGTATCCGGGACGCCGGTTCCCAACACCATCTTTTCCACACGAGTCTCAAGCTCGATGGCGGTGGGTTTGCGGTCTTGTCGGCGGCGGTGGACCTGGATAGCTATTTTGATCTGCACGGAGCGTCCGCCATCGTTCCGGAGTCCTGGCCCACCTTGAATAACACTACCGATTCAGTGGTGGTGATCGATGCCGCGGGTCATACCGTAAATAATCTGCTTTACAGCACCGGTTGGGGTGAGAACCAATCTGCAAGCCTGGAACGCCGCGCCGTGTGGCTGCCCGTTAGCGATCCGGCTAACTGGGGCAGCGCCATCAATCCGGCCGGGGGCACGCCCGGTTGGACCAACAGCATCGCCTGGCCCGCATTTCAGGTAAAGATTGATTCCATTGAAATCCCCGGCCACCTGACATACGATGATTCCATTCGCCTGGTCGTCCGGCTTAAAGGAACCGGTCACTTTGACGAGTCCAACGGGACACTCACGGCAACGATGGATGAAAGCCACTCCATTGATTTGCTTGTACCCTCAATATCTTTTAACCAATCAACCCGAGTCACTCCGGTATTCGGACCGGCCGCGGCCGGACAACATGCTTTGCACCTCCATTATTCCGGTCAAAGCGAAGCTGAAGCTGATTCAGCCTTTTGGGTCGGCCTGAATGCCCGGGACATTGTGATCAATGAAATCATGCCCTGGCCCGACAGTGGTGAACCGGAATGGGTGGAGATCTTAAACCGGTCTGACCGTGAAATTCCAATAAATTCGCTGGGGTTGGGTGATGCCACCCATGTTAGCTGGATTGATACAAATCTCACGCTTGCCTCGAAGCAATTACTGACTGTGTCGCAGGACTTTCTTTCCACGATCTGCGGTTTACCCCTCGCAAACTGGCCGGGCTTCGGCAATCAGAGTGATGTTATCAGGCTCCTGGACCGAACCGGCGGAACATTGGATAGTTTGGCCTACGATGACCAATGGTCATTAAGCCAGGGTCACAGCCTGGAACGGGTTTGGCCGGATTCCGGCACGCTGGATCAAAATAACTGGACGCCCAACCCAACCGGTGGAACGCCCTGCAACATCAATGACGCAACACCCCGGCCGGTGGATTTAGCACTTACCTCCTGGCACAGCCTTAATCAGCCCCTACTGCGCGGGGATTCCGCTCGACTCACGGTGGTGGTGGTGAACCGTGGATATGAAAACGGCGGTTCAAGTAATTTGCGCTGGACTTGGGAAGATGTTGAATATCATCGTGGCCTGGGTGGGTTGGATGCTTTCGACACCCTGAATGTGGACTTGGACTTGGCTCTTTTACGGGGCGGACTACGCCCTCTGCAGCTTAATCTCGATAATTCCCGGGATGCAATTCCGGGTAATAATGAGCTGACGGATACTTTGCGGATTGGGTACCCACGGGGAACGCTGGCAATTAACGAAATCGACGCCACGCCACCCGGCAACCAGCCCGAGTATATCGAGCTGGTGAATGTGGATACCGGTGAAGTTGATTTAGCCGGTTGGAGTATCCGGGACGCCGGTTCCCAACACCATCTTTTCCACACGAGTCTCAAGCTCGATGGCGGTGGGTTTGCGGTCTTGTCGGCGGCGGTGGACCTGGATAGCTATTTTGATCTGCACGGAGCGTCCGCCATCGTTCCGGAGTCCTGGCCCACCTTGAATAACACTACCGATTCAGTGGTGGTGATCGATGCCGCGGGTCATACCGTAAATAATCTGCTTTACAGCACCGGTTGGGGTGAGAACCAATCTGCAAGCCTGGAACGCCGCGCCGTGTGGCTGCCCGTTAGCGATCCGGCTAACTGGGGCAGCGCCATCAATCCGGCCGGGGGCACGCCCGGTTGGACCAACAGCATCGCCTGGCCCGCATTTCAGGTAAAGATTGATTCCATTGAAATCCCCGGCCACCTGACATACGATGATTCCATTCGCCTGGTCGTCCGGCTTAAAGGAACCGGTCACTTTGACGAGTCCAACGGGACACTCACGGCAACGATGGATGAAAGCCACTCCATTGATTTGCTTGTACCCTCAATATCTTTTAACCAATCAACCCGAGTCACTCCGGTATTCGGACCGGCCGCGGCCGGACAACATGCTTTGCACCTCCATTATTCCGGTCAAAGCGAAGCTGAAGCTGATTCAGCCTTTTGGGTCGGCCTGAATGCCCGGGACATTGTGATCAATGAAATCATGCCCTGGCCCGACAGTGGTGAACCGGAATGGGTGGAGATCTTAAACCGGTCTGACCGTGAAATTCCAATAAATTCGCTGGGGTTGGGTGATGCCACCCATGTTAGCTGGATTGATACAAATCTCACGCTTGCCTCGAAGCAATTACTGACTGTGTCGCAGGACTTTCTTTCCACGATCTGCGGTTTACCCCTCGCAAACTGGCCGGGCTTCGGCAATCAGAGTGATGTTATCAGGCTCCTGGACCGAACCGGCGGAACATTGGATAGTTTGGCCTACGATGACCAATGGTCATTAAGCCAGGGTCACAGCCTGGAACGGGTTTGGCCGGATTCCGGTTCGACAACTCCGGCCAATTGGAAGGTGAGTTCGCAGAGTGGTTCCCCGTGTAATAGCAACACTGCTACACCAGTCGCCGTGGATTTAACGCTCATTGAAGCTAAACTCGACACGCTCAGTTTAAGAGTTGGATCACAATCCAGTCTGTCATTTCGGGCCTGGAATTTGGGATACCAAACTGCAAACGATGGTCGGCTGGAGGGTGTCATTTCAGGTGCTGTAGTAACCGGCTTTAGCGAGTGGATCCCGGCCGTTTCACCCGGTGATACGGTCACGGTGACCTTCGACCTGAATTGTGCGAGCCCCGGTGCTTTCCGGCTTATGGCCTGGTGTGACCTTGAAGCAGATGCGAATCCTACAAATGATACGCTCCGGATTGATGGATTCATTGCTTTCGATGCCCCCAGTGTCATGATCTCCGAGATCATGTACACCCCATTATCACCAAAACCGGAATGGGTGGAGATCTATAATAGCTGGCCGGATTCGCTGGATCTCTCAAACTGGGGAGTTGCCGATGCTTCCGGTGGTATAAAGCTTGACTCAACTTTTTCACTGCCGCCTAACCAATATGCCGTTATTCAGGCCTCTGGTGAACCGGTCAGCGAATCCGGCATCACACTGACCGATTTCCCCAACCTGAATAATACCGGTGATTTCATTGGATTGCTTGATCCATTGGGCAATTGGGTTGATTCGCTTCATTTCGCTGCCGATTGGGGAGGTGGTCCGGGTATTTCCTTGGAACGAATCCGGCTCAATGGTCCCACTACTGCAAAGGCAAATTGGGGTAGCTCCGTGGCGCCCGGAGGCAAGACGCCCGGATTTGTCAATAGTTTACACCTGGATTCCATACCGGAAACGTTGGAGCTGCATCTTTCACCCAACCCTTTCTCACCGGATGGGGACGGATATGATGATTCACAAATCATCACTTATACGCTACCCTTTGAATCCGGTGATATTACTGCCCGGATTTACGATGTCTTTGGACGGAAAATGGCAACCCTGGCTGACAATCAACCGGTCGCCGCTGTAGGTGAATTGGTCTGGGATGGTGATTGGGACTATGGGCAGACAATCCGCATGGGAATCTACATTTTGAAATTCATGGCCGATGACCACCAGGGGCATGTGTATCAGCGGTTGGTAAAAACTTATGTGGCAAAAAGATAGCGGAAAAGTCGCGAGAATAGCTTTTAAGTTGAGTAAAATAATTACTAATGGTTTCGGACCCAATATTGACTCAGGTGAAGTTCACCTTTTTTTTTACTGAAGGATATCGGTAATCCAACTGCCTCGGAAATTTTAAACAGATCGTGACTGTTCTTATATATAGCCCAATGGTTGATCCGATTCTCAACCATTATTTTAAAAAAAAGCCACCCAAAAATCGGGCGGCTTTTTAGGCTATAATATTTCGAGGAATTACTTCGCCGGCTCACTCTTCTTTCAAGGCTTTAACAATATCGGTCACCACTTTTTTAGCATCGCCAAAAACCATCATTGTCTTCTCGTCAAAGAATAATTCGTTGGCTTCGCCGGCAAATCCCGCGCCCAATGAACGCTTGACGATCATCACCGTTTGCGCCTGGTCCACATTCAGGATCGGCATCCCGTACAATGGGCTGTTCTTCTTATAGCGAGCAGCCGGATTAGTGACATCATTGGCGCCGATAACCAAAGCCACGTCGGTGTCCTTAAAGTCATCATTAATCTCGTCCATTTCCACCAATAGCTCATAGGGCACATTGGCCTCGGCCATGAGCACATTCATGTGTCCCGGCATACGTCCGGCTACCGGGTGGATGGCATAACGCACTTTCAATCCCCGGTCCATCAGGATCTGCGCCATCTCCTGTAACACATGCTGGGCCTGAGCAACCGCCAAACCATAACCCGGAACGATGATCACCGTTTGAGCCTGATCCAGCATGACGGCGGCATCTTCACCGGTATAACGTGTCACCGTGCGGGTTTCTTTCTCACCGCTGGTTGTGGCGCCTCCATCGGTACCGACGGCTCCAAACAGCACATTGGTCAGGGATCGGTTCATGGCTACACACATAATGTTGGTCAGAATGATACCAGACGCACCGACCAGCGCGCCAGCAATGATAAGCACCGAATTTCCTAACACAAAACCGGTCATAGCGGCGGCGATTCCGGAATAGCTGTTCAACAATGAAATAACCACCGGCATATCCGCTCCACCGATGGGAATAACGAAGGTGATTCCAAAAACAGAAGCGATAATCACTACCAGGATGGACCAGGTGTAGAAAGACGGTTCTGCTACACTTAGCACTCCAAACACCACCGCTGCAATGAGCAGCAGAATATTCAGAATCTGATGTAGCGGCAACACAACGGGTGCCCCGCGCAAGATACCCTGGAGTTTCGCATAAGCTACAACGCTACCGGTAAAGGTCACCATACCCACCAAAAGGCTCAGAAAAATAGTAATGGTGACACTGAGTTCAGGTTGTGCCGGGAGTTTGATCAATTCCGCAAAGGCCACTAAAGCCGAGGCAATGCCACCAAAGCCATTGAACAGCGCCACCATTTGTGGCATGGATGTCATTTGAACTTTTTTAGCGGAAATGGCGCCGATGGCGCCACCGATGATCAATCCTAAAATGATGTATTCATAACTCAGAATTTTCTTATCAAACAGGGTCATTACGATAGCAATCAACATCCCTAACATGGCATATTGATTACCCCGGCGGGCTGTTTTAGGAGAACTGAGTTTCTTTAATCCCAGAATGAAAAAGATCGCCGCAATCAGATAGACGATCGGAGTAATGGTTTCCGTGGTCATAGTCTACTTCTCCCCGGCTTTCTTATCTTTTCTCTGCTTGAACATTTCCAGCATCCGATCGGTGACCATAAACCCACCGACCACATTGATGGTGGCCGAAATCACTGCCAGAATGCCTAGAACCGTACCCAGGGTTGTGTGACCCACGCCCGTTGCCACCAGCGCACCCACGATGGTAATACCGGAAATACCGTTGGATCCGGACATGAGTGGTGTATGCAGCAACGGGGGAACTTTGGCGATTAACTCAATACCCGTGAAAATCGCCAGAACAAAAATCGTAAAGAGCGAGAGCAAATCCATTAGTTATCTCCAGTGTTCAGGCGATCTTTGACCATTTGATTGACGATTTCACCACCCCGTGTGATACAGGCGCCTTTGGTGATTTCATCTTCCCAATCCAGCGAACCATCTTCGGCCTGGTAAAGATGATTGAATAAATTCGCCACATTTTTAGCATACATTTGACTGGCATGTACCGCAACGGTGGCCGGCAGGTTCATCGCTCCAATTATGGTGACACCATTCTTCACTACGGTCTGGCCGCCCGTAGTTAATTCACAGTTGCCACCGTTCTCAGCCGCTAAATCAATAACAACGCTACCCGGGCGCATTTTTTTCACCATTTCCGTTGTTATCAGAATTGGCGCTGTCTTACCAAAAATCTGCGCCGTGGTGATCACGGCATCGACTTTTGGTAAACGGGAAGCAATGGCTGCCTGTTCTTGTTGAAGGAACAGATCCGATTGCTGCCTGGCGTAGCCGCCGGAAGTTTCCACATCTTCTTTCGGCAACTCCATCTCCACGAAAGAGGCGCCCAAACTTTCCACCTGTTCGCGCACGGCGGGCCGGGGATCAAAAGCCTGAACCCGGGCTCCCAGCCGTTTGGCGGTTGCAATCGCCTGAAGGCCGGCCACACCGGCACCCAAAATTAATACCGTGGCAGGTGTGATGGTGCCTGCGGCCGTCATGAGCAACGGGAAGATTTTTCCCAGCTTTTCCGCAGCTACCAACACGGCTTTGTATCCGGCAATCGTGGCCTGGGATGAAAGTGAATCCATACTCTGCGCGCGGGTAATGCGTGGGATGAATTCCATGGAAAACGCCGTAATGTTTCGGTTCGCAAATGAGTGCACCATTTCAGCGTTATAAAACGGAGCCATATAGCCAATGAAGGTTTTGCCTTTACCGATCAATTCGGCTTCACCTGTTTCAGCCCGAGGTGGCTGAACTTTAAAAATGATATCCGCGGCGGTATACAGCGCCTTCGTATCAACGATAACCTGCGCGCCGGCGGCAGTATACTCCTGGTCTGGAAAGGATGCTCCGGCGCCCGCTCCGGCTTCCACTAGTACTTCATGACCTTTCTTGGTCAAAGCACTTACCAAAGGTGGAATCAATGCCACACGGGTCTCCCCGGCAACCGTTTCCTTAGGGATTCCGATTTTCACGTGTCTCTCCTTGTTTAATCTCTATATCTAATCTGATTATGTCTGATCATTATTCCAATCATACTACCGTTCTGGCCGGTTTCCGGAGACCAATCGGAAAATACCCCTGCCTTCAAAATCTAACCTGCCGGTTTTGCTTTTGGTCCGGCCTGAAATTTGGTCTTTTGTTTGGTGTAATACTCATCATTCGGTTGAAGTGCAATACACTGATCAATAATTATAACCGCTTCACCCGGCCGGCCTAATTTCCATAAGACTTCCGCTTCAGTATCCATCATCTGTGCCCGGCTGGTTGAATCGGCATCGGCTGGCAACAGGGCCAGACCTTTCTTAATTTTCACCAGCGCGTCATCCAGGTTCATCCCCAGTTCCGTCATCCGCCAGGCATAACCATTATAAAGCTGAGATGTTACATCACCTTTCTGCTCCATAACACCCACATATTCCGTGAGCGTCCTGGCTTCCCCGGCCGTATCCTGCTTGCTTTTGTAAATCCGGGATAAACTGTTGTAAACATCCGGAATGTACTTGGTGTCAGAGTAGGCTTGCAGATAATCGTGCAAGGCCGCCGGGTCCTGAGTTGTGTCAGCCTTGTTTTGGGCAACCTTATACGCTGCCAGCGACTTCTCATCAGCATTGCTGCCGGCTAAATCGAACAGCTTCTCCCACAGGGGCAACGAACCGGTCAAACCCTGCATATCCTCGGTTTTTTGAGCAAATTGAACCAAGAGCTTGGCATCATCGGGGTTTGCCTCCACCCTGGCCCTGAGCGCCGGATAGGTATCCACACCACTGGTGATTCGGGTCAGTTCCTTGACCATATCGTCTGCCGGGAGATAACCCGGGATTCGATCAAATTCTTCACCATCCGCATTGACAAAGACCATGGTGGGGTATCCACCGATGTGGTACTTTTTAGCAAGTTCAATGCCATCACCCTTCTCGGCATCGATTTCCAAAGGAATTAAATGTTGCCCGGCAAAATCAATCACTGTTTGATTCGTCCAGGTATCCGCGGCTAATCGTTTACACCACACACACCAATCCGTAGAAAACTCCAACATGACCAACTTACCGTTATCGGCCCGGACCTTGGACAAGGCCGTAGTATAATCACCCTCTATCCAGGGAAAGGCGGGGGTTTCCTTGGTGCAGTTCCCTAAAACGAGAATGAACGCCAACAGGGGTAATAAGAAGCGCTTCATCTTGACTCTCCTTAAGTGCAGCCGTTAGATTAACCGACTGTCTTTTCCAGGGTTTGAATTAATCGAAAGGGCATATTTGCCAGGTCGTGGTTCAAAGTGACCGAATATAATCCGTAAACGCGCCCGGACAAGCCGGCCGATATTTTTTTCCGGGGGTTGCCCTGATGGTGGAAACTTGAGATTATGGTCCGCCGGCGGCGGGGTATCAATAGACTTCAGCCTCCTGCTGGTCCTTGATTTCCTGAATCGCCCGCAAGACATCGCGGCGGCTTAGCTGGCCGATAACTTTACGGTCTTCCACGACCGGCATCCGGCGATAAATATTTTTCAAGAATAGATCAGCCGCCGTAAAGATATCCGTATCAGCCTGAACCGTCACCACCGCCTCCGTCATATAATTCGAAACGGTTCCGCTGGGTTCGTTGTGAAATACGCCACTGGCCAGGATCCGCAGACAATCTTTTTCGGAAACGATCCCCACCAGCCGGCCCTTGTCATCCACTACGGATGCACCGGAAATTTCATTCTTCACCAAGGTATCGATAGCCACATAAATGGGGGTATCCGGTTTAAATGTTATCAATTTTTTCGCCATGAAATCACGAACTGAAATTTTTCGCATAATCTGCCTCCCGTAAAAAACCAATGGCTTACTCCATCCAGAATTAGCCATTAAAGTCTATTAGTCCCGGTAACAGGTATGCTACCGCCGAATACAAGTCTAAGTCAAGGAGAATTATTCATCAAGAGTTCATTACAAACAGGAAATTGATTGGAATATTTTTTACCCTGAGCCTATTATTGGACTAACATGTATTCAAGGAGTCAGGTCATGAAATTAAAGGGAAACCGGGTCCTGTTTACGGGCCTGCTGATCGGCGTGATGGCTGGTTGTGCCTTCATCAAACCATCCACTGAACAATCGGCGGCATTCGAACAGCCGCTCCCGGTTGATGCTCAGGTACGAACTGGTATTCTGCCCAACGGTTTGCACTACTACATCCGTCACAATACCAAGCCGGAAAACCGCGCCGAATTGCGTTTGGTCGTGAATGCCGGTTCGATACTGGAAAATGATGACCAACAAGGGCTGGCCCATTTTAACGAGCACATGGCTTTCAACGGTTCCGAACACTTTCACAAACAGGAGCTGGTAGACTACCTGGAATCCATCGGGATGCGGTTTGGCCCTGATCTGAATGCTTATACCAGTTTTGATGAAACCGTTTACATGTTACAAGTCCCAACCGACTCCCTGGATGAACTGAAAACCGCTTTCCAGATTCTTGAAGATTGGGGGCATCTCCTCAGTTTCAACGATGAGGAAATCGACAAAGAACGCGGTGTCGTCATTGAAGAATGGCGTTTAGGCCGCGGCGCCGATCAGCGCATGCGCGACCAACAATTCCCGGTTATTCTCAAAGATTCCCGCTATGCCCAACGCCTGCCCATCGGCAAGCTGGATATTCTTCAAAAATTTCCCCACGCTAAAGTTCGACAGTTTTACCGGGACTGGTATCGTCCCGATCTCATGGCCGTGGTCGCCGTGGGTGACTTCGATATGGATCAGGTGGAGCAGATAATCAAGGCCCACTTTACACCGCTGATCAACCCGGCCCGGGAACGGCCCCGGAAACTGTATCCAGTCCCGGCTCACGATGAAACGCTTTACACCATCGCCACGGACAAGGAAGCCACTCGTAATTCAGTGACGGTTTATTACAAACAACCGGTGAAACCTGAAAAAACCGTTGGCGATTATCGGTACCGGCTGATTGGCAATCTTTATAATGCCATGTTCAATGAACGCCTCAATGAACTGGCTAAACAACCCGACCCACCTTTTTTGTATGCTTATTCCGCCCAGGGACAATTTGTCCGCACCAGGGAGGTTTATCTATTGAGTGCCGGGGTAGCCGATAACGGGATCAAGCGTGGTCTGAAAACAATGTTGCGGGAGGCCAAACGGGTGCACGAATACGGGTTTACCGCGCCGGAATTGGAACGCCAGAAAAAAGCCCTCTTACGTCGGGTAGAACAGGCTTACAATGAACGCAATAAAACGAATTCCCGCAATTTAGCCCGGGAATATGTGAGTAATTACCTCAGTGGTGAGCCGATTCCGGGCGTCGCCTACGAATATCAATTAACTCGAAAATTATTGCCCACCATCACCCTGAATGACGTAAATCGATTAGCCGGTGAATGGATCGGTAATCAGGATCGGGTCGTCGCCGTCAATGAACCGGACAAGGATGGCGTTAAAGTACCTTCGCAACCGGAACTGGCGGATATATTGCAGGTGATTTCCCGGGAAGTTGTCGCACCCTATACGGAAGAAGTCAGCGCCGAACCACTTCTGGCACGGAAACCCAAGCGGGGCAAAATAGTAACGGAAGCTACCTTTGATGACGATTTGGGAGTGACCGAATGGACCTTGAGTAATGGCATCAAGGTCATTCTGAAACCTACCGATTTCAAGAACGATGAAATTCGGTTTACGGCTTTCAGCCCCGGCGGTTCCAGCCTGGTTCCCGATCAGAACTATATCGCCGCCAAAACGGCGCCGGATATCATGTATGAGAGTGGACTGGGTGATTTTAACCGCATTTCGCTGGATAAAAAATTGTCCGGCGAAGTTGTGAGTGTTCGCCCCTGGATCCATGAATTACAGGAGGGCCTGCAGGGTTCGGCGGCGCCGGCCGATCTGGAAACCATGTTTCAGTTGATCTACCTTCAATTCACGGCCCCCCGCGCCGACAGCAGTGCTTACGAAGCCTACAAAGCCAGGCTCCAGGCCTATGTGGCCAATCGTAGCGCTCGCCCCGAAGCAACTTTTCAGGATACAGTTCAGGTAACGCTGGCACAGCATCATTTTCGGGACCGCCCCTGGTCACAAGCCCTGATCAATGAGCTGGATTTAGAAAAATCATTGACGATCTATCGGGATCGTTTCAGGGATGCCGGTGACTTTACCTTTATTATTGTGGGAAGCTTTAATTTTACCATCATCAAACCGTATGTGGAAACCTATCTGGCCAGTCTCCCGTCTCTAAAGCGGAATGAAACCTGGCGCGATTTAAATATTAACCCTCCCACCGGGATTGTCTCCAAAATCGTTCGCAAGGGAGAAGACCCCAAGAGTTCAACGCGCATTATTTTCTCCGGACCGCTGGATTGGAATCGGCAAAATCGCTATGACATTATCGCCCTGGTCGATCTCCTCCGAATCAAACTGCGCGAAGTGCTCCGCGAGGATATGGGTGGAACCTATGGTGTCGGCGTGTGGCCCGTGACGGTTCAATTCCCTGATCCCGAATACAAGATCAACATCACTTTTGGATGTGCACCGGACCGGGTGGACGAACTCGTCCAGGCCGCATTTAATCAGATCCAGGCAATCAAAACGGGTCCCGTTGACGAGCAATATCTCGTTAAAATTCGGGAAACCCAACGGCGGGAACGCGAGACCAATCTAAAACAGAACAGCTATTGGATCAGGCTGCTCCAGTTTTACTACACCAACCATTTCGATATTAAAAATATTTACCGGTTCGATGAACTGGTGGACAATCTGAATGCACAGGCCTTACAAACCGCCGCCACGAAATACCTGAACACCGGTAACTATGTTAAAGTAATTCTTTACCCTAGGGACATGTAGGCTGACGGACTTGCGGTTTGACCAAACCGCCGAGACAAAAAACGCCTCGGAAAATTCCGGGGCGTTTTCATTATGACCGCTTCAAAGAGATATTACGCAAGCAACAAATCTTCCACTTCCCGGGGTTCCGGAAAGCGGCCCAATTTTTTCTTTGAGAAAATCAGTTCACCGTTTTTTGATATCTCAAACACACCGCCCGAGGAAGGTTTCAGTTTTAACTCGGTTATGTCGGGTTGGAATTTTTCTAAGATACTGGTAGCCAAACTGGCTGCTCGGGGCAAGTAATTTCAAACCACGCAATATTCAATTTCAATCGTCATGACCCCTTAATCTCCATAAAATAAAGTTAATCATTATCGGCTAGTATAAATCAACCGTTGTCAAACCGTAAGAACCACCCGGTTGCTAATCCGGTTGGTGTACTCGAAAGCAGGTAAAATTTAAACTTATTTACCTTTAAAGGTCTTGGCGGCTTTATCAATTGTCTCTTTAACAGCCTTATTTTTCATGACATCGCCGACCTTGCCTTTTACATCCCCGGCAGTTTTTTCCACTACTTTCATATTCTTCTTTAATGTTCTCCCAACGTCCTGCCCCGTGAAATTCAGATAAAGCACATATCCCACAAAGACCACAACCAGCACCAACGCCAGTTTGAAAAGTTTTTTCACAAAGCTGAACAACAGCAGCAGTAAAATAACCACGCCAGCAACCATGAAATAAGTGTTGCTGGTTATGATATGAATGATGTTTTCCATACATGCCCCTTACTGTTGTTTTTAGGGATGGAGTTTAAGTTTGCCAAATTCGGATGTCAAGCAGTGAAGTCATGGATTTCACTTTCCCTTGTAAACCAGCGCACATTACTTGGAAATCCGGAGAAAAGCCTTGGTTTACAGTTATTAGCAGGGGCATATTTTCTCGGATTGTCGTATATCACCAGGGGGAGCAATAAAAAATGAAGCCTGTCCAAAGCAACCCGAGTACAATTGGCAAAAACAGCCTGCTGCTGCTGTTTACCATTTTCAGCCTATATCAGTGCGGGTTAGTGGAGTATAATTTTACCAACCCTTTCTCGGGTATCACCGAAACCGACAGCGCGGGCAACACCTTGTCGCTTGATGCGGATGATTGGCGTCTGGTTTCAGTTCCCACCGCAACCCTGTCTCCCGATGAAATGCCGGAAATCCGGCCGGCCTTTCCCAACCCCGCCACCTACAAAGCCATCATCTTTTTACGGGTGCAAAAAGATGAATCCGACGTGGATATTCACATTCTGGATCGGCAGGAAAAAACCATTCGGGTCATTCAGAAGGGCTATTTACCCGCCGGAATCTATAATTTTCGTTGGGACCTCGACGACGATGACGGTCATTTACAAAAGAATGATATTTACCGCTGTAAAATCAGTTTCACTCAGGATGGCTATCGTTTTTCCAGTTATGGGGATATCCAAATTCTGCGCTAACGGCGGACTCAATGCAAGCGGCGGCGTTTGTTCAAATAAGATGAAAGCGCCAGATCCAGCGGCTGATCGGTAGTGAGTAATACATAATCACTGTTCTGCTCCCGGGCCCCCTGTTTCAGGGTTTCACTGAATTTTTTCACCGCCGCCTGATAGGCTTTTTGTATGTGCCAGGGCTCGGTCGCCAACATGTCGCCGGACTCCATGTCGTAAAACTTGGTATGAGCATCAAAGCTGAAATTGATTTCCTGCGGATCCAAAATATGGAACAGGATCACCTCGTGGTTATCATGGCGGAAATGCTTCAAACCACTCAAAATCTTTGCCGGCTCGTCAAACAAATCTGAAATAACGATCACCAGTCCCCGGCGATTTATCCGCTCGGCCAGATGGTGGAGTGAGTCACCCACCGCGGTTTCAGGACCGGGCTCGGCACTTTCCAACCTGGATAAAATTGCGTTAAGTGTGCTTGGTCGCGAGGAGGGCCGCAAGTGGTGCCGAATCTCCGAATCAAATAATGTCAATCCCACGGCATCTTGTTGATGCAGCATCAGATAGGTGAGTGCCGCGGCTAAATAGGATGCATATTGCAATTTGGTGACACCCGCCGAGCCGTAGGCCATGGACTTGGAGATATCCA
>CAZIWX010000022.1:3640-29789 GCA_964543125.1 uncultured Lentisphaeria bacterium | reverse complement strand
AGGGTAGTGTTATGTCCTCTTTTGCCATTCAGGATTTTTCCGCCACCGGATTATTAAATCTACAGCCGGCGGACCTCGAAAATCGTTATAAAGCATTCAAAGCCATCGCCCGGTTTTAGAATATTCAGGATTGGAACGTACCAGCATGGAAGACACACCAATTTTGACAACCCACCATCCGCGGTCCCGCCACCTGTGGTGGGACGCCGATGGCCTGGTTTTAATGGATCAGACGCTGTTGCCGGATGATGAAAAGTTTCTCCGGCTCACCACCTTGGATGAAGTGGCGGAAGCGATCTACAAATTACGGGTGCGGGGTGCGCCGGCAATTGGAATTGCGGCTGCGTATGGCGTTTTGGTGGCTTTTCGGGACATACCGCCGTCCAGCATTGAAATGCTGAAAAAACGGTTTGGCGAAGTTCGCCGGCGCCTGTTCAAAGCCCGGCCGACGGCCGTTAATTTGGGATGGGCGCTGGATCGCATGGGCCGGGTCATGGGGCACTACACCGGAGACGATCCGAAAGAACTTTTGGAACAGCTGACCCTGGAAGCATTTTCCATTCACGCCGAGGACATCGTTCTATGTGAAAAAATTGCTAATCACGGCGCCAGCCTTTTTCCGGCGCGGGCTAAAATCATCACCCACTGTAATACCGGCTTTTTAGCAACGGGCGGCATCGGAACGGCATTGGGGGTGATCGCCACCGCTCACCAGCAGCAAGGCGTAGCCATGGTGTACGCCGATGAAACCCGTCCGTTGTTGCAGGGCGCCCGGCTTACGGTCTGGGAGTGCCGGCAATTGAATTTGCCATGCCAGGTCATGACGGATAGTTCGGCCGCCTACCGCATGGCCACCGAAAAAATCGACGGTGTCATTGTAGGCGCGGATCGAATTGCCTTGAACGGTGATACCGCCAATAAAATTGGCACTTACGGACTGGCGGTGGCCGCCCGGGCGCACCAGGTTCCCTTTTATGTGGCGGCGCCCTATTCCACCATTGATGCCAGTCTCGCGGACGGGTCTGGAATTCCGATTGAACAACGACCGGCCGAAGAGATCACGCGGTTGCGGGGAATATCTTTAGCACCGGAGGGGTCTTTAGCCTGGGCGCCGGCTTTTGACGTCACGCCGGCCGGCCTGATTACCGGGATCATTACCGAAGCAGGCATTTTCCGGTATCCATTCGACTTTCGCTGAGGAGTTTAGCATGCTCAAACACGCGGTGAAAACCAGTGACCACACCCAATTTTTAGACATTACCCAAACTGTCCAGCAGTTGGTAAATCGGGAAAAATGGAAAAACGGGGTGTTGACTATTTTTGTTCCCCATACCACCGCCGGATTGACCATCAATGAAAATGCCGATCCGGATGTACTGCGGGATATGACCAATGCTCTGGAACGCACGATCCCCTGGCAGCATCCGGATTACCGTCATTTTGAAGGCAACACGCCCGCCCATGTGAAAACCAGTATTATGGGGTCATCGGAACAGGTACTGGTGGACCAGGGCAAATTGCAATTGGGTCGCTGGCAGGGAATCTATTTTGCAGAATTTGACGGTCCCCGGCATCGGCAGATATGGTTATCGTTTAACGCCCCCGCGGATTAACGGCGTTTATCGTTAACGCAGTCCCAATTCTTTCAGCTTCCGGGATAAATTGGATTGCTGTAACCCTAATTGTTCGGCCAGACGGCTGATATTTCCAGCGAATTTTTTCAACTGCTCACCGAAATAGTAAGTTTCAAAATCCCGCTTCACCTCCTGAAAGGGTTTCGTCTCCAGGAAGGGCAGTTCCGGGGCCCGGTACGCCGCCGCTGATTTTAAGTGGGGCCGGACATCTGTCTCGTAAATAATCTCACCCGGCACCAGAATGCACAGCCGCTCAATCAAATTTCGGAGTTCACGGACATTTCCCGGGAAGGGACACTGCCGAATCCAAGCCCGGGCGGAATCGTCGATTGTTTTCGGGGGAATTTTCAATTCCCGGGCGAAAGTTTCGAGATAATATGCAATCAGCTGCTCAATATCACCCGGCCGCTCCCGCAAGGGGGGCACTTCAACGGGAACCACATTGAGCCGGTAGAACAAATCCTCCCGGAAAGTCCCCTGCCGGACCATTTCTTCCAGGGGTTTGTGCGTTGCCGCGATGATCCGCACATCGATACTAAGCGTCTTGTTGCTACCCACACGCTCAAATCGCCCTTCCTGAATTACGCGCAACACTTTGGCCTGAGCGGATAAGTCCATGTCGCCGATTTCATCCAGGAACAGCGTGCCTTCATGCGCGCGCTCCAATTTCCCCGGTTTCGCTTTACCGGCGCCCGTGAATGCGCCTTTCTCGTGGCCAAACAATTCACTTTCCACCAACTCCCGCGGAATAGCGGCTGAGTTGAATTTAATAAAGCCACCCGTTCGCCGATTGCTTTGGGTGTGGATGGCGTGAGCCACCAATTCCTTACCGGTTCCGCTTTCACCCCGGATCAGTACTTTGGCATCACTTTTGGCAACCCGCTGAATTAATGTTCGTAGTTGCCGCATGGCCGGCGAATCACCTACCATTTGGTAGCGCTGCTGCTGATCATCGGAAAACTCTTGTGACTGCCGGACCAGGCGGCGCTTTTCCGATATATTCTGGATGGAGATAAGAATCTTGGGCAGTGACAATGGCTTTTCGCAAAAGTCGTAGGCACCGGCTTTTACCGCCTGCACCGCCGTGCTGATTCCGCTGTGTCCGGAGATCATGATAATATCCATGTCCGGCGCCAATTGGCGGGCGGCTTCCAGAAAAGTCATTCCGTCCATACCGGGCAATTTTACATCCACCAGAGCTACTTCGAAGACCATCTCCCGCAATAGTGACATTCCGTTTTCAGCGGATTCAACTGCCCGGACTTCATAATCGGCATCTTCCAGAATGCCGGAGAGGGTTGCCCGTATATTTTTTTCATCGTCAATGACCAGGATGTTCATTGTCTTTTCCCTGTTATGCTTTTAGGCGAATGGTGAAGGTTGTTCCCACTCCGGATTCGGACTCGGCTGAGATGTCGCCACCGTGGAGCTCGATGATTCGTTTCACAATTGCTAATCCCAGACCGGTGCCCCGTTCCCGGGTAGTAAAATAGGGTTGAAAAATTTTAGCCAGATTGCCGGAAGGTATGCCGGCGCCATTATCCGCAAATTTAATTATCGCCCATTTACCGAGTTTTGTCGTGCTGATTTGAATACGGCAGGGCCTATCCGGGCGGTGGGATAATAGGGCGTTTTGGATCAGGTTCATCCAGACCTGGCGGAGTTGCAGACGATCCGCGGATACCGGGAGGGTTGTGGTGGCTGAATGGAGTTCAAAATTTATTTCACCTTGAAAATGACCCGGCAACTCCCGGAGTTGTTCATTCAGATCATAAATTTCCCTCTGTAAGGCCGGCATTTTAGCGAACTCCGAGAAGGCTTGAACCAGGTGTTGCAGGCTTTCCACCTCCTCCTCGATGATGCGGGCACTTTCGGACAGGATCGTTTCAAATTTGGGTGAATTGGTCAGATAATTGTGCTCCAGGCGCTGGGTGGCCAACCGGATCGGGGTGAGGGGGTTTTTAATCTCGTGCGCCATAATTTTGGCCATTTCCCGCCAGACCAGGTCTTTCTCAGCTTGTAACAACTTACGCCGGTTCTCCTCCAGCTCGGCCACCATTCCATTAAAGGTACGAATGAGCGGGTTAATGGGGGATCGTTTACTTTCGGGGACATTGATATTAAAGTTGCCGGCGCTCAGTTCTTGTACCGCCGTCTGCAACCGCACCAGGGGCCGGGTGATAACAGTCATGGTGAACAAAAAAACCACGCCCACAATCAGTGTGATAAAAATCAGGATAAACGCGGAATAAAGAGCCAGATCACGATTTTGAAAATCACCGGACAATTTCAGCTGGGCAATGTCCGTGATCAGGGAATCCAGTTCGGCTTTGTACTGAACACCCGGCTCCGGGGGTAAACTGTCCACATAGGTGTGATACAGGGCTTTGAGTCGTTCTTCCAAATGAATGACTTCCACCTGGGTGCGGTAGGTGGACAACGACTGAATGAAATAGGAGCGCACAAAATAGACGGCGCCGACCACTAAAATCAGCATAAGTAGAAAGATCTGGGCCCGGAAAGACAGACGTAGGCGGGTCATGAAGAGAAGTCCGTTTTGCTGAACGGTTCGCTCAGGTATAAGGGCCGGGCGTTTTTCCAGTAATTCATGAGATTGATTTCATCCGGCATTCCCGGCAATGTAATGTGATTTAACCCGGCGCTGACACGGAGATAATACATTGTGGCGGGTTTAAGGTTTTTACTCTCCGTGAACTCAAAGCGCTTGATATGGGTGAGTACTGCCTTGGCATCATCCAGATTACGCGAAGTGATTACTTCTCCGGTTTCTATTTTACGAACCGTGAAAGTTTCATCCAGGACATTATAGCGCAACTCATGGTTAAAACTCTTATTCTCCTGTGGCAGTAAAGCGCCTTCGGCAAATAATTCAACCCTGTAATGTATAATGATAATTTGGCCTGACCGCAGAATTTGATCGAATTCAGGTGTCCAACAATTAGTGAGTTCCGCCGAGCAAACCAAACGGGTTCCCGCCTGTTCGATCAGGCCGTTGGCAAATTCAGGCCTGACTCCCGCGATGTTGGTAAATAGCGCCGTACCCAGCGACAATACTGAAATGATGATCTTTTGGTAAAGTGCGTTAAACATTCACATTCGTGCCAATCAATGCCGGGGAGGTGTCCCGGCATTCACAAATATAGTCAACCCATGGTCTTTGGTTAGTGAAACCGGCCATGGGTTGTTGAATGGGCATCCTGGGAAGAAAGCCAGACCTACTAGGCTCCTTTAAGGCCCGGCTTGATAGGACTGTAAAATAACGGTCAGGCGGCCTTCGAGCCTGCTCCCCGCCACCAGAGCCAGAACAGGACGGCGGCCACCACGAGCAGCGCTGCTGCAACAAACGGTTGATCCCGCCAGAGAAAAAAACGCAAACCGGACTCACTGCCCCCGTATGCCAGGAATGAAAAAGCGAAGGCCAGGATTGCCAGCACAAGCATTGGGGTTGAACGCTTTCGGATCGGCTGGGTAGTATTCATGGTTTGATTCTCCTTTTTAAACTGTTTCGCCTAACATGGTCATTCTCCCCCGGCCAATAATGAGCTCCCCTGTCCGCAGGGCACTCCCAGGCGAAAAGGGTGCCCCGCGTGGACAAGAGATGCTGGAGATTTCAAACATTTATAGTAATTTCAAAGGCTTTAAAAGCCGAACCACAGGCCAACCGAAGCGGTTGGACCTTCCAAAGGCGTATCGGGTGCGTTGTTAATCGTATAGGCATCATTGCCTATATTGGATTTCCAGCCCTTGTGCCAGGAATAGCCATAGACATAGCCTGCCTGGACTTTGATTGACATCCAGGGCAGAACCCGAAATAACAAGTCGATTCGTGGTTGAACCACCATAAAATCACGACTCAGGTCAATTGAATTATTCGACGAACTTGCAAGACCGGTGCCCAATGAATCCCAATTATAATCACCGGCTGTTTGTTGTACTTTCAAACCATAGGAACCGCCACCCACCATGATTCCCAGGGAGGGGATGACTTTTCTACTCAAAGCAAATCGTTTATCCAGGGTAAAGCCACCCATTCCCATTTTGAATTCCATGTGGCGGGTTACCTGAGTATCGTAGACCGAAACACCAATCTTACGATCAATGGAATAACCCCAGCCCTGACCACCTATAAACCAGCCGTTGCCCACATTACCATGGCCACCGCCACCTTGTAGCAGGAGGCCGCCCTTGCCAATATCGTTGAATCCAACCTTTGTCAAAACACCATTGATATCAGTGAGGTCTTGTTGCAACCACATGGGGGTCCAGCCACCGGCGCCATAACCAACGGATACTTTCCGGTTACCGGATGAAAAAGTGAAACCACCGGTTAGTTCACCACCGGCTGTCTGCGAGCCGGTTAAGGTGACATTTACAGCGATCTGTTTTTCATCGCGGAAAATAGTGATTGGCAGGGTGTCACCCACATGTTTACTGTGAATTAAGCGCACCATGTGATTCTCATACTGAACCCGGGTTGTATCGAAAGTCATGATGATATCACCTTCCATGATGCCCGCTTGATCGGCGCCGCCACCCTTGACCACACCGGTTACCAGGACGCCATAGTTATAGGGATAATGCCGCTGGTAGGCTTCCTCGAAATCCAGATTCTCCAAATAAACTCCCAGCTTGGGCGTGTTCCGCAGATTTTCCGAAACTTCCATGCTGTCGCCGACCCAGGTCATTCCACCACCCAACTTGATGGTTTTCAGCCTTTGTTTCTCAGCCTGCATGGCAGCTTTTACTGCGTTAGCTTGAGCCGTATCGGTCTGTTCAAGTACGACCTTAACCGATTTTTTTGTCTCATTCTGGTTATTGACATCCTGGCCTTTAACCGGACCGGCGATGCCGGCGAAAAAAGCAAGGGTGAGGATGATTGAATTATTAACTACTAGTCGCATGCGTGTTTCCTTTCTGTTTTTAATGCTCCCGGTATAAAGTCAAGCATCATGCCAATTCTGTTAAATCACTGTAAGGTACAGATATACAAGATGGTGCATTATCATTTGCAAAGTGTTTTGGACGATTCAACTATATCATATTGATAGTATTATATCAATATGATATAGTTGGTGAAACCGGTTTTTATTGATCCGGCTATCGAAGCTGACCAATGTCAGGCCCCACCGTGCCAACCAACTGGTATTTAAAGAATGACGGTAAAAACGAAAATTAAACCGATACCGGTTAAGGTAATGAGGAAGGCCGATAGCTGGGAGGACGGTGTCTTGGGATCCACAAAGACATGAACCTGAAAGCTATGGGCCGTGACGCCGCCATGGGAATCTACCGCATTGACGGTGATATCATTGACGCCTTCCTGTTCTTGAGTGGGCACCCAGCGAATTAAACCGGTTTCTGAATTGAGTTTCGCCCCGGATGGCATTTGAATTCCCTGGAAACGTACCGAATCAACATTGGCATCCGCGGCATCTATTTTATAGCGATATTCAAAATTGGTAAGGGCTACCAATTTGGGTTTGGAAACGATCTGAGGTGGTGCATTCACGAAAACAGTAAACGACTGGCTCGTTTTGACAAATCCGTCCGAGATGTTGATGGTAATGGCCTGCTGATTTACCTGATCTAAGGTAGGCGTCCACTCCAGGACACCACCGGGAGCAATACCGACACCTTGCGGTCCGGCAATAATTTGGTAAGCCAACGTTTGGGAGCGATTAGCATCATTCACTTCCAGCCGGTACTGATACAATTCGTCCGTCTGGGCGGTCGGAGGAGGAGCGGAAACAATGACCGGCGGATCATTCACAATAAACCGGAGATATTTTTGGGTGATAGTGATACCGTCTGAAACCTCAACCAACGCCTTTTGAGCGTCAACCTGTCCGATGGCAGGTGTCCAGGAGAGCAAGCCGGTGGAAGATAGCACCAAGCCGTCTGGCCCATCGATTAGCTTATAACTCAATTTTTGAGCTTGGTTATAGTCGGTAACCTGTAATTGGGTTTCGAAAAGTTTATTTACCGTAACCAGCGAGTCCCCAACAGCGTCGATTTGGGGTGGATTATTCACGAACACGGTTACGGTTTGGATATCATCCCGCATGCCATCGCTCACGGAGATTTGAAATTGCTGGTTGTCAACTTCATCCACGGTGGGTTTCCAGGATACGATTCCGCGTTGATTTATGGAGACACCGGCCGCGGTGCTCCGAGGTATCAGATAGGTAATCGTTTGTCCCGGATTGGCATCTTTCACATTAACCGGATAGGTCCAGAGTTTCCCGGTTTGGGCGTCAGGTGAATATTTGGAAATAATCTTGGGTGGTGCATTGACAAACAGGGCAAACGAGTCGGTGAGAGAGATATAATCATCGGTGATTTGATAGATAACATCATGAAATCCGGCATCGTCAAGGGTGGGTTTCCATGAAACGGCGCCGCTTGAACTGATTTTCAAGCTGTCTGGTTGTTTGAGGACTTCAACCCGGGCGGTATTGGGGTGATTGGCATCCAGATACACGATTTGCCCGGCATAATCTTCACTGGAGTATGCAATCGCATCAGGTTCATGCAATAGAACCGGTGGACTGTTTACATAAACCGGGAAGCGTTGATGGTCCACGGCAAAACCGTCGCTTACCTTGACTTCCACCCACTGGGTATCCAGTTGGGTAGAGGTAGGTTGCCACCGGATCAATCCGGTGGAGTCGATGAGCATACCACCCGGTGCGATATTTAAAGCAAAATCCAAAATCGCCGCGGTATTTTTATCTTCGGCGCTGACTTTGTATAGAAACTGATGTCCGACCTCTATGTATTCGGGCGCCAGGGAGGTAATAACAGGTGGTGAATTCACATAGAGCCACAAAACGGTATCTATGTTGGATGTGAAAATGTAATGGATTTTGTGAAACCCCAAATCTTTTTCAGTGGTCTGCCAGCGCAGGGTAAAATCGCGGCCAACTTTCATTCCCCGGGGGTATTCCAAGAATTTCAACTGGATGTTGGTCAGATCAATATCATCGCTCAGGGGGATGAGATATTCAAATATATCACCTGCCGTCACAACCAGATCCGGTTTAGCGGGATAGTTGTGCGATGCTTTTATGGGGGTGGGCTGACCGGGCTTTTGCTGTAATTTTGCTGCGCGATTGGTGTCGGCCCGAGTGACTTCACCGGCTCGTTGTACACCCCGAGGGACTTTATTCGAAGGAACTTTGGGGCTGGTGGAATAGACTTGTGCCTCATAATCCCTGGGTGTGAATTGAGTGACAGTGCGAATACTATCTTCTTCGGTGGTGTACAGCACGCCACCGAGAAAGGGTGAGGCGGTAGTGACATGCTTCACCGGTTCATTGAGCATAGAAACAAAATTTGGGAAATGTTCGTCGCCGACCCGAATCTGCTCCAGGAGGAAAAGTTCTTTTTCAGTCTGGGCCACGATCTCATTACGCGAGTCGCCATTATAATCCAGAATGGATAACCCGATGACGGCTGATTCAAAAGTATGCCAGAGCGACAACCGCGGATGGGATAAGATCGCCTGGGTAATATCGGAGAATTGGAGCAAGTAAACATTGCCCGTATTGGTACCAACCATCGCCTCCAGGCGGCCGTTGGCGCTAAGATCACCGAAGGCCAGAGCAGCCGGGCGGACAACTTCGCGACTAAAATCCAAGGGCAGGGTCGTGATATTACTAACCTCGTATTTATCAGCAGCTTTAGTAGTAATTTGGATAACGACCAAGTCGGTGTCCCGGCGCTGGAACACCCCCACATCCTGAGTGCCGTCGCCATTTAAATCGGCCAAATCGATAGCAAACGGCTTGAGGCCGGTAGCCAGAATTTCGGGGAGATCGTAATACTCCATGGTCCAGGAAGGTGTATCAAAATCGCCGGAAAATTCTAATATCATGATGCGGGGAACCGGCGAGGTGAAGCTTATGGCAAATTCAGTATAGCCATCCCCATCCGGATCACCCGGAATAATCTGATTTGGGCGGGGGTAAATTCCCTGAGTATCCTGATAGCCCCAGGCGGTGGTGGGTTTATCCGGAAAGCTTTGCCCGTCCCATTCAAAGACATACAGCCAGTTTACCGGATCACTGGAAGGAGCGCTTACAACATTGCTGAGGGCAACGATTTCAGGGCGGCCATTCAAATCCAAATCACTAATAGTGAAGTCCACCCATTCACCCAGATATCCCTTGGGCAGGGCATAGTGCCATAATTCGTTTAATTTTCCGTCAGCCCCGATTTCAAGATATACGAGATCGGAATTAAAGCCATCCTTGGAGCGCAGAGCCACCAGGTTTTCGATACCATTGCCGTCCAGGTCGCCGACGCTCTTTAGCCTAAGGAGGGCTCCCCGGGCGGGTTGATTATTCTGAGTGAGTTCAAATTCAGTGGCTTGAAGCGTTTGAGGCAGATAAAAAACGAGTCCCGCAATCCCAATAATTGCGCGGGTAAGATTTCGTCGGGACAGTTTTAAATTCATTTACGGAACTCGTATTAATATTACAATACCCACAATCAGCCAGCAAAAAATTTATTGGGCTAAATTATTGTATGCAAGAGAAAACTCTCGGTAGACTTAAAGTACTTTCTTAAAGGATTTGTGAAACTTTAAGGGGGTGACTATATTCAGACCGGGATAGCTTCAATCGAAGCGAATTTCCGATTATAAAGATGAATGGTCAAACACATTTCAGGAATTTTCCGCGATGAATATTGGACAGTTTTTGCGAGTTTTAATAGCCGGGTTAAGTTTCTCGGCCGCCCTGTTAGAGGGGCAATTTAACGCAAATCAAAAATTCCAGGTTGGTGGCGAATTTGGACCTGCTCTAGCCCTGCATAGCATTGTCCTGGACCAAAATGCCTTTTCCGGCCTGGCTGCCTTACACCCGGATTTCAACCTCGGCAACTCGTCTCCAAGTCCGGGTATTAAGGCCAAACTGATGTTTTTTGCGGGAATCGAAGGCTTTACCCGAATTACACCCCACTGGGGATTTGGAGCGACCATGGGCCAGGGTAATTATTCAGGTTCGGCGACCGGGGACACTTCCGAACTACGGGTGGTGTTCAAGTTGTCTCAATTTGGCGTGGTGCCTGAATTCACCCTTAATCCCGGCCATCATTTAACGGTGCTGGCGGGACTGGTGTTGGGAATTACGCCGGTTTCCCTGAGTGTCACCACAATTTATTCCTCGGAGCAGTGGCAGGACATCATTACCGGTTCCACGCCCCGGCAGAGCTACACCGTAACAGCCCTGGCCCCGCTGATCCAACCTTATGCCGGCTTGAATCTACGCGTCACTGAAACGATGGGCATCAAATTGGTGGGCGGCTACGAATTACAAAATATTGGTCAGGGGAGTTGGAAGCTGGATAACCGGAAAAAAATCAGCGATTCGCCAGCCGTCAATTTCAGTGCGTTTTTTAGTCGAATTGTTATATATACAGCATTTTAAGCGTAATAATTTTCAGTTTAAATGACGGTTTTAAGTGGTTACACTCGTACTTTTATTACCTGGTTGCATAACCTATTTTACGCGGCCAATGCCGTGGGGCAAAGGAACGAAACCATTGCAATGCGTTTAATGAGGTAATATGAAATTTTTCACGAAAGCAACTGTTGTTGTATTGGTATTGGTGGGTGCCTTTGCACTCACGCCCAAGGGGCAGTATATATTCGCAGCCGGAAATGACCTGTATCAGAAGCTCAGCGTCTTTCAGGAGATGATTAGTCTGATCAACACCCAGTATGTGGAACCGGTTGATTGGGATTCGACCATGGAAGGCGCGTTCAACGGTCTCATGGATGCGCTGGACCCGCACTCGATCTACATTCCCGCGGATCGCGTAAAAAATATCAATGAAAGTTTTAAGGGAAATTTTGAGGGCATCGGGATCGAATTCGATATTCTCGACAATTACATCACCGTTATTTCTCCCATTGTGGGCTCGCCATCTGACGGATTGCTGAATCCGGGTGATAAGATCACAAAGATTGATGGGGAATCAGCTTTCAAGATTAAGCGGGATGAAGTTTTTAAAAAGTTGCGTGGCCCCAAAGGCAGTAAAGTCGAACTGACCGTTGTCCGGCCGGGAGCGGAAGAGCCCCTGGATGTGACCATCATTCGGGATAAAATTCCCATTTATAGCGTTCTGGCGAAATTTCTTATGGATGACAGCACCGGTTATATCCTCATGAACCGATTTTCGGCTACTACGGCTAAAGAGTTTACCGACGCCGTGGAAGAGCTGAAGCAACACGGCATGAAACAGTTGCTGGTTGATATCCGCTACAACAGCGGTGGCTATCTGGATGAAGTAGTCAAAATTATCGACAGCTTTTTACCGGGGGGTGAAAAAATCGTTTACACCCGGGGCCGTCTTAAAAATGCTAACGAAGACTATTTTTCCACCGATAAATCGGAGTTCGAAAAAGTACCCGTCATGATCATGATTAACCGGGCATCGGCCAGTGCCAGTGAGATTCTTTCCGGATCTCTACAGGATTTGGACCGCGCACTGATTACCGGGGAAACCAGCTTTGGGAAAGGTCTGGTGCAGCGCCAGTATCCCATGCGGGACGGTTCGGCGATCCGGGTGACAGTAGCGCGGTATTATACACCCAGCGGGCGACTCATTCAGCGAGCGTATAAAAACGGAGCTGCGGATGACTACTATCATGAGATTTATAATAAAGATTACGGCCAGGTTGATAGCGCAAAGTTAGCCGAACTCCCAATTTATCACACCAAAGCCGGGCGGGTGGTTTATGGGGGCGGCGGCATCACTCCGGATGTGCACCTGGCGCCTCCGGCAACGGTTACCAAATCCACGGCCAACATCAGGCGGCATCATACCCGGCCTTTTTTCACCTTTGCCAGTGAATACGCCACCAAGCATCAGGACTTGAAAAGGGACTGGAACGCATTCCGTACAACGTTCCATTTCTCGGATGAAGATTTGAACCGGTTCTACACCATGTGCGACTCATTGGACATCAAAACGGATCGGGCCGAACTGGCACAAGATGAGGCTGTGATTCAAAATTACCTGAAAAGCGAGTTGGCGGCGCAATTGTGGAGCCGGAATGAACAGTATGAAATCCGGGCTCAGATCGACAATCAGATTCACGAGGCTTTGCAACACTGGGATGAAGCCCGCCAAATCGCCCGGGCGGGCGGCTATTTTTAAGTTACCCGACCCAGCATTTTCAGGCCTTAGTGTGGGTTTTAGAGCACCGGTCCCAACGTTTATTTCATTGACTTTCGGGGCATCGTTATCTACTATTAATTAACTATGATCGTCAATCAAGCGAATAATTAGGAGGACTTTTAGATGGTTGAAGCTTTTTCCAAGGGTGGACCGTTCATGTGGCCGATCCTTTTCGTATTTATTATCGCGTTGATCTTTGTTTTCGAGCGATTGTTCACCCTGACCAAAACCACCATGGCGACCAATGCATTTTTGAAAAAAGTTGATGAAGTTTTAAAGAATAATGGTATCGCGGAAGCAATAGAAATTTGCCGGAATACACCCGGTTCTATTGCTCAGGTTTATCTGGCTGGATTGTCCCGGGCCGACAAGGGCTCGGTTGCCGTGGAAAAAGCCATTGAAAGCGCCGGTTCCATCGAGATGTCCTTCCTGGAGAAAAACATGGTCTGGCTGACCACGGCGGTTTCCATTGCGCCCATGCTTGGATTTACCGGTACGGTATCCGGAATGGTTGGCGCCTTTGATGCCATTGCGGCCGCCAATGATATTTCACCGGCGGTTGTGGCCAGTGGCATTTCAGAAGCCTTGTTGACGACCCTGTTTGGCCTGATCGTCGCCATGATCATCCAGGTCATGCAGAATATATTTACCTGGATGATCGATAAATTGATCGTACGGATGGAAGAAACATCCATCGATCTGATCGATACTCTGGAAAACATGAACAGCTCGAATTCTTAATCTTGGCGAGAGGATAGCACATTCATGCTGGCTGCAAGAAAACGTCGACGTCCGGGAGGTGAAATACCTACCGCATCCTTACCTGATATTGTATTCATGCTGTTGGTATTCTTCCTGGTAACCACCACGATTGACATGGACAAGGGCCTGGGTTTGGTGCTGCCGGCCAAGGGAGAAGAAACTGAAGTTTCCAAAAAGAATATCACCAATATTTTTGTCAATGCCGCCGGTAAGGTGGCCATCGGTTCGGGTGGTGATATTCGTATTGTGGAGGTTCGGGATTTACGCCAGGAAGTTACCAACCGGCTATTGGCCAACGACAAGATGATCTTTTCGGTACGCACGGATAGCCGTACCAAATATCAGGCTTATCTGGATGTGATGGATCAATTGAAAATGGCTAGCGCCAAGCGTATCTCCATCGCGGAACCGGAAGGTTAGCATAGACCATGAAATTGAAACGAAAAGCGAAAGTAGAAAGCGGCATCCCGACGGCTTCCCTGCCGGATATTATTTTCATGCTGTTAATCTTCTTCATGGTGGTAACGGTGCTGCGCCAATATCAGGGATTAAAATTGATCTTACCGGAAGCCCACAAAATCGCCAAACTGGAAAGTAAACGGCACGTAGCCAATATCTGGGCCACTAAGGAAGGTGTCCTGTCGATTGACGACCAGATCCTGAACATGAATCAGATCCGTAATATCATGTATGATAAACGCGTCGCCGATCCTCAGGTTACGGCCTCGATCAAAGCCGATCGTCAGGCTGAAATGAAATTAATCACCGGGATTCATCAGGAATTGCGGGAGGCGGATGCCCTGAAGATCAATTATTCAGCTAAATCGCGAAATTAACGGGCGGTGTTATCATGATCGCACAACAAAACGATTCGGCTTCTTTACCCAAACGGTATCGCAAGTATATCGAATTTTCCACCATCATTACGTTGGGAATTTTCGTTGTGGCATTTTACACCATGCCCAAATTCGAAGGTGACAAACTGGCGCAGGAACAGTATATCCCCCCCATTGAGAATATCGAGATTCCACCGGAAACCCAGCAATTTGAGAAACCACCACCGCCCGCCCGCCCCTCGGTGCCGATTGAGTCCGAGAGTGAAGAGGTGGATGATAATCTCACCATCGAAGAAACCGATCTGGCCGAATTCCAAATTATGGATGAACCGCCGCCGCCCCCGGAAAATGCGGTACGTTTTATCGCTTATGACGAAGCCCCGGAACCGGTTGGCGGGTATGCTCAGATTCAGAAAAATGTGGTTTATCCGGAGATCGCCCGGGAAGCAGGAATTGAAGGAACGGTTATCGTCCAAGCTAAAATTAGTAAGGACGGTGTTGTTCGGGCAACCAAGATTCTGAAGGGTATTCCCAAGACCGGGCTGGACGAAGCTGCTATTGCAGCGATTCTCAAAACCCGGTGGAAACCGGCTTATCAGCGTGATAAAGCGGTAACGGTTTGGATTTCCATTCCGGTCGTTTTCCGGCTTAAGTCCAACTAAAAAGACCAGCTCACCTACCTAACTATTTTTAAATGAAACGCCCTGCTGATAGCGGGGCGTTTTTGATTGTGCTCCGTGCCAGCTGACAACGGATTTCTATTTTCCGCGTCAAACCGGTAAAATAACGCGAGGAAGAATGAAAAAATGGTCCCGCAACAATACCCCCCTGCCAATCTAAAAGCACGTTACCGCGGCTATCTGGAATTAGCTGCCATCCTGGTATTGGCCCTGTTCATCCTGGGTTTTTACGCGGCCCCCCGGTTGAATACAAAATCCATCGCCCGGGAAGAATATATCGCACCCATCGAAAACATTGACATTCCACCGGAAACCCAGCAATTTGAAAAGCCGCCGGCACCGGTCCGGCCTTCCATTCCCATCGAATCCGAGAGCGAGGAAGTGGACGATGAAATAACGATTGAGGAAGTCGATTTAGCGTCCTTCAAGGTGATTACCGCACCACCACCACCACCGCGCAATGATATGCAATTCATTCCCTATGATGAACCACCGGAGCCCATCGGTGGCTACCTGGCGCTACAACGGAATGTGAAATATCCGGACATCGCCCGGGAAGCTGAAATTCAGGGCCGCGTGATCGTAAAAGCCAAGATCAGTAAGGATGGTCATGTTCTCAAGACACTGATTTTACAAGGACTGCCCGGAACGGGGCTGGACGAATCCGCTATGGATGCCGTTAAAAAAACTAGGTGGAAACCAGCTTATCAACGGGATAAACCGGTTACGGTTTGGATCTCGGTGCCGGTAACTTTTAAATTGAGATCAAGTTGATGACGATCCGCGGCGAAATGAAAATACAGAATCCCCGTAAATCATTTTAAAGCCGCCCGGCCGCTAACATTCGTATCCAGCGGGACCGGTCTCCCGCCCCATTACCCGGCTAGGTGCTGATAAAGAATAAAAAGCCCCGGATTCAGGGCTTTTTTCGTGGTCGATGCAGGACTTGAACCTGCGACCTCCCGGATGTGAACCGGACGCTCTAACCAACTGAGCCAATCGACCGATTTCCAATTGAGCGGATGAATATATTTTGAATCAAACCGTTGTCCAAGGCTTTGTTCAGTGAACCACCAAAACCGTCAGTCAGTTTCTTTCTTCTTGGGTATTATCCTGAATCGGGCGTTAACGGTCCGGCCTTAAACAAAGCTGGTGGAAGCGCAAGCGCCGCCGGGTTGCGCCACGGATTTACCGGACTGGGATCTCTTTTTCAACGTTATACATGGACCCCATGCCGGTTGCGTTTTGGTTTTTAGCGGAGTGAAAACTGGAATAAAATCAATTCTCTTTTTTTTCTGCTTCCGCTTCCCCCGGCTCACTAAACCCCACCTTCATCGCTTGCACCGCCAATTGCACGACGGTAGGTGAAACCTGGTCGGTGATGGTCACATCGCCAAAACGCCTGAGAAGCACAAAATGAAGGCGGGCGTTCAGGGTTTTTTTGTCGCTATCCATGGCCGCCGCCACGCCCTCCGGATCCAGATCATTCACCTTCCTGTTAAATGGTACCGCTTTCAGGATTCCCCGCATCGTCTCCCATTGATCACGGGACAAGCCGGAGACCTGATTGGACAACCAGCCGGCCGCGTACATACCTAAAAGGACTGCTTCACCATGGCGGTAACGTTTGTAATTTGTGTATTTTTCCAGGGCGTGAGCAAAAGTGTGGCCAAAATTCAGTATCCGGCGGCGATTGCTTTCCCGTTCATCTTCCCCCACAACCTGAGCCTTCAGCGCACAACTTCGGCTTACGGCCCGGCCCAGCATATTGATGTCATCGCCGCCCAGGATCTGCTCCCGGTGGTTGGTGAGTACATCGAGATAGGATGGATCCAAAATGAAGGCCGTTTTCAGCATTTCCGCATAGCCGGATAACCGGTCGCGGGGATCCAGGGTTAAAATAATCTTGGGATCGCTGAGCACTATTTCCGGCTGATTAAAGGTCCCGATGAGGTTTTTCCCCAGATCGTGATTCACACCGGTTTTCCCACCGATACTGGAATCCACCTGGGCCAGTAGCGTGGTGGGCACCTGCACCCAGGAAATTCCGCGAAACAGGATCGAGGCTACAAAACCGGCTACATCGCCGGTGACGCCGCCACCCAGAGCCACAATGGTGCCGTTTCGTTCCATCTTTTGTTTCAGCAGGGCATTGATGATCTGCTCCACCGTCGCCAGGTTTTTATACTGCTCTCCGTCCGGCATGAGAATGGTGCGCGTCACGAAACCGCTTTCCCGTAGGGCTTTCCGCAGGGTGCCGCCGTAAAGATTGTTCACCTTGCGATTGGTAATAATTCCCACCGGACTTTTTAGGTTGCGCAGCCTGAATTGGTCACCCGGGTTTTCCAGGATGCCGGGCTGGACAATAACAGGATATTTACCTTGGGAATGTTTGACCGTAATTGTCTCAGAATTTATCATTGTGGTCCCAATCGTGAGGAAGGTCAACGCTGTCCGCCTCAAAATCAGCAGTGAACCCCAGCTTAAGTTGAATATTGAAAGCCACGGCGCCGGGATCGAGGCCGCCGGTTTTTACCTGAATTTTAGAGACTTCACGATACAGCTCTTTCCGTACCTTCAGTAGTTCCCGGAGTACTTGGGCCGGATCATCAGCCGGTTTCAACAAGGGGCGGAGCTGAATGGCATCGCCCAATCGTCTTATGGCTTCCCGGGGATCTACCTGAAGCCAGACCACGGTTTGGGTTTTCAACCAGCGCCGGTTTTCCGGCAGGAGAATGGCGCCACCGCCACAGGCTACCACCGTGCTGGAGATTTTCTCCGTACTCTGTAAAACTGCTTTTTCGTACATCCGGAAGGCTTCTTCACCCTCCTCGTTGAAAATTTCATCAATTTTCCGCCGGGTGATTACTTCGATTCGCTCATCCAGATCCACAAACCGCCAGGTCATCCGAGCAGCCAGAACTTCCCCCACGGTGGATTTACCGCTGCCGGTGATTCCCACGAGATAAATTACCGAATCCGCACCAACTGGCATTTTTTCCTAATTTCCAAGCGTAAAAAAAATCAGTTCTTACTGGTTATTTGCCGGTGTTAAATGTAAGCAGATATTGCCCGGTTGCACCAAGATGTTTTTGCACCTGCTCCAGATGATCCCCACCGAATTTTTCCAGCATGGCATCTGCCAGAACCAAAGCCAGCATGGCTTCTCCGATGACGCCAGCCGCCGGGACCACACAGGAATCCGTACGCTCCTGGTGGGCAACACCCGGCTCACCCGTCTCCAGATCGACCGACCGGAGCGGTTTTACCAGTGTTGGAATCGGTTTGATACTCACCGTCGCTTCAATGGGCATCCCGTTAGTCATGCCACCTTCGATGCCGCCGGCGTGGTTTGAAACGCGGATCAGTCCGGCGCCCGATTTTAATATTTCATCCTGATATTTAGTGCCGGTGAGGCTGGCTGATTTGGCCGAGCCCAGGGTGACGGATTTGGCGGCATTGATGGACACGAGTGCCGCCGCCAAACGGGCATCCAACTTACGGTCCCAGTGGACATGGCTACCCAGCCCGATGGGTAGTCCCGTGGCAACCACTTTAAAGCAGCCACCCACCGAATCACCAGCCGCTTGAGCTGCTTCGATTTCGGTCAGCATGGCTTTGGTGGCGGTGGCATGTAAGCACCGGACAGGTGAATCATCCGCCCGCTGGCTAAGTTCTGCTAAATCCGTCTCCGGGGCCATGTCCGTCTTGGGAGCGGCTATGGTTCCGATCCGGGTAACAAAACTGGTAATCCTGATATTCAGCGCCTGGAGAAATTGTTTGGCTAAAAAACCCAGCGCCACGCGCATGGCGGTTTCCCGGGCGGAGGCGCGCTCCAAAATATCCCGAATGTCCCGGGTTCCGTATTTCACGGCGCCGGCAAAGTCGGCGTGTCCCGGGCGTGGCAAAGTAACCGGCTTGGCGGGTTTTCCGGTGGGCTCGATCTGCATCCGGGTCTGCCAATTTTGCCAGTCCCGGTTGGGTAGCCATAAGCTTACCGGTGAACCCAGGGTTTTGCCATACCGCACACCGCCGTGGATTTCCACCTGCTCATCTTCGAGCTCCATCCGTTTACCCCGGCCAAACCCCTGCTGACGGCGTTTCAGTTCGGTGCGCATAGCGTCCACCCGGATGGATATTCCGGCGGGCAGGCCCTCCAAAATGCCGGTGAGACCGGGTCCGTGGGACTCGCCGGCGGTCAGATATCGTAATCGATTAAACATGACTCAAGCATTGTATAAATTGTGGGTTAATGCAAGTATTTAGACTCGCCGGAACGATGTTATTTTCACCTGCCGGATCAAACCCGGGTCAGTACGCGCCGGAGCAAATCGGCAAAAGATTTTTCAATGGTTTTACCGGTGGCGATGACCTCGGCATGGCTTAACGGTTGGTCAAGAATGCCCGCGGCATAATTGGTGAGACACGAGATTCCCAGAATTTCCATCCCCAGGTAAAAGGCCATGACTGTTTCGTGAATCGTGGACATGCCCACGGCATCCGCTCCCAAGTGGCGTAGAAACCGAATTTCGGCCGGCGTTTCGTAAGAGGGGCCTGTTAGCCCGGCGTAACACCCCCGATGAATAGTAACCGGAGTATTCCGGCCGGCGCGTTCCACTACATCGCCCAGGCGCCGTAAATAGGGCCGGATCGGTTCCGGCTCCCGGAGTATTGACCGGCCGGTGAGATTCATCTGCCGGTCGATGACCATAAGATCACCGGGTTTGTAATCCGGTACGATACTTCCGGCGGCATTGGTGATCACCAATGTTTGCGAACCCAAGGCGTTTAAAATTCGCACCGGAAAGACAATCTGATCCAGCGTGTAGCCTTCGTAAAAATGAACCCGGCCGCGCATAACCAGAAGTTGTAAATCATCCAAATAACCGCAGATCAATTCGCCGGAATGACCCTCCACCGTGGAAACCGGAAAATGGGGAATGTCGCCATAAGGAATCCGTTCCACCCGGGTGAGGTTGTCGGCAAACTGACCCAGCCCCGACCCTAAAATCAAGCTGATGCGGCTGGTAAATTCCCCGTGCCGTCGGATCTCGGCCACGGCGGCGGTGATTGGTTCGGAAATGGTTGGGCTGATGGAAGTCATGGTGTCTTCTTATTGTACGGCGGCATTCAGCTGGCGGGTGGCTAACTGACCACACGCGGCAGCGATATCATCTCCCCGGCTCCAGCGGACCGTAAGGGGGAATTTGGCGTGGCGGTTCAATTCTCCGAGAAAAGCTTCGATCGCTTTAGCGGCCGGGCGTTGGAACCGGCCGCCGGTTGCGTTATAGGGAATCACATTCACCTTGCAGAAAACTTCGTTGCCAATTTTTGCCAAACGCCGGGCGTCCGCCAAAGTATCGTTAATACCCGCCATGAGAACATATTCAAAAGTCAGCCTAGTATGGGTTTTTGCGATGTAATACTGGCATGCTTTAACCAGCGCGGCGAGGTTCCATTTTTTATTGATGGGCATGAGTGATGTTCGTTGTTTATCCAACGTCGCGTTAAGACTCACGGCCATTTTAAAACGCCAACCCTCGTTGGCAAAGCGGCGAATCCGGGGAATGAGCCCACTGGTGGAGATGGTGATCCGGCGGGCGCCAATCCCAAACCCCAATTCCGAGTGAATGACTTCGGCGGCCTGAAGGACGTACTCGTAATTATGAAAGGGTTCACCCATCCCCATAAATACAATATGGGTCACCGGCCGTTCACTAATGGTCATAGCCTGGCGGAGTTGATCCGCGATTTCACCACTGGTCAGGTTGCGCCGCAGTCCCATTTTGCCCGTAGCACAAAAATCGCAATCCAGCGCACAGCCGACCTGGGATGAAAGACACACCGTGACCCGGGTTTCCTCGGGGATCAGAACGGTTTCCACGGTCTGCCCGTCCGCCATTTCCAGAAGGAATTTACGAGTTTCCGTAGCCGGGGAATGAGAAACATGGAGAATGCGGGTGCTGTCCAGCGTGGCAAGTTCCCGCAGGCGGGCAATAAGACCTTTGGACACATTGGTCATGGCCTCGAAAGTGGTGACCCTTTTGCGCCACATCCATTGAAACACCTGCCGGGCCCGAAACGGTTTTTCGTCCAGGGTGATAAAAAACTGTTCCAGTTGCGTTAGGGAAAAGTCGCGCAGCGGGGTTAAGGCGGATTTTACAACCATGGGGCTGAAATATACATGCAATTGACCGGGAACCAATACGCCAGCTTGGGCAAGCAGGACTTGCATTTGCCCATCTCCGGGGGAAATTTGGATCAACTCAAATCAGTCGAGGTGGTTATGTTTTCACTGGTTCGGTATTTCATTAAAACATCATTTGCCTTTTTTATTCTGGGTTTTTTAGCCGGTTTGTACCTGTATGGCGGCCAGACTTTCGGTTGGCCTTATCCGGCTACGCTGGTGACGGCCCATACCCATGTTCTGTTGGTGGGTGGCATGATGATGATGATTCTGGGCGTGGCGGTATGGTTTTTTCCCCGGCCCGCCAAGGAGGATACTCACTATGACCCGGACCGGGTTAAAGTCTTTTATTATCTGTTTACCGTAAGTACGGCCGGCCGATTCATTATCGAGATCGGGCTGGGCATCTGGCCGGGATTTCAGGGAATCAGTGTCACCGCGTTTGCCATTGCCGGCTTACAGGTAATCGGGATGATCGGATTGATCTATTCGGTCTGGAACCGGATTCGGCCGGTAGGTAGCCAAATTCGGGAGAAAAAAGGCGAAAAATTTTAAACGGGAATGCGGTGTCTAAAGCTCACCGCTGGATTCGACACGATCCAGTTCAGTTCTGACGGCGGCGGATATTTTATCCAGCGTCAGCGGTTTGCGGACAAAAGCGCCAATACCGCCCTCCAGGCCGGTTTTCATCCGATGACTTTCGGCAAAGCCGGAAATGATGATGGCTTTTATAGTGGGCTTGAATTTACGGATTTGAAAAAAGACATCCACGCCATCCAGTTCCGAATCCAACACCATATCCAAGATGACCAGGTCATAGCTGTGTCGTTTGCACATGGCAATGGCTTTTTCGGGACTCTCGGCATAGAATAGGTGATATCCCATGGTGCTGAGTAATTCGTCTAAAACATTGAATTGCAGGACATCATCATCCACCACCAGGAGCCGTTCGTGACCTTTGAAATCCGTATCCTTTTGAAACTGGGACAGCTCCGCATGCCGCGTAGCCGGAAAGTAAAGCATGAAGGTCGTGCCGGTCCGGCCCGTCCGGATGTCCAGATAGCCCTGGTGATCACGAATGACATTTTGCACCACTGAAAGTCCCAGCCCGGACCCGTTGACTTTGCCGGCGGTTTTAGTAGTAAAAAAAGGATCGAAAATCCGGGAGAGGTTTGCTTCCGATATCCCCGGTCCATTATCTTGTACGGACACTACCGCATATTCACCGCGATCAATTCGTTCATATCCGATCAAGGGTTCATCCAAATACACGTTGCAGGTGGTAATTTTAATCCAGCCCCTGGTTTGGATGGAGTCGATGCCGTTCAGGATCAGGTTGCTGAATACCCGGGCTAACTGACTCTCGCCGCCGGAGATTTGGAAAAGATTTTCGGCCAGGTCCAGTTCGAGTTTGATCTGTTTGGGTATCGACAAAAAACGCGTCACTTCATGAATGACCAGATTCAAGTCCAGCGGTTCCAGATTGTAATGTCCTCGCCGGCCCAGGGTCAATAATTGTTGATTGATCTCGGCGATGCGTTCCCCGTGACGCTTGATATCTTCGATATACCGGATCGCCGGATGGTCATTTTCCAGATGGGCCCGGATCATATCCGGAAAAGCCACAATGGGAGTAAGCAGGTTGTTGAAGTCGTGGGCAACCTGGGCGGCGATATTCCCGACTGTTTCCAGTCGCTCGGCCCGCGCTGCCTGCTGTTGGAGTTTTCGAATTTCGGTGATGTCCCGCAGCGATACGACGACGGCCGGCTTCCCTTCAAACTGGATGGGCGCCGCCGCAACTTCCACAATGATTTCAGTGCCGTCTTTCCGGACAAACACCTCGTCGGTTAACGGTACGCGAAGGCCTTCTTCCCGAACGCGCCGTACCCGTTCACGGATGGTTTCATGAAACCGGAGATGCACAAAATCCAGAGCCGGCCGGCCGATTATTTCATCGGCCGAATTGTATCCCAAAAGTTTGATACCGGCCGCATTCACAAATTTGAGGACGCCATCCTGATGAATTGCCACGGTATCGGGCAAACCGGCCACCAGCCGTTCATTGAAAACCTTGGATTCGGCTAATTCAGCGGTCCGTAATTCAACGGTTTCTTCGAGGAGATCAGCCTGCTTTTGCAGTTGTTCGTGAGATGAGCTGATTTCAGCCGACATAAGATTAAACGAACGAGCCAGATCGGCCAGCTCATGAGCGCCCCGGACGGGAATATCCAGCAGGTAATTCCCCTTCGAGATCTGACGCGTGGCGTTTTGCAGCCGGTCAATGGGTGAGGTGATCCAGGTGCGAAAGAACCGCACCACGAAAAAGCCGATGCCAATCCCGAACAGCGCCAGAAGACCGAATAATTGCAAAAACTGTCCAACACTCGGAAGATCCGATTGAAGCGAATAGCCCACCACCAGACTGCCCCAGATGACCGGGTCATCACCAATATGGATCGGAGACTGATAGATTAACGCCGGAATGGGTCCCCTCCCGGCTTTTAGCGTCGTTTGCTGAAAATGGCCGATCACGGGGAGGCTTGCTTGTTGTCTTGGAATAAAAGCCGTTTGGCTTGAATCAGCTAATTCGAGGGTCACTTTGGAGACAATTCGTTCCCCTTCGGCATCATAAATAGCCAGTAAAATGATGTGTTGCTGAAGATCGAGAAATTCCGTCATCCCTTCCATTTGACTCTGATTATAGGTTAGCAGGGCGGGTTGGACCTGCTTGGATAATGTTTGGCTGAAAGTTTGGATATACTCTTTGGCTTCGCGAATGTGAGAGTATCGATAAAATGACACGAACAGAACGACCATGACCAGCACCATGATGATCAAAGCCCCGCTGAGGCGAATCGCAAACCGGAGCCAGAGAGGGCGGGTTGCCCTACTCATTTGGCCGCCCCGGAGGTAAACCACAAATTTTCACACCGCAGGGTTGAGAATCCAAGAGCACTCAGTTTAACCCCTCGTAAGTTGGTATCATAAGCAAAGGCAGTGAAAACATAATCGGATGGTAAAATGGGTGCATCTTCTAAAATGATGTCTTCGGCTGCCTGGCACCAGAGAATTTGCCGAGCCTGATCGGTGGAATAGAGGGCTTTTTCGATGAGGTTGTCAACCGTGGGATTATTATAGGCAAAATAATTGGCGACGCCGTGGGAATGAAAGAGATTGTATAAATAGCGCGGCGTGCTGGGAACTTCAACCACCCAGCCCATGACAAAGAAATCCAAAGCTCCGGTGTTGAGCGCTGTATTAAAAGCAGTCCAGGTATAGGGCGGCCATTTCAATGGAACGCCCAACTTCCGCCAGCCGGTAATGACTTTATCATCGTCACTTCCGGCATAAACCGTATCGGTCGTGCCATAGATGAGGGAATCTCTAAAATTTTTAGGAAGGGCGGATTTGGGATCGATGTGACGCTTAGGGTCCAGCAGGGGATGCATGAGATTTTCACGATATCCCGGCAAACCGGGCGGAATCACGCCCACGGCGCGTTTAAAATAGGGTAGGGCGGACATTTGTAATTTATTCCAGTCCACTGCCTGAAACAGAAGTTGACGGAATTCGCGGTTTCTAAGCGGACCCCGGTCGGTGCGGATTCCGATAAAATCAATTTCCAATCCCCGGCGTTTTTGGGTTTTGATCCATGGATATTCCGCCAGGCTGTCCAGGCCCCACAGGGGACATTCGATCAGGTTAAGCCGGTGGTGCAACAGCCTGTTAAAATCAGATTCTTCCGTTGCGTTATTATCGGTATACAGGAGGATGCTATCCAAATAAGCCCGGCCGCGATAGTAACCTGGAAACGGCTGGAGAACGGTGACGCTATCGGTCACGGCGCCCAGCTCAAAAGGGCCGGCTCCAAACAATTGCCGGTTACCGGATGAGTCCGCCGGTATAACGATCTTGGCCTGATCCGACGAAAAAAAGTACAGGAAATCCGGTGTACCGGAACGGAGCTCAATCTCCAGCCGTGAGTTGTCCAACACCCGAATTCCCGCCACTGAATCACTGACGCCGTTCAGCCAGTCGGCGACACCCTTGATTTCAGTGATAAAATGATGAACCGCGGTAGGGTGGATATTATCGAGGTGAATCAGACGTAACAAACTATTCCGAACAATTGCCGTGGTCAACGGAGTCCCGTTTTGAAAAATGACGTTTTGCCGCAGGTGCAACCGGATGTGGGTATAACCGCTATCGATGGTCCAAAAATCCGCCAGAGCGGGCAGGGGATTCAAGCCTTCGTCCAGCTCCAGTAAGCCTTCGTACAGTTGATTGACCACGAAACTTTCATAAACCGACAGATCACTCACCGGATCCAGTGTCACCAGGGGATAGATGCTCATTTTCAAGGCGCCACCCCTCCGGGGAACCGGATTTGTGTGTGTTTGGGTGTTCGTACCGCACCCAGACAGCACCAGGCTGAAGCAAACCAGCAGGGTAGTACGAAGGTGATGTGGCGGCCGCGTTTTTATCTTATTTGATCCGAGAGGCTAAATCATTTTGGCCTGAACCATTATCCAGGCCGGGTTACCGTTTTTAATGGGGTAATTTAAAAATAACCGAAATTATTTATACTCATTTTTCTTATCATTTTAACCCCGGCTCGACAGGAGGCGGAATGGATAAACCCGCTTGCATTTCCATGGACTCAAAAGTACTTTTGCCCGCTTTTTTTACATAGCGGGGCCAGGTAGCTTCCCGGCAATGCTCCGTGAGCATGCTCGGGACAGGCTCCTTCGCTCCCTGAAAAGGGAAAAGTGCCACACTTAAATATTGTGGCCAGGTAGCTTCCCGGCAATGCTCCGTGAGCATGCCCGGGACAGGCTCCTT
>CAZIWX010000022.1:0-3540 GCA_964543125.1 uncultured Lentisphaeria bacterium | reverse complement strand
CTTCGCTCCCTGAAAAGGGAAAAGTGCCACACTTAAATATCGTGGCCAGGTAGCTTCCCGGCAATGCTCCGTGAGCATGCCCGGGACAGGCTCCTTCGCTCCCTGAAAAGGGAAAAGTGCCACACTTAAATATCGTGGCCAGGTAGCTCAGTCGGTAGAGCAGCGGACTGAAAATCCGCGTGTCGGCAGTTCAATTCTGTCCCTGGCCACCACTTAATTCCCTTGTATTTCATAGACTTACAAGGGTTTTTGGTTTTAGGTAATTTACGGATTTTCTATCCAATAATGGACAATCGTGGACAAATCAGGACATCAATAGCACTTTTTTAGCAACTTTTACCATTAATTGACCAGTTCTGGAAAAGCATTTTCCTCTTGCCCAAGTTATCATATATGATAACCTGGGCATATGGAATGGCAGATAACATTTTTTAATCAGAAAGTAGAATTAGAAACCTTGTCATTCCCAGCAGGAATATTGGCCAATTTCATACACATTGCTGAGATGATTGAAGAATTTGGTCCTGCAATCGGAGTACCTTATACCTAAGCAATGGGACAAGGGCTTTTTGAGATTAGAGCAAAAGGTAAGGAAGGAATGGGGAGATCATTCTTCTGCATGGTCAAGGGTAAAGAAGTAATCATTCTATATTCTTTTTAAAAAAATCCCAAAAGACACCAGCAAAAGAATTGAAGGTAGCCCGCAAGAGATTAAAAGAGGTAAAATCATGAGACCATCATTGAAAGATTTTAAAAAGAAAGCTTTAGCTAATCCTGAAGTTGAAAAAGAATATATGGATCTTACACCGGCCTATGCTTTACGGAAACAGCTTATTGAAATCCGAAAAAACGCCGGCCTTACTCAAGAAGAACTGGCAGAGATGCTACATACCAAAAAGAGCAATATCTCAAGGCTTGAAAATGTAAATTCAAAAACATCACCCACACTTTCGACTATTGAAGAATACGCAAAGGCTGTTGGTTATAAACTCCAACTTCATTTTGTCCCTCAACACTAGCATATTGTTTGAGGATCAACAAGCCAGATAGCCTTCCCGCAGGGGTCCTTGCATGCCAATAATCAACATTTTTTGGTGATTTTCAAAAGTAGTGGCTTATTCGTGACTTGTCCCTGCAACTCGTTGATATATAGGACGAAGCAGCGGACTGAAAATCCGCGTGCCGGCCGTTCAATTTTGTCCCTGGCCACCATATTAAACCTCCTGGTATTCAATGACTTAGAGGGTTTTTCATTGCCCGGAAACACTCCCTCGCCGGGCAGCTTCTTTATATGCTTGATAATCTTGGCCCCGATCACCACTCGGGTAAAAGCTCAGGCGTTGAATGACCAGTCTCAAATAGGTTGAGAGCGGTTTATAATGATACTTTGATTATAAGACGGGTTTAAAGGCTCTGTTCATTTGATTTATATGGGAATTCGCCAGATCACAAATTCAGTCTCGGAAACGGTGGTTTGTTGAGTAGAGATAGCCTCGTTTATGAATTTAACCAATCCCCTAGTTTTTTCAAAGCCAAGGCCTGTTTTTTCGGGGGCATCAATGCAATGTTTTGTAGCTTCCATTTCACTGAAGGTAAAGAATCTAAATGAGTGAAAGGTAAAAGTGCCCAGTTGGGTTGATTCCTTTTAAATGACACTAAGAATTCTTTTTCATTTTCTGTCAGGGAAAGTTTTACCCAATCAATTAAAGTCTTACGCACCTCTTTCAGCGTTTCAAATCCAACCGAATTACTGGTCATCCCCTTAAATTCGGTCTCATATTCCGCCTGAATATCTTTCAGGTTTGGGTTGAGCAATTCAATCATGGGCCGGGGATGAGATATCAAATATACGATAAAAGCGCTCCTAACGTCCTCGGTTAACCCCTCATTTTCCAGGAGATACATTATATCAAACAAATCTCGGGGGTGTTGTCTGTCAAGCGCCGCACATATCTTCCCGCCATAGAGATCTGCTTTGGAGAGTGTTTGCATTTTCACCGTGGAATGGAAATGAGTCTGACACTCTTCCGAAAGCTCACTTATTTCTGGGGGAAAGACGCTGCCCCGAAACACATAGTTTGTCTCAACTTTAATTGTGACATTGTCCAATTGAACAAAGAATCCGTATTGAACATTCTCCCGGGAGTTTACTCTGGGTGTGATTTGACTTTGAGGATAGTGTGCGGTAAATGATGCCATTATTCTTTCAATCGATGCACTGATCTCCTGAAAAGTATCAACGCGGTCTTTTACCGGTATATAACAAAGATCAATATCTACCGATAAACGTGGCAAACCCCTCAGGAAAAAGTTAATAGCGGTTCCACCTTTTAAAGCCAAGTCACTTTCCTTGGCAATATATGGAAGAACACGGACCAGGAGCTCCGCCTGCTTATAAAAGAGTGAATTTTTCAATCAGCATACTCTACAGGAACTGTAATCTCATATCTCTTATTTAACCGGCCATTTTTAACAACAACTCGTTTACCACTGCCCAGCAAAACCCTATCCGGGTTCAATCTGCGCACCCAGGGCTGATTTATCTTTTCCGCCATAAAAAAGAATAATCGATTCACTTTCACGGAATGACTACCCTCTAGCAGTGTCTGCATCAGAGTAGGCCTTATTCCTTGCAGCAGCTCCATTAGCTTGAATGCTTCATCAAAGCCCTGCTTACCTGGAATATGGTAGAGTAGCTCCAATACCGCACGTTCCGGTGATGATACCCGGATGTGAAATTCACCCTGTTGAACCTCAACATAACTATTGGGGTCGAGGCTATGTTGAAAAGTGCTGCGAGTAAAATGTATTTTCACTGACCAAGGATAATTTTTAAACCAGGCCGGCAGCGTCTCGTTTTCCGTTGTGTATAGGAAAACTTCTGATTCATTCACGACACCGTAATGCGAAAAGCCCAATAATGCCAAGCCAGTCTTCCCGCCGGCATGGATTTTCTTACTTAATTGGTCTTGTATAGCAGAGAGTCCTGCCTCCCAAGAGGCATTATCATTAACCTTTTTGTAAGCACCCACTCCAACGATCTCTATCCAGCCAGATCTTATGTATCGATGTACCAAGGTGGAATTGTACCCCAGGTGGTGTAAATGTTTTTGGGTATATATTTGGCCTTTAGGCCAGGCTGATATAAGCCTGTTTATTTTTGTTGGTGTTCTTATACTCATGGCACAAATATATTCACTGTTATAAACCATCCCAAGTAGAATAGTTTATGATTTACAGTATATCTATACTATATGTACATCCATTTGTAGTAAATTAAACTATTGCGTATGGTGGAAATCGATCCAGGGTCAGTCCTCATGTAAAATTCCTACCAGCATTCTGGAAAGTATCAAATCCTGCTCAATCCGAGCATCAAGTTACCAGGGGGATCAATACTCTATCTCAATGCCGGCGTTCAGGACAAGCTTCCAACGGTCATGCTTAGGTGACCGTATCGCCGGTCCCGTTGATTCTAACAGCGTATAGGTGACCATCCGCTTTGATGGTATCTGTTCCGCCTTTCTCATTCCAGCGAGA
>CAZIWX010000021.1:0-29901 GCA_964543125.1 uncultured Lentisphaeria bacterium | reverse complement strand
ATAACGATTTTGCCGGTCAATTACTGGATGAGATCTGGGCGCCCTGGGTTGAACAAAACAAGGAAGTCACCTACGGGTATACTCTGGAATGGGATCGGGAAGATGAAATTGCAGCCTATTATGCACAAAAGCTGGGCGAGTATATTCAAGGGCATTCCTACAATCAGAATCGCGATCCGGCGCATGCCATTATCATTAAAATTCAGAACCCACGATTGGATTTCAACATTACCCGCGCCGGGATTGACGACAACGGCGAAAGCCGTTATTCCCGAACTATGAAAGCAGCTTTTGATTTGCTCACCCGGGAGAAGATATCCCATACTCTGATTAAAAATGAACGCCTGGAGAATCAGCGTGCGGATACATTTGACGAAAGGGACCTGACTTTTGTTCTGAGTGACCCATTTGTGGTGGAACCACGCGTCCATTTTCCCGTTTCAGACCTGCCCACCCGGCAGATGCTCGTGATTAGTTCAGCGATTCTAATCTTGGCGACACTACTCTATTTTATAAGGGGTTAATATGCGGTTTCCGGTAAAATATCTGATTTCACTCTTAGTCCTTATGAATGTTTTTTCGACGTTGAATGCTCAAACTCCGGCACAAAATATGTTGCCTCCGGTTGGCCCGGCCTTCCTGCGGAGCTTAATTCTACCGGGCTGGGGTGAGCGAAGTCTAAATCAGGACCCGCGTGGAAACGCATTTCTTACCACTGAAACTGTGTTGTGGATGGGATACGGATTGCTGGGTGTGTTAGCCCGGCGCAACCATGATAACATGATTGAGTTTGCCGTGCAAAATGCCGGCGTTAAACCCGTAGGTAAGTCCAGTCATTATTTCGATGACATCGGGAAATACAATTCACTTGCCGACTACAATGATCAAATGTTGCGCGATCGACAAAGTGACATGCTTTACCCGGTCACGGATGGCACATACGCTTGGAGTTGGAACAACAATGCCAATCGCCAGCGGTATAAGGACCTTAAATTCAGCCGTAATTTATACCAAAATTTTGCGGTCTATATGCTGGGTGCGGTAACGATAAATCACTTTGCCAGCGCCATTGATGTTTTATGGCTGCAACAGCATCGTCTGGGGTTGAAGGCGGCGCCGATCATCCAAGGCAATCAAGGTGGTTTACAATTTACTTTGAATTTCTAAATGAATGGCGGCCATGGGCAAGGTTTGGTTCCTCTTTCACGCTGGTCTGTTAGTACTGGCATCACTCTGGTTTGTAGAAAATCCGGTGTGGCAATTAGCCTGGTTTCTGATCGCGCTTATTGGCCTGGCCGTTAACCGGGTTTCATGGAAAATATGGCTGTTACGTCTCGCTCCGATTTTGTTGTTTATGCTCATGATTCAACTCCTGCTAACGCCCTTCTACCGCCCCCTGGTTTCCGCGGCTTGGGCCGGACACTTTAATTTTCAGGATTGGTGGCCACTACTTAAAGGTTTACTTCGCCTGGCAACGCCGTTTCTCGCCATTAGCGCCATGTATCCTAAAATGACAAATCCTTTGGTTTATCAAAATATTGGACAACTGTCAGCACCTCTAAAACTACTGGGATTTCCGGTTATCAAATTCAGGATGCTTCTGCCGTTGATCCTGCGATTTTTTCCACTGGTAAAGCAGAGTAATCAGAATGTCCGGGAGACATTAGCCTTGTTCAAAGGACACCGGGCTGACAACACCGGGTTGAGAGCTAAGATTCGTGATTTACAGATTCATTATAACGCGTTAATCAGCCGAATTATTGTTGATGCCTTACAGATCGGGGAATCGCTGGCATTGCGAGGATGGACCATCCCGCGCGCTGCTGATTTTACAGCAGACGATATGTTTTATGCCATTTTGTGGAGCGGCATTGGCTTGTTAACCTGGATTTTCCAAAAGCCCTTATTTTTTTTCTGGCTGATTTTTTCTGTCTGGATCGGATTAACACGCTTATTGAGCAGGGATAATATCAATGCGCCTCGCACTTTTGATTGAATATGATGGCAAATCTTACCAGGGGTGGCAAAACCAGCCTGCCGGGGTCACGCTTCAGGGCAGCATCGAAGCTGCTCTGAGTCGAGTGCTTCAGCAGGAAATCAAGCTTACAGGTTCCGGGCGAACCGATGCCGGTGTCCATGCCCGGGGGCAGGTTGCTCATTTTGATGCGAATCTGAATTTGCCAGTTCAGAGATTACCCGGCGCCGTCAATACCAAGCTCCCGCCCGATATCCGCATCATCCGGGCTCAGGCGGTGGGTGAAAGCTTCCATGCCCGGTATTCCGCGGTGAAACGAAATTACCGATACTCAATTTCAACTCAGCCGGTAGCAATTAAGCGTCGATTCGTCTGGTATTCAAAATATGCACTTGATGCCTCAAAATTGGATGAATGTTCACAGGTCATACGGGGTGAACACAATTTCACCAGCTTTTGTGCAGCCAGCACTGACACGGAGAATATGATCTGCGCCATCCACCGGTCAGAGTGGCAGCATCGGGAGCAGGAGCATCTATTTTTAATTGCCGGAACACGCTTTTTACATCACATGGTGCGCATGTTGGTGGGGACCATGGTTGAAATCGCCCGGGACCACTGGAAATTAGCGGATATGCTGAATCTATTGCAACATCCTACGCATCAGGCGAACACTTTTACCGCACCGGCCAAAGGGCTGATTTTGGACCATGTTGATTATCCCGAAAAATTTAGATTGTTTAAGGATTAATATGCAACCAGCGAATATTTTCATCACCGGTGTTGCGGGATTCATCGGGAGTCATTGTGCCGAAGCGCTTCAGGCTGCTGGTCACTCCATCGTTGGGATTGATAATTTTAGCCCTTTTTATGATCCCGAAATCAAGCGACGCAATCTCAATCAATTCCAAAACCAGATCCGATTTTACGAGGGCGATATTCGCGATGCGGCGCTATTGGAGAAAATATTTACTGAAACCAGGCCCCGGATTGTTCTGCATCTTGCTGCAATGGCAGGTGTCAGACCCAGTTTTGTGAACCCGGCATTATATACTGATGTGAATCTGAATGGTACAAATGCGGTTTTCCGAGCTGCCCATAAGCATGGGGTGGAAAAAATTCTGTATGCCTCTTCCTCCAGTGTTTATGGTAATAATCCCAAAGTTCCATTCTCCGAATCCGCCAATATTGATCATCCCATATCGATTTATGCAGCTACCAAACGAGCCAACGAGAAGCAAGCCTTGACTTGGTATAACCTTTCGGGAATACCTACCGCGGGGTTACGATTTTTCACCGTCTACGGTCCCCGGCAGCGTCCGGAGATGGCAATTCACAAGTTCACCCGGGCGCTTTTGGCCGGCGAAGTTATCCAATTATACGGTGATGGACAAACCTATCGTGACTATACCTATATCGATGACATTGTAGCCGGTGTTCTGGCCGTGATGGACGGGATTCAGGCTCTCGATATCGTGAATCTGGGCGAAAGTCAGACCACTAAACTCATTGACCTGATCCAATTGCTGGAAACCGCTACCGGGAAAAGGGCAAACCTCGAATTTTATCCCTCGCAGAAGGGTGATGTTGATCGGACCTTTGCTGATATTTCACATGCGCGAAAAACTTATGGCTATGTTCCGGAGACGAATATGAGTTCAGGCTTAAAAAGTTTTGTGGAGTGGTATCGAAATTTCTTTTTATAATTACCGGTCAAAGGATGGAGACCGTCCAAAGGTTGGTCGTATTTTCGATCCGCTCTGAAAACAATTCGGATTTGCCTCCTTATTATTTGAAAATATTTACAGGCGAACTATTCTACTTGAGTTAAATTTTAAATGGACGCTATGAAGGACAGGTGAGATACAAATGAATAGTTTATTTAAACGACTGAGTATTTTTCTAACCACTTTAACGATTGCCATGTTGGCTTTCACGCTAACGCTTCACGAAGTACGGCAGTGGAAACTAATGGATACGGCTGAAGGTGGAGAACTGGCGGAGAATGCAGATAACGCGGAAAATGCTTTACCGGCTAAGGAAATCTCCGAAAATACCTGGCCGCAACAAGCGCTTGATCATTCCCGCCAAACCGCGATTACCAAGGCAATTGAAAAGGTCGCTCCGGCAGTGGTGGGAATAACCGTTAATGCGATTCGATACACTACTTCACCCTTTGCCAATGATCCGCTTTTTCGCATGTTGTTGCCGGAATGGTATGCCCGAAAAGTAAAGTCCTTGGGATCGGGATTTATTTATGATCCGACCGGCTACATCATAACCAATGCCCACGTGGTGGAGGGTGCATCCGATATCACCGTTATCTTAGCTGGCGGGAAACAATATCCGGCCGAATTAGTGGGCATTGATCAAAAAACCGATGTAGCACTTGTCCATATTAAGTCCGATGAAACTTTTTCATATATCGAAACCGGGAATTCGGATGAGATCCTCTTGGGGGAATGGGTTGTAGCACTTGGGAATCCATTTGGATTATTCAGTGAAAGCCGCGAACCCATTGCCACGGTGGGCATCGTTTCCAGTATCCACATGGATTTCGGAATCCAACGATCGGGTCGACTCTACCAAAATATGATCCAAACCGACGCCGCCATCAATTCCGGGAATAGTGGTGGACCTTTAGTCACCGCCGACGGTAAGGTAGTAGGGATAAATACCTTTATATTCACTGGTGGTGGTGAGTCAATGGGTTCCATCGGTATTGGTTTCGCCATGCCCATCAATAGTGCTGTCGCGATTGTGAAAGAGCTGCGCAGCAAAGGATTCATCGATCGCACCTATACTACCGGCCTATCGATCCAAAATATTGACAATTATCTGGCTTATGTTCTGCACGTAGAACCCAATTCGGGCGTGATTGTGGTTGATATAGATAAAGATTCTCCGGCCGAAAGCGCCGGGTTAAAAATTGGTGATATAATTATCGGGATTGACCGGCAACGCGTGCGTACTACCCAGGACATATTTAATTACATTCGCGAGAGCGATTTGCGGCGAGGTGATCATGTGGTGCTACGCGTTCAGCGGGATGGCGAGCAGCAAGATTTCGAAGTGGCTCTGGAATCCAAGAAATAGCTTAAAACAGGGTTGTTATTACGACACTTATATACTTTGCTGAATGCTCCAGAGACTTTGGATTGTCACCTTGCATCAGCTATATTTCAGCGCAAAATAAATGAATGATCGAAACGACACCGGAGAAAAATAGCTCACTCGAAAAACAATTGAATTATGGCTCGAGAAGGTATCATCAATATTATTATTGCCCTCATTTTAACTACGAGCTTCAGCCTGGTGCATTTTTTTTACTCCGGCCCGGTTTGGCAGGCTCTGGCAATCATCTCCGGCCTTTTTTTGGCGTTTACTTTATACTTTTTTCGTGATCCGCAGCGGAAAATTTTGGAAAATGACGATCATATTCTTAGTCCCGGAGATGGAACCATTGTCTCCTTAAAATCGGTGGACGACAACTATGTGGGCGACGCTCGATTAATTACCCTGTTTTTATCACCGCTCAATGTCCACATCAATCGGACACCCATTCGCGGTAAGGTTGAACACGTGCAGTACCGGCCCGGTTTATTTAAGGCCGCCTTTGCGGAAAATGCTTCCGAAGTAAATGAACAATCAGTTGTAAGCCTGGCCAACGAGTACCTTAAAATAAAATTTTCACAAATTTCCGGCGTGGTTGCCCGCCGTATTATCAATTATCTGCAAGTTGGCGATGAGGTGAAACAGGGTTCGCGCTACGGGTTGATAAAATTTGGCAGTCGCATGGATGTTTTCATCCCGGTTGACTGTAATATTTTAGTCAAACCGGGCGATGCCGTTAGAGGTGGGATTACTATTCTGGCCACACGCCAGCAGAAAGGTGAACATTAAAATGCAATTGGCTCATTCTGAAAATCATCAGCGTGGTAACCGGCGAAGATTTATCCCCAGCGCCTTCACGATCTTAAACATGTTTTTTGGATTCCTATCGATCCTGGCGTCTTTTCAAAATAACTTTTCCGCGGCAGCATGGTTTATCCTCCTGGGTGCGCTCTTTGATAGTTTTGATGGAAAATTAGCGCGTGCTCTGGGGTCAACGTCTGATTTTGGGATACAATTCGATTCTTTGGCGGATATCATCACATTTTGTGCCGCACCCTCAGTATTTGTATATAAAGTCTGGTCACAGGATTTGGGTTTTCTAGTGGGGGGCTTCTTTGCGTTTTTTCCGCTCATGTTGGGATCCATCCGCTTAGCTAAATTCAATCTGGAAGCCGCCAATAGTCAAAAGAACCGGTTCATCGGCATGCCTACGCCCATGGGGGCCCTGTGCATTATCGGAATTTATTTGTTCTTTAGCCAGCTTCATCAATACCCGTGGCTACACTGGACGCCGCGCAATACAGTAGGGGATGCCCGGATCGCTTTACCCTTCGTCATCATCATTTCATTTCTGCTCTTGTCCAAAATGCCATTCCCGAAATTTCCCCGTTTTTCGTTACGCGGTGGTTGGCATGACAGCTGGAAATTTATTTTAACACTGGTTTTGGTAGTCCTGGTTATCGTGTCCAAAGGGTTCCTGCTGCTGCCGTTTCTGCTCCTCATGATTTTTGGCAGCTTGGCTGCCTGGACTCAGGAAGCACGCCTTGCAACCGAGAAACAATACAATTAGGGCATTCCGTAGATGGATCCGAAAAGACGAAATTTAGGGATCATTATACTGGCAATTATTGTAGGCGCCGTGGCTGGTTCGGTTATTGGGAATTTGGTGGGAATGGTTTTACCGGATGGCGTCGTTCGTGATTTTTTCCTGCTTCCCATTGATTCATCCGTTTTTGGCTTAACCCAGCCCTTTACCCTGGATTTTCATGTAATTTCACTAACCCTGGGACTGACTTTTCGCATTAATATCATGGGTATCCTGGGGATCGGTGCGGCCCTGTATGTCTTAAGGTATTACCGGGCTTGATCGGGAAACTTTTCAAACCCGGTTCGTTAAACCGGTTAATCATGGATCTACTAAAACATTATAAAACCCTAAAGTAAGGAACCGTATATGTCATTTCCTGGTGGTTGGGAACTGCTCATTATCTTGCTCTTTGTCCTCATATTTTTTGGTGCTAAACGCCTGCCCGAAATGGCTCGTGGACTTGGTAAAGGTATTCGTGAGTTCAAGAGTGCCGTGAGTGGTATTACCGATGAAGTTCAGAAAGCAGGCCAGATCAACGAAGAAAAATCGAAGGATACGCCCGCGGATGCTCAAAATCAGAATAAACCGGAATCTGAAAAACCGAGCAGCCCCAAATCCTAAATACAACTGAACGGACGTTTGAATGACTCACCCGGAGTTTACGGTTCGCCTCCAGCGCGCGGAACCCTATAATGCCTTTATTTCCGTTGATCCAGACGCGTTGGCGAGCCCGATCGCTCCATCCCTGGCAAGCCCGCTTAGGGGGTTGATAATTGGTGTTAAAGACAATATCAGTGTCGCGGGACAACCTCTGACCTGCGCCTCGCATATTTTAAAAAATTATATTTCACCTTACGACGCAACCGTTGTACGCAAACTCAGAGCAGCCGGTGCGATCATCGCGGGTAAGACCAATATGGATGAGTTCGCCATGGGGAGCTCCAGCGAACACAGCTATTTTGGAAGCGTTAAAAATGGAATTAATCCCGAGTATGTTGCCGGCGGCTCCAGCGGTGGTTCCGCCGTAGCAGTGGCAGTGGGCGCTGTGGATCTGGCGCTGGGTTCAGACACCGGGGGAAGTGTTCGGCAACCGGCCGGATTTAATGGGATTGTTGGACTAAAGCCCACGTATGGCCGGGTTTCCCGCTATGGCTTAGTAGCATTCGCTTCGAGTTTGGACCAGATCGGAGGCTTTTCTAAAAACGTGGCGGGTGCGGCACAATTATTGGAAGTTATTGCCGGGAAGGATCCGCGAGATGCAACTTCCGCTCCGCTAAAAGTACCCGAATATTCAGAGAATCTGGAGAGCCAGGCGTCGGATTGGACCCTTGGTGTTCCACGCGAATATTTTACAGCGGGCTTGAGCAAATCCGTTCGGGAGACTATCGAAAATAAAATTCACCAGCTGGAAAACAACGGCGCTAAAATTGTTTCCATTTCTCTGCCACACACGGAATACGCAATTGCGATTTATTATATCATTGCCAGCGCGGAAGCATCCTCTAACCTGGCTCGTTATGATGGTGTTCGCTATGGCCTGCGGGCCGCCAACGCTGATCTGGAGGAGATGTATTCCCGCACGCGAGAAAGCGGATTTGGATCCGAGGTAAAACGCCGCATCATGTTGGGTACCTACGTGCTATCGGCCGGGTATTATGATGCCTATTATGCTAAAGCCCAAAAAGTCCGGAGACTCCTGCGGCAAGATTTTCTAAAAGCCTTCAAGACCGTGGATGCGATTATCACACCAACCGTGCCTGACACGGCATTCCGGCCCGGGGAAAAAATCGACGATCCGCTGGCTATGTACCTGAGTGATATCTATACGGTTTCCGTGAATTTGGCTGGTTTACCGGGTATGAGTATGCCTGCCGGATTTGATGGGAAAGGACTCCCCATCGGACTTCAACTGATTGCACCGGCATTTAAAGAAGAAACAATTTTTAAAATTGGGACTTTAATCGAACGCTTGAAAAGTTAATGCTATGTGCGCGGCAGCAGCATTAACTCTGATTGGTAGTTGAAGTTGAATAGCCGGTAAGCAGGAGGCTAAAAGCGTTTTGAATCTGACATTTGGTCGCCCCTGGGTTCTTTGGCTTATCCCACTCCTGATTCTCATCCTTGCATTTTATTATTTCCGTTTTGGTAAAAAACGCCTGGGTACGCTACGCTTTTCCTCTTTCCAACTGATTCAGGGATTCAGTATCACCACCGGTGCCTGGAAACGGTACACGCTGTTTGGATTAAGATTGTTGGGGATCATCCTGATCCTACTGGCAATCGCGCAGCCACAAGAACAGAATACTTTAAAAGAAGTGGATGCAGAAGGCGTCGATATCATTCTGGTTATTGATATCTCCAGTTCCATGCGCGCCATGGATTTTAAGCCCAACCGGTTGGAAGCTGTAAAAAAAGTTGCGGAACAGTTTGTTGCCAATCGCCTCACCGACCGGATTGGATTAATTGTTTTCGGTGGTGAGAGTTTTCTGAAATGTCCCTTGACTACCGATCTTGCCCGCCTGCAGAGGTTCATCAAAAATATTCACATTGTGGATGAAAAATTTGACGGTACGGCCATGGGTTTAGCCATTGCCAGTGGCATCAATCGCTTGCGGGATTCCAAGGCCAAGAGCAAGATAATGATCGTTTTGTCGGACGGTAAAAATAATGCCGGTGAACTGGATCCTATCACAGCCGCTCAATTGGCGCATGAATTCAACATTAAAATTTATACGATCGGCGCCGGAACGAAGGGCCAGGCCATGATGCCAGTGAAAACCACACTGGGCTTACAGAATATGCGGGTTGCCGTGGATGTGGATGAAGTGACCTTGAAAAAGATAGCTGATGAAACCGGTGGCGTATATTTCCGGGCGACGGACGAGGCGTCCTTAGCCAGGGTCTACGATCAGATCTCAAGCATGGAAAAGACTAAATATAAAGTCAAAGAATATGTCCAATACGCCGAACTGTTTTATTGGCCTTTATTGGCGGGACTGTGGGTATTGTTTTTAGAGGCTATGCTGGATAAGACAATATTTCGGAGATATCCGTAATGATTAGATTCCAGGATTATCCTTTTTGGCTACAGATTATACTTTGGGGCTGGTTGCCGGTCTTCATCCTTTTACTGTTTTGGATTCGCAGTTGGCGCGGGACGATGAGGGCAAGGTTGGGAGATCAGGAGCTTCTGGATCGATTGTCAACCAGTATATCCAAACCGCGGCGGCGTACCAAGGAATTCCTGAAATTTTTCGGCTTTTTATTTTTGATCATTGCAGCATTTGGCCCTAAATATTCAAATGATGTGGTACAGGTGACCCGTAAAGGCGTGGATATCATTGTTGCACTGGATGTCTCCAATTCCATGCTGGCCCAGGATATTACGCCGAGTCGATTGGAAAAAGCGAAGTATGAACTACGGCGGCTGATCAAGCAGCTCCGGGGTGATCGAATCGGTCTGGTTGTATTTGCGGGTCAGGCGTACCTGCAAACCCCGCTAACACTTGATTATTCAGCGTTTGACATGTTCCTGGAGCTTAGCGACCAGAATACAATCGGGGTTCAGGGCACCGCTTTGGAAGATGCCATTGCCACTGGCCTCAAAGCGTTTAATCAGGATGATAAAAAACACCGGGTCATGATTCTGATATCCGATGGCGAGGATCATGAAGGAAAATTAGACCAGGTGATCAAACAGGCGCAAACGGAAGCGGTGACCATTTATACGGCCGGGGTCGGCACCTTGTCGGGAACGCCAATTCCGGTGCTGGATGGCCGGGGGAATGTGGAAAGTTACAAGAAAACGCCGGAGGGTGAGATCGTCACGACCAAGCTCTCCACAGCCACGCTGGAAGACATCGCTAAGGATACGGGTGGACGGTTTGTACATTTGAACGCAGCCGGGAATGGACTGGAGGATATTTATAAAGAAATATTGGGCATGGATAAGAAAGAATTTTCCACGCACGAATTCACCAACTTTAAAGAACAGTATTACTGGTTTGCCTGGATTGGTCTGATCTTCTTTATAATCGATTTCCTATTGCCGGACTTGCAAAAGCGGGCACGCAAATGGGGCGGAGAATTGGTGCATGAATAGATTATCGTCACACCTGATACTGCTGCTCTTCATGGGTTTAATGCTGACGGCTTTCGGCCAATCGACCGGTAATAAATTATATAAGGCTGGCCAATACGATCAGGCGGTGGAAAACTGGGATAGTGTGTTGAAACAGCATCCCGAGCTAAAAGGACTCCATTACAATATCGGGAATGCCAAGTACCGGCAAAAAAAGTATACCGATGCCATCAATCAGTATGAACAATCCTTAAGTGCGGCTGCACGGGAAAAACGGGCGGACGCCTATTATAATTTAGGGAATTCTTACCTCGCCGCGAACCAACCTGATAAAGCTAAAGATATGTATAAACAAACATTGCGCTTGCGGCCTGAAGATCCGGATGCCAAAGCCAATCTGGAAATGCTATTAAGAATGCCGCCACCCCCGCCACGGAAGTCCCCGAGCGGTCAAAACCAGGATAAAAAGCAGTCGAAACAACAACCGGAGAAACAGAAAAAGTCCGAGACAACTAAAGATCAAAAAAAAGATCAACAACAACAGCCAGCCCAAGCTAAAAAAGACCAACAACAACAAACCCACCAGAATAATTCTGAACAAAATAAACCAGCTGACCAGCAACAGCAGGCAGCTCGGCAACAATCAGCCAAGCAACAAGCTTTATCGGATGACCAGAAAAAAGCCGCTGAACAATTACTGAATGCCCTGAAAGACCGGGAAGTCGATAATATGCAGGAAATGATTCGCACTCAAACCAAAGGTCCGAAATTGGAGAAAGACTGGTAATTGTTCTCCCGGAAATACATACAACATTATTTTTACGCGATCCTGTTGAGTTGGCCCTTGCTGGTTCAGGCGCAACCTCAAATTAAAGCGTCCGTGGATGCCGTACGGATCTATGTCGGAGATACTTTTACTTACAAAGTTGAAGTTAAAAATGCCGGACAAACCCCTACAATTCAACTTCCCGGTTCCCGCACATTCTCAATCGTTAGTGGTCCCATGCAGTCAACCTCATTTACCATCATCAACGGGGTTCAATCCAGTTCCCGCAGCGTTACTTATACTTTGGTGGCGCTGGACCCCGGGAAATTAATAATTCCGCCCTCCCGGGTAATCCTGGGTTCAAAAACCTATGAAACAAATTCGGTAGATCTGGAAGTTCTGAACCAGGGGAAACCATCCCAAACCACTACCAGGAATCGATCTACACCACGCAGCCGCAAGGCACCAACGATGCACTCAAAAGTGAATCAACCGAATACCAAGCATCAAAACCTTTTGGTGCGAGCCATTGCTAATCGTGAAGCCGTCGTGATCGGGGAACCCCTCACCGTAATCTATAAACTGTACACACTGGTGCGGGTCCTGAATTACAACATTGATAAACTCCCGGATGCGGTTGGCTTCTGGACGGAAGAGATCCCTCTGAAGGGGCAACCGCAACTAAAAGCCGAGTTATGGAATGGCGCCAATTACCAAGCCGCGGTTCTCAAGAAAGCTGTGTTTTATCCCACCCAAACGGGAGAACTAACCATTGATCCCTTACGGGTGACTCTCGAAGCTGAAGTCAAAACCCAGCGCCGGAATAATTTTTTCAATGATCCGTTCTTTAACGACTTTTTCACGCGCCCGACTCAGAAAGTCTTTTTTACCAATGCTTTGAAAATAAAGGTAAAGGATGTCCCGCGTCCGGCGCCGATCGATTATTCGGGTGCTGTTGGTCGATTCAAATTAAGCGCTCACCTCGATACTAGCCTTGTGAATGTAAATGACGCGGTGGGATTCAGTCTCACGCTACGGGGTACGGGAAATTTTAAAACCCTCAATTTGCCCGATATTCAAATGCCGGATGGTATTGATCTGTTTAAACCCGAAAAAGATGAACGGATTAATTTGGTGAAAGCAGAATATCGCGGATATAAGCGGATGACCTATCTGTTAGTGCCCCGTCAGGCGGGCGATATTCAGATTCCGGTTGTGACCTTGACTTATTACGATCCGGATGCTAAAAAATATGTGACGACCAAATCATCACCCCTGCATTTGAAAGTCAACCCCGTTAGTGGTGACCAGCCTTTGATTACATCCGGCTACACTCGCAAGGAAGTCGCCCTGATGAACCAGGATTTGCGATATATTAAACTCGAATCCGATCCACTCCGGCCTAGAAACCACCTATTCGTCAAAACCTGGTGGTTCTGGTCAATCATTTTACTTGGCGTATTTATTTTTAGCGGCACTGTTTTGTGGGACCGGCGTAGACGAAAGATCGGGTCGGATGTGGCTCTGGGTCGGCGATTGAGGGCCTGGAATAAAGCCCAGACGGCGCTTAAAAACGCTCGTAAACAGAGCAACGCTGAAGCTCGGGTATATCAATTACTGAATCAGGCGTTGGTGGGATACATCGGTGACCGGTTAAATCTGCCTGAAAAAGCGCTGATAACCGAAAATCTGGTTATTCGAGTGAGTGAACAACCGGTAAACCCGGCACTGGTTAAAGAATTGGAAGCTATATTGATTCGGCTCGACATGGGGCGCTTCGCGCCCGGTGCGGATGCCAGTAGCGTTGACGATCTGATTAAGCATGCCACGACCCTGCTCAATCAACTCTCCAAGGAGCTGAAATGAGCCTGGGCCGGCTGATTAAGTGCATATCGGTTACAGCCTTGATGGGGTCGTCAATCGTACTGGCCGCCGATCTGCACGACTTGATGAATCAGGGAGATAACGCCTATTCCGGCGGGAATTATCAACCAGCGGTAACTATTTATGAGCAGATAATGAGTAGTGGTAAAACATCTGCCGCGCTGGAATATAATTTAGGCAATGCCTATTTTAAATTGAACCAAATCGGGAATGCGATTCTGCATTTTGAACGGGCGCATAAGCTGGCTCCGCGCGATCCCGATATCAGGTTTAATCTAAATTATGCCAAACTATTTCGGAAAGATCAGTTGGATCTGCCCCAACGCAGCAATGTGGTTATTTGGTTCGAAAATGTACGCCAATACCTGACGCTGAATGAACTTAGCCTCATCACTCTGGGATTATGGCTGCTCCTAATTCCCGCGAGTCTGTTCTATTGGATTAAACGTGGCCGCGGACGAGGAAAACTTGCGTTCTATATCTTTCTCAGCGCCGGGATATTGTTTATTTTAGCTGCCGGCTGGACAATTGACCGGTATCGCATAATCTCTCGGGCAAGAATCGTCGTTATGGCCGAGGAATCCGAGGTCCACAGTGCACCGGTTGAATCCTCAAAAACACTTTTCATCCTCCATGAAGGCATGGAAGGCAGGCTAGAAGAAGAAACCGATGGTTGGCTTGAACTTAAATTGGCGGATGGAAAAGTTGGATGGATACAGCTTGAGACCGTGGCTCAAATTTAGTCTGCTCGTACCGGCGCTGTTTACGGCAATTACCATTTGTGCCGCACCCAATAGCCCCGCTGATAGTTTGGATGAATCTTTTGATCCCACCACGCTGAGGGATTGGAAAACACTGCCTAATACAATTGAAACCATCAAGCCGATTGAAGATGAACTGGAAAATCGTTTGATGAATGCCTCCAACGCTCCGCAACCGCCCAAGATGGAGGTGGGCTATCGGGTCCAGGTTTTCAGTACATCCGATTATATCCGGGCCTTACGGGTCGATTCATTGGCACGCATCAGGTGGAAACAGAATGTCTACTTGCGTTTCGACAGTCCTTATTATAAAGTCCGCATTGGAAATGCACGCAATCGTGATGATGCGGATCAACTCCAACGGGATGCTATCCGGGCCGGTTACCGAAACGCCTGGGTAGTCAGGACCGCGATCAAACATGGAGAAAACAATAATTAAGTACTATCCAGACACCTTAGTGAGCGAGGGTTAAACCTGTATGTCAGGACATAGCAAATGGTCGACAATCAAGCGTAAAAAAGCTGTGATCGATGCTGAACGTGGAAAAATATTCACCAAATTAGCCAAGGAAATCACGGTGGCGGCTCGTGTCGGTGGTGGCGATGACTCAGCCAATCCCAGACTTCGCACAGCCATTCTGGCAGCCCGGGGCGCCAATATGCCCGCTGCTAATATTGAGCGGGCGCTTAAAAAAGGCACCGGGGAACTAGAAGGTGTCACCTATGAAGAATTGACCTATGAAGCCTACGCACCCGGTGGCGTCGCCATGCTGATCGAAGTTATGACCGATAATAAAAACCGGACCGTCAGTGAAATCCGCTACATGCTCACCAAGCATGGTGGTAATCTCGGGGGGTCGGGTTCAGTGGCCTGGATGTTCGATACTAAAGGCATTATCACTATTACCGATGAAAATGTTGATGAAGATGAACTCATGCTGACAATTCTGGAGGCCGGTGCCGAAGACCTGAGCCATGACGATAATGTTTTTGAAATTACCACGGCCATGAACGATCTCCATACGGTCAGCGCAAAATTATCCGAAGCCGGTTATGTTGTAAAAAATGCAGAAATACAAAAGATTCCCAATAATTTTACTGAAATCAGCCAAAATGACCTTCCGTCCGTCTTAAAGCTTATCGAAGCTTTGGAAGATCACGATGACGTCCAAAATGTTTCGGCCAGTGTAGATTTTACGGACGAGATGCTGGCCGATCTGGAGTTATAAGCTGCGCATACTTGGCGTTGACCCCGGCTTGCGCATTATGGGAACGGGTTTGGTAGATTATGAAAACAACAGTTTTATACTTGTCGATTTTGCCGTGATCAAACCCCGTCCTTCTGATTCGCTGGCTAAGAGACTTGAATTTTTGTACTCCGGATTGATGGAGAAAATCAAGGTGTTTGAGCCGGATGTCCTTTCCATTGAAGAGGCATTTTATGGCGCCAATGCACGCACCGCCCTGGTCATGGGGCATGTGCGTGGAGCAGCCATGGTATGTGGACGCCAGGCTGGTCTGCCTGTATTTGAGTATGCCGCCCGGAAAGTGAAATCATCGATTACCGGCAACGGCGCGGCTACCAAGGAACAGGTCCAGTTCATGGTCCAACGGCTGCTGGGGTTGAAAGCTCCACCCACACCGTTCGATGCGTCGGATGCTTTGGCCATTGCCCTGTGTCATGCCTTGAATGCAAAATTTCAAGCCCTAAGGTAAAATCTCATGTATGATTATATTCAAGGCGTTTTGGTTCAAAAATTACCTGATCGGGCTATTCTGGATATTCAGGGCGTCGGATACAAACTTCGCATAACCGCCACCACTTACCAGGCGCTGCCGGGACTTAAAACAACCGTAAAGCTGTATACCTATTTGCATGTGCGGGAGGACATTCTGGAATTATTCGGATTTTACACTGAACAAGAGCGGGGTGTATTCCATGAGTTGCTGAATGTTTCTAAAATCGGCCCCAAAGCGGCTTCAAACATTCTTTCAGGTGGATTACCCCGGGATCTTCAGCGAATGATTCTGGCCGAAGATGAGCAGTCTCTGTCGACACTACCCGGAGTCGGTAAGGCCACCGCCCGGCGCTTGATCGCCGAATTGAAAACAAAGTTTGAAAAAATGGATTTTAGCACCGGGGGAGAATTCGCTACGGCCACGGCTGGTTTGAGCTCGGTTGAGAATGAGGCCGTCCTGGCGTTGGTTGCACTGGGTTATAGCCGCACCGTGGCTCACTCCATGATTGCTCGATTAAAACTAAATTCGGCTGATGCTCTTTCGGCTCAGGACATCATTAAAAAGGCGCTTCACTATGATAAAAGATGACCTGCAAACCACGCCGTACTGGTATGCCTTTTATGTGCAAGCCCGGCATGAGAAGAAAGTCTACGATCGACTCGATCAGAAGGGTATTGAAGTATTTGCGCCTCTCGTTACTCGAATCAAGCAATGGAGTGATCGGAAAAAGACGGTCCAGGAACCGTTGATCAGGGGCTATATTTTTTGTCGAATTGCGCTTCAGGATCGAATGCCGGTGGTGGAAACCCCCGGTGTCCTGAACATTTTAAGATTTGCCGGTAAATGGGCGCCTATTCCCGATCAGCAGATTGACACCCTCCGGATCATGTTGGAACACCCGGAAACCCTGCAACCCGAGAATTATGTGTCGGTAGGAGAATATGTTGAACTTATTTCCGGACCATTCCGGGGGAGCCGGGGAATTGTTCAGCGGGTGGGTGGTTCGAATCGGCTGATCCTCTGCTTGGATAATATTAATTTGGCGTTTTCAGTTGAAGTGAACCGTGGTGATATCAAAGTGCTGAAACCCGATGAACTGGAGGAAGATACACTGGCCATGACCAGTACATCCGGTTATTGGCGGCGCCATTAAATCCTGAGTACGTACCTGTTTTGAAAGTCCACCTTTTCGTCCCTTGTTTGGTTAACCAATTTACACCGCAAGCCGCTGGGGCAAGTTTAACGCTGTTACGAGCTGCCGGGCATGAAGTCATTATTCCAACCAACCAGACCTGCTGCGGACAGCCGGCGTTCAACTCCGGCTATTGGGATGAAGCCCGCCGTGTCGCGGTTCAATTCAAACGAATTTTTCAGGATGCCGAAGTAATTGTGGGGCCTTCCGGCTCCTGTATTTCCATGCTGAAAAATCACTATGCTGAATTAGGCCTGGAATTCGATGAAAACATCCGGATTTTTGAAATTGTGGAATTTCTATATCACTACGGACCGACGTTGAAGTTTCGTCCAAATCCTAAAAAAGTGGTGCTTCACGAAGCATGTCATGCGTTACGAGAATTACGGTTGGGAAAAGAGCCCCGGGAAATGCTGGCGCGGATTCCCGATTTAAAAGTGATCGAATTAGACGACAATCAAGCGTGTTGTGGATTCGGCGGGATATTTTCGGTGAAATTACCTGAGCTTTCACTGGATATGGCGCGGCAAAAGGTCCGGACGCTCCAAGCCACGGGAATAACTGAAGTGGTAAGCTTGGATAGTGGTTGTATGATGAATCTTCAGTCGACCGCGGAAGGTCTGGGAATCGAACTTAAAGCGCGCCACGTGGTGGAATTACTGGGGGAATCACTGCTGAGCAGCCCGGTTACGGTGCCATAGATTATTATGAAATTTGATCCAAACGCAATCAAAGAGAATTTTTCCGAAGCACTTCAAGATGTTGTTCTGTTAAAAAATATTGGTAAAGCCACCAAACACTCCTTGGGAAAACGAGCGAATATCGTTCAACAATCTCCTGACTGGGAAAGTTGGCGTACAGCCGGCTCCCGAAGCCGCCGTAACACACTTCTGCACCTGGATCGTTACTTAAATCAATTTACCGCGAATTTTACCAAGCTGGGTGGTGAAGTCCTCCAAGCGAAGACAATCGGTGAAGCCCGTAAACAAATCTTGGATATACTCCGATCTTCCCGGTGCAAAACCGTGGTTAAAGCTAAATCCATGGTGACGGAAGAATTGGAATTGGCCGGGTACCTGAATCAGCAGATGATTGAGACATGGGAAACGGATTTGGGCGAATTCATTATCCAATTGGCCGGTGAGCATCCCACCCATATCACCGCCCCGGCGATCCACAAGAATCGGGTGCAGATTGCTCAATTGTTCCAGGACAAACTAAAGGTCGAGTATTCCGAGGACCCCGAGAAACTCACCCAATATGCACGTCGTTTTTTACGCGAAAAATATCTCAAGGCCGATGCGGGTATTTCCGGAGCGAATTTATTAATTGCCGAAACCGGGCAGGTGATTCTGGTTGAAAATGAAGCTAATATCAGGCTTTCCACCGTCCTGCCGAAAATCCATATTGCCATTACCGGCATCGAAAAAGTGGTTCCCACTCAAAAAGAATTCGCTAACCTGATGCGCTTATTGCCCACCAGTGCCACCGGCCAGAAAATGGCCGGATATGTTTCCGCGCTGACACCGGGGATCGCAGGCGGTCCGGAACGGATGATTGTCATTTTATTGAATGCGGGGCGCCGTGACCTGCTGAATTCAGATAAATGGGAGATGCTGGCCTGCATTCGCTGCGGCGCCTGCCTGAATGTCTGCCCCGTTTTCAATCGCGGGGGTGGTCATGCTTATGGGTCGGTTTATCCGGGCCCCATGGGAGCCGTATTAACGCCGGGCTTAACAGCGCCGGATTCCGCACCCGGGCACGCCTTCGCCAGTTCATTATGCGGCGCTTGCGCCGATATTTGTCCGGTTAAAATCCCTCTTCCCGAATTATTGGTTCAAACGCGGCGCGACGTAGTGGCGGATAAGTCCTATCGCAAACCAATAGAACACCTGGTTTGGAAAAGCTGGTCATTTTTTATGCGTCATGCCGGATTATTCCAATTTGCCCGATCAATTGCCAAACTGATTCCACTGCGTCTGCGGTGGGGGAATTCTCAGCGGAAACTTCCCCGTCTTGCCAGACAAACCTTCCTGGACCAGGTGAAAAATGACCAAATTGCTTGATTTATTCCGTAAGGAAGCCGAGGCGGTGCATGCCACTGTTCAGCATATTGCTGAATTACAATTACCCGTTGCCTTAGCTGAGTTGACACGGAAAACACCGGTGGACAAAGTGGTGGATGCAAGCGCGGGAGAATTACCAAGCCGCCGGGAAATGGCCCGGGCCGATATTGGTATTAGCAAAATTCAGGCGGGAATTGCTGATACCGGTTCAGTGATTGTTGACCTGTCACGGCCGGACCATTTGGTATCGCTGCTACCGAAACGGCATATTGCCATCCTGCGCGAAGCGGATATTTATCGATCCTTAGAGGTATATTTGGCGTCTGGAAAAGCGCCCTTGCGATACACCCAAATTACCGGCCCCAGCAAAACGGCTGATATTGAAAAAATCCTGGTGTATGGGGCGCATGGACCGGTGGCGCTGGATATCATTGTAATCCACCCGGATTCAGAATGAGTTGGGATATTTAATGAAGCAAGCATTGGAAGGAGGGATGTGGCGAATTACCTTTACCTCATGTCTGCAATCTCCACAGAATCAGGAAGTAAGTGGAATTTGTTATTGAAGAATAAGTTGAATATTTATGCAGTTGATGAGGAATATCCTACATGAAGCGAACCCCGTTTTATCAAAAACATGTAGAATTGGGCGCCAAGTTAGTTGATTTTGCCGGTTACGCTATGCCGCTCCAGTACCAAAGTATAGTTACCGAACATTTGGCCGTCCGACAATCAGCCGGCCTTTTCGATGTCTCCCACATGGGGGAATTCATGGTTTCCGGTCCCGATTGTGTAAAGTTTGTGGATTTCGCAACCGTAAATGATGTCCGGAAAATGCGTGTGGGGCAGGCTCAATATTCAGCCATGTGTTTTGAAAATGGCGGTCTTGTGGACGATCTGCTTATTTATCGGCGAGCGGATTCCATCATGCTGGTGGTGAATGCCTCTAACATCGAAAAAGATTGGCAACATCTGTTAGCTATCGCAAAAAATTTCACCGTCAGCTTGCGGAATAAGAGCGATTCAACGGCCTTGTTGGCACTGCAAGGACCCAATTCCCGGGATATTTTACAAAAATTGACGACTGTTGTTTTAAAAACAATTCCGTATTACCATTTTGTTGAGGCTGAAGTTAACGGCACACCCATGCTTATTGCCCGCACCGGTTATACCGGTGAACTGGGATTTGAATTATACCATGCTCCGGAATACTCGCGTGGACTTTGGGACGCCTTAATGCAAACCGGTGCGGCCTTTGGCCTGAAGCCAACCGGACTGGGTGCGCGAGATTCACTGCGGCTCGAAATGAAGTATTGTTTATATGGTAACGATATCGATGAAACGACTAATCCACTGGAAGCCCGTTTGGGGTGGATTACACAGATGGATAAGCCCGATTTTGTAGGGAAATCAGCGCTGGTGAATCAAAAATCAGCCGGCCTTAAGCGAGCCCTGGTTGCTTTCAAAATGTTGGAACGGGCGATTCCGAGACACGGCTATTCGATTTTCTTAAATGCTCAGCCGGTAGGCACCGTTACCAGCGGGGGACATTCACCGATTTTAAACCGGGGCATCGGAATGGGGTATGTGAACCGCCCTTACTTCAAAACAGGTACTCGAATTGAGATTGATATTCGGGGGAAGCGGTTGCCGGCGGTGATCATCAAACCACCTTTTATTAATAAATAACCAGGAAACCCAGATCAAATCTTCGCTCACATATCATGAAAAACGACGGGAAATCATTGGTATTCTCACCATCGCGGTCAGTTTACTGGTCCTGATCAGCCTGATTACCCACGATCCTACCGAGGAGCCAACCATTGGCGCGGGCATTCAGATGCATAACTGGATGGGGTATGTGGGTGTCATCCTTAGTTATTTTCTCATGAAGGTTTTCATCGGTTGGGGTGCTTTAGTATTTCCAATCCTGGGCCTGGGCTGGGGCGTTGCTATTTTACTGGATCGCGATTATTTGCGTCTGGCACGGTTCACCGGCTACGCCATTTCACTTTTTATTCTACTCTCAATTTTTGGAGCCATGATTTTGAACCATGTGGAAAACGGTCCGGCCTTGGCGTTTCAACACACCGGCATCTTTTCGGTTCATATTGATAAACTCCTGGAAGATTTCCTTGGTGTCTGGGGCGCGTTTATCATTGTTGTCGCACTTATGGTCGTTACGATCCAGGGGTGGTTTGGATTTTCCTGGAAGAAATTTTATGAGTCGGCCGGGCAAAGCATCCAAACCCGGCTTGCGAACAAGCGTAAACGGCGTTTACAGAAAAAAGCAGCCCGGCCAACACCTCCACCGGAGAAGCCGTCAATCGGTATCGTATCGAAGAAACCCACCCAACCGATTTCATCCCTGGAAGCTGGAACGGAAGCAGCATCCGAAACGCCGGAAACTGTTGAACCAGCACAACCTGAAGCACCGCTAAAAACTGGTGCTGAAGCGTCTGAAATCGGTTTAGCCGATGAACCGGATGAGACCAGCGCCGAAGGAGATTTTGAGGATTCGGGAGATAAAATTGCCATAGAAAAAGCGGTGGTGGAGGACGAAGTGGATTATGATAAATCCAAACCTCGCGTTCCCCGGCGCAAATATAAACTCCCATCAAGTGACCTGTTGGATACACCCCCCGAGGTGGATGTCACCATTAGCAAGGAAGAGTTGTTGCACAATGCCGATCTACTGGTACAAACCTTGGATTCTTTCGGTGTCCAGGGTAAAGTAACCCATATTGCACCTGGTCCGGTGATTACCCGTTATGAAATTGAGCCGGGACCCGGAATCCGCGTGGCTAAAATTTCCAGCTTATCCGATGACATTGCCCGGGTGATGAAAGCGCGCCGGGTACGCATCATTGCACCGATTCCCGGAAAAAATTCCGTGGGTGTGGAATTACCCAATCCAAAACCGGAGATCGTCTATATCAAGAGCGTCATCAATTCGGAAAAATTTAGTGAATCAAATAGATTGCTTACCATTGCGCTGGGAAAGACAACCAGTGGTGAAATATTTGTGGCGGATTTGGCTAAAATGCCCCATCTGATGATCGCAGGGGCTACCGGTTCGGGTAAGTCGGTCTGTATCAATGTGATCATTACTTCACTGCTTTACCGGGCACGTCCGGATCAGGTTAAGTTTATCTTGATTGATCCTAAAAAGCTGGAGTTGTCAATCTATCGTCAATTAGTGGGATATCATTTGATTACCGGTGAAGGAATGGACGAACATGTTCTGACCAAGCCCAAGAACGCAGTCCAGGCCCTCAGGGCCACGGAATTGGAAATGGAAAAACGCTATGAAATCCTGTCCACTGCGACCGTTAGAAATATTGAGCAGTATAATGAACGAGCGGCCGAAACCGAGGGAATGGAACCACTGCCCTATATTGTCGTGGTTATTGACGAATTAGCCGATCTGATGCTCACCGCCGCCAAGGAAGTCGAGGAACCCATCACACGCCTGGCCCAAATGGCCCGGGCCGTGGGAATTCACCTTATCATCGCCACCCAGCGGCCATCGGTAGATGTGATTACCGGTGTCATTAAGGCAAATTTTCCCACGCGAATTGCATTTCAGGTAGCGCAGAAAAATGATTCCCGTACCATTCTGGATCAGAACGGCGCCGAGAAATTATTAGGGCGGGGTGATATGTTATTCCAATACGCCGGAGCAGCTACACCCACACGCCTGCATTGCGCGTTGATCACACTGGAAGAAATTGAAACCATTCTGGATCACATTACCCACGAACCCAAACCCGAGGAAGAATTTTTACCGGAAGTGCGGGAATCCACCAGTAGCGATGGAGGGCTCTTCGGTGGCAATGGAGATGACCGTGATGACCTGTTTGATGAAGCTTACCGGTTGGTGGTGACGCATCAGCAGGGGTCTGTCAGCTTATTACAGCGGCGCTTGAAAATTGGCTACGCCCGGGCCGGCCGGTTGATCGATCAGCTGGAAATGGCCGGCGTGGTGGGTCCCAATACGGGTAGCAAGGCCCGGGAAGTGTTGGTTGGTCCGGAAATATTGGAAAATCCGGCATTTGACAATGAAGATGAAGAAACGGATGAATGATTCTTCACCGCGATTAATGATTAGTGCTCCCCGACACTTGAAACTTACCCTCACTGTCATTCTTGGTTATGCACTTTTACTCTTACCACTAGGCGCCCAAACTCCTCAAGCCGAAGTTCCGGCGCCACCCACGGTTACGCGTCTCGTGGAACGCTTTCTACAGGCAGGCGCGACTCAACTCCACATTGTAAACATCACTAAATGGGCTTTTTCCGGACGGCATGATAGTCTGACTTTTGATGTAAATATCCAGGACAGCACCCATTTCAGGCTTTTCCTGGAAGCGCAAAATATGGAAATATTGGGATTTGGTGAAAAACTTTACACCGTTAATCACGGCCAACGGCAGATTATCATTGAAAAACTCGAGCCACATGACCTTATCAAGCGCTTTCTTGGGCCGCTGTTTACCGATGTCATTCTTAAGCAACAAACTTCGCTGAAAAATGGGTTTCAATTGGAATTTGGATTTTCAGATCCCTATTCGGAGTGGTCGTCGGCCATGGTGCGGGTGAACAAAGATTTTCTGACCCAACGGATGACTTTAAAGGATGTGGAAGACAATGTGGTTGAGGTTGAGCTGAGTTGGCTGAATTTGATCGATGGATTCTATTTTGATGATATCATTTCCAACACCTACCAATATCGGCTTGTCGATTTGACACAACCCACCGATTCCACGAAAGCATCTCAATAATGGCTGCCAAAAGCCTGCTTAGATCACATCCGCTAAAATTTCTGGCCTCATTTGGCCTCAGCGGTTTTTTCATCTGGTATGTATTTAAAGACCTCGATGTTAAAGATTTTTGGCAGGCGCTGGAGGGAGTTTCGATCAGCTATATCCTCCTCGGCGCAGTCATTTTAATCTATAGCGTCTGGGTTCGGGCACAACGCTGGCGCATCCTTATATCACCCTTAGGGATGACAAGAACGAAAGTTTTATTTGAGTCTCTGCTTATCGGGTATTTGGGTAATGATGTGTTGCCCTTTCGCCTGGGCGAGGTATTGCGAGCCGCCTTCGCAGCGCGGGAGACCAAGCTTCTAATCAGTGGAATTGGCGCCTCTATTTTAGTTGACCGGCTGCTGGATATGCTTTCCTTTCTCATCCTAGCCGCATTTTTTTACATGCTTTATCCGGTGGCTGACTGGGCTCAAAAGGTAGCTGCTATCGGATTTGGCGCACTGGTTGGATTTCTACTCATCACCATTTTTATGCGCGGTCAGCGGACCCGCATCCTGGTGTGGATTGAAGCCTGGGCGTCCCGGAAAGAGAAAGTTGGTAAAAACAAGTTGGCCGGTCACATTCTATCCCTCTTTAAGGGCATTGAGACCATTTGGCGGATGCCTCAGCCCGTCAAAGTCACATTTTTTACCATCTATCTCTGGATTTTATACATCATTATTACCGCCCTGGGACTGGCGGCATTCCACTTTGATTTTACGCCGGCTGAATTTTTTATAGCCTCCATGGTGCTCTTGACATTTACAACCATCTCGCTATCGATTCCATCGGCGCCGGGGTTCGTGGGCACTTACCACGGTGCGGTTGTTGCGGCGCTGGCGCTGGTTGGGATTCCCAGCACGCCCGCCAAGGCGTTCGCCATTGTGTTTCACCTGTTGAATTACCTCGCCATGTCAATTCCCGGTGCAATCGTATTTTTCAAAAGCGGTGTGAAATTTCGGTTTGCATCCAATCCAACCGATATTACCGGAATTCCCCAACCCACACCCGATTCAAATTCAACAAATTCCGGTTCTCAATTAACTCATTGACGCGACCGTAAGAAGTGCGGGATTATTTAATGCCTGCATTTATGGGAAATTTCTAAAAGTGAGACAACAATAAAGCAATCATATAAATTTATTCAGGTGATGCTGCTCCTCGCTTGGACACTGAACGGCCAATCAACGGGCAGTATCCGCGGTACGATTCATGATCGTGATACTCAACAACCGTTGGTGGGAGCCAATGTGCTGCTGGAAGACACTCAGTTTGGCGCTGCCACGGATGGTAACGGTAAATATTATATTGAAAATCTGCCGGTTGGCACCTACAGCATTCGGGTGGACGTAATCGGGTACGAAGCCCAGGCCCGGGCCAATATTCATATTGCTTCAAACCGTATAACGGAAGTGAATCTGGATCTGATTCCAACTATTCTGGCAGGCCAGGGCGTGGTGGTGACCGCCGGGTTTTTTGAGCGCGCCAAGGATGCGGTTGTCAGTGTCCGGACCGTCGATATTGAAGAGATTCGTTCCGACCCGGTTGGCGCTTATGATGTTCTGCGGATGATGCAGGCCTTACCGGCAGTCGTTTCAGGGTCCGATCAAAACAATGAAATCATTATCCGCGGCGGCAATCCGGGTGAGAACCTCTTCATCATGGACCACCTGGAAATTCCGAACCCCAACCATTTTGCTCAGGCCGGTACGGGTGGGGGACCGGTTACCATGATCAATACGGAATTTATCGAACGGATTGATTTTTACGCCGGTTCGTTTCCGGCGCGTTACGGTGGTAAGGTTTCCTCGGTAATGGATGTTTCCCTGCGGGAAGGGGCAACTGATCATTCCCTGGGCCAGTTTAATTTCAACATGGCGGGTTTTGGTTTGACCTACGAGGGTCCCCTGGGCCGGAGGGCCAACTACATCGCCACCTTGAAGCGATCGTTTCTGGATTTTGTGATCTCCAGCACCGGTTTGGCGGCGGTACCTCACTACTGGAGCGGTCAGGCCAAGGTCACCTATCACCTTAAGCCCGGGAAAAAATTGATGGTGAATTTCATGGGTGGCATTGACGGGATCAATATCGTAGGCGAGGACACGCCCCAGGCCCGTGGCGCACGGAATGTCGATTACAAGACCAAAGAATATACCTTGGGCATCACTTATAAGAGCCTGATTAAAGACCATGGCTATTGGATCACTTCCCTGGGTGAAAATATGACCCGTGTAAACACGGATGCCTACCGGGTGGGGGATGACAATTCACACAACACCTATTACACTCAGGCCGACCTGGAACTGGGGCATATTCTCAAATCGGATATTGTTTACAAATTGAGCTCCACCTTCGAATTGTCAGGCGGCGTAAAGCTGGATGGGGCGTATCTGAATGCTGATCAAACCTTTGTCAAGCGCTCTGACATTAACTATATCTACCGGTTCAACAATCGATATTGGGGCGATCCCCGGATTACGCCCACCTGGAACGGGGAGCCGGTGCAGCCTTTTGATAATGCATTTTTCTACACCAATTTAGATACCCTCAGCCAGGCAAATATTGTTGGAGACACACTGACGGCAGGCGCTAACGGCCTCTGGCGGCACAAACTTAAGCTGCTTTCACCGTCCGTATGGGCCCAGACGCGGTTTTATCTGGCATCACAATTGGAAGTCATCCTCGGCTGCAGAATCGGTTTGACCGGGTATACCAGGTATGCGTATTTCTCACCCCGGATCAGTCTGTCCTACCATCTCAAGTCGGATCTGAAACTGAATTTTGCCGCGGGCCGGTATTATCAACCGCCCTTTAACGGCATGCTAAACGGCGATTTTCAGGATGTCCGTGCTTTACAGGACTACTATGCCGATCAGGTTGTCCTCGGCCTGGAGTACTTGTTACGCGAAGATATCCGCACCACGCTGGAGATTTACAACAAACGCTTTGACCAAATGATTACACCGGAACTGGTAGACACTACCTTCAACGACCGGCGAGTGATCTATTATAATGCAGAGCACCAGGTGAATGCCGGCGCCGGCCGTTCCTATGGGATCGAATTTTTCATTCAGAAGAAATTTCTGGATAACTGGTACGGTTCGTTCAGTTATTCAAAATCAGTAGCGCAGGGCCTTGATCAACGGGATGGTAAAACTTACTATCCCTGGCCTTATGATTATCGTGATGTCCTGACCCTGATTGGCGGGTATAAGATCAAGTACATGAATTTTGACTGGTATCCGCGCTACAAGGCTTCGTTTATAGCCAAGGCTTTTTCATGGTTGCCATTCATGCCGGCTGATGAATATGAGATCAGCTTCCGGGTGCGTTACGTGGGTGGGCGGCCCTATACGGAACCGGTGTACAATCCTTACCGGCGGCGCTGGTACTCACAATTTGATGGTCCCTTGAATAATAAACGGTATGACCCCTATTTTCGAGCGGATATAATGTTGTTGCAGCGGTTCTACTTCGAAAAACTTAATATGGTTGTGTTTTGGGATATCATGAATGTTACCAATCGCGACAACCCCTGGGAGTATATCTATAAGTTCGATGGCGCCAAGGAAATGGCCTGGCAATTCAAGACTTTTCCGGTGGGCGGGATTACGCTTGAATTTTAAGGTGCCGACATCGGTTGAATGCGTGTGTTACGCGGCATTCCCGGAGCAACAGATTATATTATTCCGGATTCGGTGATTTTATGGTTAAAATGCATCATCTCGCCATATCATTGGATTGTCATTAATATAATATGCATCCGCCGATTTGTCTTGTTGACCATCTATTTAGCATAGGCTGGTCTAAGTCCTTTTAACATGGGGTAGTGCTTTAGGTTGAGAGTCTTAAAATCCGCATTCTCGGCCATAACGGTAGCTGCCAGAATAGCATCTGCCAGGCCGACGCCATGTGACTTGCCATAATTGCTTTTGTAAAGTCCTCCGGTCTTAGCAATTTCCGCATTTACAGGAATTACGCGGAAAAGCGAAATGAAACCCTCCAGAGCTTCTTGTTCCGCATCTCCCTTAACACCAGCGCATAACTCCGCGATAACGATAGCTGACAGGATGATCCGGGTAGAGTGGGCGTTAACGAAGGTCACCGCTTTATTGTGTCCTCGGAGAAAATCAACAAGCACATCCGTGTCAAGAAGGATTTGTTCAGCCATGATCAGGCCCTGTCCCATTCGGTTCGTGTTTCCTTAAAGTTTGGAAGATCCTCGCGGTCCTTCCAGATTCCGGCTGCCTCTTGCAAAACAGTTTTACGCCGATTTTGGCCCGATTGATCGATGAGCCGATCGACGGCCTCTCGAATGAGCTCGCTTTGTTTCTTCCCTGCGGTTTTGGCTATAGCGGCCAGTTCATCACGCTGGCGTTCTGTCAAGTAAATTTGCGTTCTTACCATTACTACACCTCCAAAATGTATACATTGGTATTATACATCATTAGTGTCTTTTGTCAAGGCTGACAACGATTTTACTGTCTGCCTAAAATGGTCTAAAGTCCACCCACCGGGCGTCTGACGCCCTTGCCGCCATAATTCAAGACCTGCTGTAAATTATGTTTTTTCCACAGCCTTATAACCGGACAGTTCCCGGACCTGGTTCATGAGTTCAACCGGCCGAAATTCTTCTGCGCACCGGAGCATAGGTTTCCCGACCAAACGGGCTGGATTACCCCAAACCCCGGCGGTCACAGCCAAACAACACGAACATACTTTGGACTTGGAATTATTTATCTGAACTGGGTTATGAAAAAGGCGAACTGTAAACCATCATATAAACCGTGAGATATTACGAGAGGCAGTAATCGACGGTATTTATAAAAAAACAAACTCATAACTACGCTTTTGATTCCAATCGATATAATCCCGAATAGCCCCTGATATAAATGCGTTATTCCAATCAGCGCGGAAGACAGAAATATGACCGCAATATGCCAATTTTTATTAGCGGCTGTATTCCAGAGGCATTTGAGTAAAAAGGTCCTGGAGAATTCCTCATATAAGGCAATCCCAATCCACAATACCGGAACAAACCAGATAATCATCAATAACGGATTGCGCGCCAGGTCGATCATCACATTTATTATTTCCGTATTGGGCGGACTGTTTCCGGGCAGCCATTGCATCAATGTAGCTCTTTCGGCAAACACCATGGCGAAATAAATGGCGGTTAGCCCCAGTCCCGTTACGATATCCCAATACCAGCTTCCTTTTCCTGAATTGAAGGTTGTTTTAAATGTGTCCTTCACCAGAGATTTGTTCAGGAAAAGTATAACCAGGATAGATCCGCCGCCAAAAAGCAGGGGATAGACGAGCATATCAGCGGTAGAAAAGTTTTCCGTTTGCGTGAGCCGATACCATATCATTATCAAATTGACAGGTAAAATTGCGATACTGATTGCTAAAATATTCCTTATAGGCTTGTTTCTTAGAGCAAACATTCAGTTTATCTCCCTTTTGTTGGAATTTGTAATTTGCCCTTGCGAGAGGCTATTTTAAAAAGCAGTACAAACAGCGCCAAACTAATCAGGATTGTTAACAGGGAGTTTTCGGGACCGAATTCGCCGCCGGTAACCAATTCGGGTCCCGTTAGCCGGCTCTCTAACAAGCTGGAAAACTCCTTCGCGCCGGAAACAACCGTTCCGAAAATCACGAAGTTGAAATTCCAGCCAATATGCAGAGCGATGGGCATCCACAACCGGCCGGTTAATGTATAGGCTATGCCGGTTAGCAGCCCTAATTCCAGCGCGATGGCTAGCCCGCTGAACCAATTGAATCCGCTGTTGCTAAAATGAATAAATCCGGAAATGAGGGAAGAAATCAGCAGGGCATGGATGGTGCCCAGACTGTACTCGGTAAACCGGAAAATAATTCCCCGAAAGATAATACACACCAACACACCCAACCCACCAAAAAACAA